>NZ_SMNT01000042.1 GCF_004348265.1 Methylobacterium segetis
GAGCGCGGTGGCCGCGAGGGTGGAGCGGAGCGGGGCGACCGCGATGGACGCGGCGGAGCCGACCGTGACGGACGCGGCGGGCGCGAGGGCGCGGCCGAGCGCGGTGGCGGGCGGAGCGAGGCGCGCGGCGCCGTCAACCGCCTCGACACGCGCCAGCGCACGGAGTTCCGCCAGTCGGTCACGAGGCTCGGTGTCTCGCCGGTGCGCAGCGTGAACTTCAGCCTCAACGTCGGCACCGCGATCCCGCGCTCGGTGACGCTGCACGCGCTGCCGCCGGCGATCCTGACCCTGGTCCCGGCCTATCGCGGCTATCGCTTCATCCTGGTCGAGGACGACATCGTCATCATCGATCCGGACACCTACGAGATCATCGACGTCATCCCGGCCTGAACCGGTACCGGGCGGCGCTCCGGCGCCGCCCGAACCTTCTCACCGCCCTCCGTCGAGGAGCTTCGAGACCACGCGGGCGGTGTAGTCGACCATCGGCACGATGCGGGCGTAGTTGAGCCGCGTCGGCCCGATCACGCCGACCACGCCGACGATCTTCTGGGAGCCGTCGCGGAAGGGCGCGGCGATCATCGACGAGCCGGACAGCGAGAACAGCTTGTTCTCCGAGCCGATGAAGATCCGCACGCCCTCGCCGCCCTCGGCCCGGGCGAGCAGGTCGATCACGTCCTTCTGCGTCTCCAGATCGTTGAAGAGCAGGCGGATGCGCTCGAGATCCTCGACCGCCCTGAGATCGTCGAGCAGGTTCGCCTGCCCGCGCACGATGAGCTGGCGCGCGTCGGACGGCCCCACCGTGGTCGCGAGCCCCGCATCGACGAGGCGCTCGGTGATGACGTCGAGTTCCCGCTTCATCGCCTGGCGCCCGGCCTCGATCTCGGCGCGCAGCGCCCCGAGGGTGCGCCCCTGCAGGCGGGCATTGAGGTAGTTCGAGGCTTCCTGCAGCGCGCCGGTCGGCAGACCCGCCGGCAGGTCGAGGAGGCGGTTCTCCACCGAGCCGTCGTCCGAGACGAGGACGACGAGGGCGCGGTCCCGGTCGAGCCGCACGAACTCGATGTGCTTCAGGTGCACGTTCTGCTTCGTCGTCACGACGACGCCCGCGCCGCGCGAGATGCCCGAGAGCAGCGTCGAGGCCTCCGCGAGCGCGGAATCGAAGGTGTGGCGGGAGGCGGCGGCGCGCATCTGCGCCTCGATCAGCGCCTGCTCCTCGCGCCCGACATCGCCGAGTTCCAGCATCGCGTCGACGAAGAAGCGCAGGCCCTGCTCCGTCGGCAGCCGCCCGGCCGAGGTGTGGGGCGCGAAGATGAGGCCCGCATGCTCCAGATCCGCCATCACGTTGCGGATCGAGGCCGGCGACAGGGTCATCGGCAGGATGCGCGCGAGATTGCGCGACCCGACCGGCTCTCCCGTCGAGAGATAGCTCTCCACGATCTGCCGGAAGATCTCGCGGGCGCGCTCGTTCATCGCGGCGAGCGCCTGGAATTGCTGCGGGGAGGAGAGGGAGCGGGGAGTTTCTGTCACCGGGTTCTTGTCCTGACCGCCGATTGTGTCGCCGCTCAGGCCGCGGATCAACCGTGCCGCCCGCGCCGCGGGGCCGCAGCGTCCCGCCCGGAGCGCATGGAGACTCTACAAGACCTGTCCTCAATACCGGCCCGCGCGGCCGGCATCTGCAAGGGAGCGCTGCGGGGAGGGGCCGTGCGGGTTGCCGCCTCCGCCGGGCCGGCCTATGAGCGCAGCCCTGACATCCGACAGGACGGGGAGAGTGGCATGCGGCCCTCGAAGCGCGCGGCCGACGAGCTGCGCAAGGTGACACTCGAGCGCGCCGTGGCGCGCTACGCGGAGGGGTCGTGCCTCGTCACCTTCGGCGAGACCAAGGTCCTGTGCACGGCCTCCCTGGAGGAGCGCGGGCCGCCGTGGCTGCGCGGCTCCGGCAAGGGCTGGGTCACGGCCGAATATGCCATGCTGCCGCGCGCGACCCACGACCGCACCCGCCGCGAGGTGAATTCGGGCAAGCCCTCCGGGCGCACGCAGGAGATCCAGCGGCTGATCGGCCGGTCGCTGCGCGCGGTGACGAACCTGCCGGCGATCGGCGAGCGTCAGATCACGGTCGATTGCGACGTGCTCCAGGCCGATGGCGGCACCCGCACAGCCGCGATCACGGGCGCCTGGGTGGCGCTGCACGATTGCTTCGCCTGGATGCAGAAGCGCTCGATCATCTCGGTCAACCCGCTGCGCGACCACGTGGCGGCGGTCTCCTGCGGCATCTACCAGGGCACGCCGGTCATCGACCTCGACTACGCCGAGGATTCCGCCGCCGAGACGGATGCGAATTTCGTGATCACCGGCACCGGCGGCCTCGTCGAGGTTCAGGGCACCGCCGAGGGCAAGCCGTTCTCGGAAGAGGAACTGCTGGAGCTCCTGCGCCTCGCCAAGGGCGGCGTGGGCCAGCTCGTCGCGCTCCAGAAGCAGGTTCTGGCGGGGGCGGCCGCGTGAGCCACCGCATCCTCTCGGGCCGCGTCGTCATCGCGACCCACAACGCGGGCAAGCTCGTCGAGATGCGCGAGCTGCTCGCGCCCTTCGGCGTCGAGGCGGTGTCGGCGGGCGATCTGAACCTGCCCGAGCCCGAGGAGACGGGCACGATGTTCGCCGAGAACGCGGCGATCAAGGCGCTCGCCGCGGCGGAAGCGTCGGGCCTGCCCGCCTTCGCCGACGATTCGGGGCTCTGCGTCGACGCCCTCGACGGGGCGCCGGGCCTGTTCTCGGCCCGCTGGGCGGGACCGGCGAAGGACTTTTCCGGCGCGATGGCCCGCATCCTGTCCGAGCTCGAGCGCCGCGGCGCCACGAACCGCCGGGCGCATTTCGTCTCGGCCCTCGTCCTCGCCTGGCCGGACGGCCACACCGAGCTCTTCGAGGGCCGGGTCTTCGGCGATCTCGTCGAGCCGCGCGGCACGGCTGGCTTCGGCTACGACCCGATGTTCCGGCCGGACGGGTTCGAGCGGACCTTCGGCGAGATCTCCTCGGAGGAGAAGCACGGCGTCGACTGGCAGAGCGGCAAGGCCCTTTCCCATCGGGCGCGTGCCTTCGTGACCTTGGCGGAGGCCTGCCTGCGCCGGCCGTGAACCGGCTTCGAGCAACGGGCCCGCAGGGGCCGGTGACACCATGCTGATCGATCACCCGACCCGCGACGCCGGCTTCGGCGTCTACCTGCACTGGCCCTTCTGCGCCTCGAAGTGCCCGGATTGCGACTTCAACAGCCACGTCCGGCAGGCGCCGGTCGACGAGCCGCGCTTCCTGGCGGCCTTCCGCGCCGAGATCGCGCATGTCGCCGCCCGCACGCCCGGGCGGCGCGTGTCGAGCGTCTTCCTCGGGGGCGGTACGCCCTCGCTGATGCGACCGGAGACGGTGGCGGGCCTCCTGGAAGCGGTCGAGGCCGCGTGGGGGATGACGGCGGATGTCGAGATCACCCTGGAGGCCAACCCGACGAGCGTCGAGGCGGGCCGATTCCGCGGCTACCGCGCGGCAGGCGTCAACCGCGTCTCCCTCGGCGTGCAGGCCCTCGACGACGCCTCGCTGAAGGGCCTCGGGCGCCTGCACACGGCCGAGGAGGCGTTCCACGCGGTGCGGACCGCGCAGGCGCATTTCGAGCGCACGTCCTTCGACCTGATCTACGCCCGGCCGGCGCAGACGCCGGAGGCGTGGCGCGCTGAGCTGACGGAGGCGATCGCGCGGGCGGCCGAGCATCTGTCCCTCTACCAGCTCACCATCGAGCCGGGCACGCCCTTTTACGGCCTCGCGAGGGCTGGGCGCCTCGTTCCGCCGGACGAGGAGAGCGCGCGCATCCTCTACGACGTGACGCAGGAGGTCTGCGACCGGGCGGGCCTGCCGGCCTACGAGATCTCGAACCACGCGCGGCCCGGCGCGCAATCGCGCCACAACCTGCTCTACTGGCGCTACGGCGAGTATGCCGGCATCGGACCCGGCGCGCATGGGCGCCTCGTGACGGAGACCGGACGCATCGGCACCGTGACGGAGCGGGCGCCGGAGGCATGGCTCGCCCGCGTCGAGGCGGAGGGCCACGGCATCACCGAGACGGAGGCGCTCGCGCCCGCCGACGAGGGCGACGAGTTCCTGATGATGGGCCTTCGCCTCACCGAGGGGATCGACCCGGCCCGCTACGCCGCGCTCAAGGGCCGCCCGCTCGATGCCGTGCGGCTCGCGGCCCTCGTCGAGGACGGGCTCGTCGCCCGGTTGGCCTCCGGCCGCATTGCGGCAACGCCGAGGGGGGCGCCGGTGCTGAACGCCCTCGTCGCCGAACTCGCAGCCTGAGCGGCGGCCATGCCGGGGGCCACCCTCGGCCTCGTCCTGTTCGCGGCCTTCCTGCACGCGGCCTGGAACACGCTGCTCCGCGGCGGCTCCGACCGCCTCGGGTCGATGGCGGTGATGAACCTCGCCAGGGGCCTGCCCGGGCTCGCCGGCCTCTCGCTCTACGGCCTGCCGGTGCCGGCGGCGTTTCCCTAGCCGCCGCCGGCGTGATCCAGCTCGCCGACAACCTCCTCCTCGTCGCCACCGACCGCAGCGGCGATCTCGGCGAGACCTACCCGATCGCCCGCGGCTCATCCCCCATGATCGTCGCCCTCGGCGCGGCGATCGCGGCGGGCGAGCGGCCGGCTCCCGGCACCTTCCTCGGCATCGCCCTCGTGAGCGGAGGCATTCTGGCCCTTTCCGTCGCGCGGGGAAGCCTCGGCCGCACGAGCCTTGGCGCCGCGCTCGCGACCGGCACCACGATCGCCGCCGACACGCTCGTCGACGGGCTCGGCGTGCGGGAATCGGGCGACTGGCAGGCTTATTCGGCGGCGATGTTCTGCTTCCACCTGATCCAGCCCGGTTGGCTCGTCCTGCGCCGCGGCGCCGACGTGCTCGACGTCACGGCCCGCGAGGCTCTGAAGGCTGTGGGCGGCGGCCTGATCTCGTCCGCGGACTACGCGGCGGTGATCTGGGCGATGCAGCGCGGTGCGATGGGGGCGGTCTCGGCCCTGCGCGAGACGAGCGTCGTCTTCGCCGCCTTTCTCGGGCGGATCGTGCTCGGCGAGCAGCTGACAGCGGGGCGCGTCGCAGCCTGCATCGTGATCGCGGCGGGCGCCGTGCTGATCGGCGGTGCCTGAGGAGCCCGCCTCAGGTCCCGGACTTGCCGAGGGTCCGCGGGGCCGGGCTCACCACCGTCGCGGCGTTGTTGCGGATCTCGTAGACCGCGAGCGCCCGGTCGCTCGGTCCCTCCGGACGGAAGCGGAAGGTGCCGTCGATGCCGGAGAAGCCCGCGCCGTTCGTCAGCGTCCCCTCGGCGAAGCGCTGCGAGCCGTACTGGCGGCTGAGCGCCGCGCTGAGCGAGACCGAATCGTAGGCCAGCGAGGCGACCCTTGGCGGGCTGGCGCCGAAGCGCGCCTGATACCGGCCCGCGAAGCCTCCGAACCCCGCGCGGTCGGGCGAGGCGAACCACGCCCCCTGGAGCGCGGGAAGGGCGAAGACCCTGGGCTCGTTCCAGACGGCCGTGCCGAGGGGGCGCACCCGCGCGGGCGAGAACCCGGCCTTCTGCAGGGCCGGCGCCACGACGGCGAGCCCGTCCGGGGTCTCGGGCAGGAACAGGGCGTCGGCCTGCGCGGCCGGCCCGGAGATGACGCCGGCGAGCCGCTGGACCGCCGGTTCCGGCGCGCCGGGCGCGTAGCGTTCGAGGCCGGCGAGGCGCGCGCCCTTGCGCGCCACCGCCTCGCGGAACTGTGCCTCGACGGCGTTGCCGTAGCTGTTCTCGGGGATGAGCGCCGCGAAGGAGCGCTTGCCGCTCGCCACCGCCTCCTCCACGACCCGGTCGACCTCGGATTGGGGGAGGAAGCTCAGCAGGTACACGCCCTTCGTCGCGACGGTGGCGTCCGTCGAGAAGGCGATGACCGGCTTGCCCGCCGCTCGGGCGGGCCCCGCGGCCGCCTGCACGTTCGCGGCGAAGAGCGGCCCCAGCACCAGCTCCGCCCCCTCGCTGATCGCGCCCTGGGCAGCCTCGCGGGCGCCCTCCGGCGTGCCCCTATCGTCGCGCACCAGGATCTGCAGGTCGGGCTGCTGGAACTCTTCCATGGCGAGTTCCGCCGCGTTGCGCAGGGCGGCCCCGAGGGCCGCGCCCTGGCCGCTCAGGGGAACGACGAGCGCCACCTTGACCGCACCGTTGCCGATCCGCCCCGGCGCCGAGGCGGAAGCCGTCCCCGCCTCGGGCGGCGGCGCGGTGCGGGCCGTCCGCGGGCCGTCCGGGCCGCCGATGCAGGCGGAGAGGGCGAGCAGCGGCAGGGCCGCGACGAGGCGGCCGATGCCGCCGAGGCCGGGTCGGGATCGCGCCATCCGTGCTGTCCTCCGCGGTGGCCCGTGCGCTCGAGCGTACTTGAAGGGATAGGATGCATGCGGCCAAAGCAATAGTGCGCGCAAGTCACGGACCATTCCGCCGGGCCTGCGCGCCGTGGCAATGTCCACAGCGATGACCCAGCGAATCGACAAGCCCGGCCGCCGCCCCGAACACGGGGCGCCGAGGCCGCCCGCCACCTTCACCGCTTTCGGCCTCGCGGCGGAGGCCGAGCCCATCGAGCCGGGGCTGCACATCGTCGCGACGCCGATCGGCAACCTGCGCGACGTCTCCTTCCGGGCCCTCGCGACGCTCGCCGCCGCCGATGCGGTGCTCGCCGAGGATACCCGCGTCACCCGAACGCTGCTCATGCATTACGGGATCACGACACCGCTCGTGGCCTATCACGAGCATTCGAACGCCGCGGTGCGCGAGCGGATGGTGGCGCGCATGAAGGCCGGGGAGGCCCTGGCGCTCGTTTCCGATGCCGGCACGCCGCTCGTCTCGGATCCCGGCTTCAAGCTCGTGCAGGCGGCGATCGAGGCCGGCCTCGCGATCACGCCGATCCCCGGCCCCTCGGCCGTGATGACCGCCATCGTCGCGGCGGGCCTGCCGACGGACCGCTTCTTCTTCGAGGGCTTCCTGCCGCAGAAGTCTGGCGCGCGGCGCAACCGCCTCGCGGCGCTCGGTGCGATCCCCGGCACCCTGGTGCTGTTCGAATCCCCCCACCGCCTGCCCGAGATGCTGACCGACGCCGCCGAGACGCTCGGCGGCGCCCGGCCCGCCGCGGTCGCGCGCGAGTTGACGAAGCTCTACGAGACGATCCGCCGAGGCACGCTCGGCAGCCTCAGCGCGCTCTTCGCGGAGGAGGGGCCGCCGAAGGGCGAGGTGGTGGTGGTGATCGGCGCGAGCCCCGAGGAGGCGCCCTCCGAGGATGCGGATGCAGCCCTCGACGCCGCGCTCGTCGCCGCGTTGGAGCGCCACTCGATCAAGGACGCGGCGAGCCTCGTCGCCGACGAGACCGGGCAGCCCCGGCGCATCGTCTACGCCCGCGCCCTCGTTCTCGCCCGGCGCGGTCCCGATGCGTCCTGACGGGGCGGAGGCGCGGCGGCGCGCCGCCTACCGGCGCGGCCTGCGCGCGGAGGTCATCGCCCTGGCGCTCCTCTCGATCAAGGGATACCGCCCGCTCGCCCGGCGCTTCTCGGCCTCGGGCGGCGAGATCGACCTGATCGTTCGGCGCGGGCGCAACGTCGTGTTCGTCGAGGTGAAGGCCCGCCCGACGCTCCTCGCGGCGCAGGAGGCGATCGGCCACCGCAAGCAGCAGAGGTTCTCGCGGGCGGTGCGCGCGTGGCTCGGCCGCAACCCGCATCTCGCGGGGCTGACCTTCCGGGCCGACGCCGTCTTCCTGGAGCACGGGGCGTGGCCCGTGCACCTCGTCGACGCGTTTCCGATCGAAGGTCTCTAGGCTGGCGTCCTAGCGCCGCGCCGCGCTGATCGCCGAGATCAGGGTGCGCTTGAGATCCGCCTGGCTGAACGGCTTCTGCACCACCGGACGGTCGCGGAAGGGCTCGCGGATCCCGGCCCCGCCGTAGCCCGTCGAGAAGACGAGCGGCAGGTCGCGCTTCACGATCGCCTCGGCCACCGGATAGATCGGCTCGCCCGCGACGTTGACGTCGAGGATCGCGACCTCGAAGGTCTCTCCCTCCGCCATTTCCAGGGCGGTCGCGAGACGCGCCGCGGGGCCGACGACCGTGCAGCCGAAATCGAGCAGCATGTCCTCGAGCAGCATGGAGATCGCCGCCTCATCCTCGACGACGAGCACCCGGGCCCCGTTGAGCAGATCGTCGTTAGCTTCCGCACTCACGCCGGATGGTCTTCCCTTGGGTTCGTCCCGAGGCCGGGACGCTGCCTGCGAAGGTCGTGGTTGTATCGACGACCGCGGTGCCTCCCGTCGCGAATGCGCCGGGCGCCCCCCGGAACAAGGCCCGGAACCCTTCGAGCCGTCGCCCGTAAAGCCGGGCGTGTCAAGCGCCCGGGCCGTTCCGCGAGCGAGGCTTAACGGCGCAATGTTACGCTCTGATACATTTTCTCACACCGGTGCTGCAACCGTGCATCGTGCTCCGAGGATGCAACCGTCGATCGGTCGAGCGGGCCGGCCCACCCGCCGGCACGTGCTGGCGGGCGCCGCCTGCCTGCCGCTCCTGCGCCGTGCCCAGGCTGCCGACGGGCGGCCCGTCGTCGTCGCCTCGAAGAGCGACACGGAGGGCGCGCTCACGGCCAGCATGATCGCCTTGTGCCTGGAGGATCTCGGGATCCCGGTCGAGCGGCGTCTAGGCCTCGGGCCGACCCTGATCGTCCGCACGGCACTCCTCTCCGGCGAGATCGGCCTTTATCCCGAATACACGGGCAACGGCGCCTTCTTCACGGGCACGGAATCCGATCCGGCCTGGAAGGATGCGGAACGCGCCTTCGCCACGATCCGCGCGGCGGATGCGGGGCGCGGCCTCGTCTGGCTGCGCAGGGCGCCGGCCAACAACACGTGGCTCATTGCCGTGCGCGGCACCCTCGCACGGCGGGAAAACCTCGTCAGCATGGCGGATTTCGCCGGCGCGGTCCGGCGCGGGCTGATCCGGCTCGCCGCCTCCACCGAGTTCGTGGAGAGCCCGGCCGCCCTGCCGTCCTTCGAGGCGGCCTACGGCTTCGCCATGCCGTTCGACCGCATCATCAGCCTGCCCGGCGGCGACACCGCGGTGACGGCGCGGGCGGCCGCACAGGGCATCAGCGGCGTCAATGCCGGCATGGTCTACGGCACCGACGGCGCCCTCGGCGCCCTCGACCTCGTCGTGATGTCGGATCCCAAGGGCGCGCAGATCGTCTACGAGGTGGCGCCCGTCGCCCGCGCCGAGGTGATCGCGCGCCATCCGGGCATCCCGGGCAAGCTCGAACCGCTGTTCGCCGCCCTCGACGCGAAGACGCTGCGGCGGCTCAACGCCCGCATCACCGTCGAGGGGGAGCCGGCCGAGAGCGTGGCGCGGGCATTTCTGATCGAGCGCGGCGACATCGGATGACGACCGGGATGACGGGCCGGCCGGACCCTCGCTCGCGCCGCGCACGGGACGCGACGGGCCTGCGCGCCGTGCGCGGCGTCGCCCGCATCGGTGCGCCGGCCGCGGCCGGTCTGTTCCTCGCCGCGCTCTACGGATTGCCGCTCCTCGCGACCGCCGGAAACCGCCTCGCCTTGGGTGACCCGGTCTACGCGTCTCAGATGGTCGGCCTCGGGGCGCACGCCGCGGCGGGCCTCGTCGTTGCGGCGGCCCTGGTGTTCCGCGCGCATCCCTCGCGCCGCGTGGCGCTGGCCGCGGCGGCTCTTCTCGCCACGGCCCTCTGCCTGCTCGCGACGGGACTCGGGGCCACCGCCTCCGACCTGCTCGCCGGGCGCCCCCCGGCCGCGCGGGCGAGCCTCGCGAGCGGCGCCTGGATCGCGCTGGCCCTGATCGGGGGCGGCCTCGGCCTCGCCCTGCGCCGGGCGGCGCTGCCCGGGCTCGGCCCGGCACTCGCGGCCGGCCTCGCCCTGCTCCTGCTCCTCGCGTACCGGCAGGGCATCCTCGACGGGCTCTCCCTCGTCGTCGAGTTCCGCGCGCGCCGCGGCGTTCTCCTGAGCGCACTCGGCGAGCACCTGATCCTCGCGGGCGGCGCGCTGCTCCTCGCGATATCCGGCGCGATCCTCCTGGCGCTGTGGCGGCGCGGCCAGGGGCTCGTCGAGGGTCTGCTGGGCGGCGTGCAGGTCGTCCCGGCGGTCGCCCTGTTCGGAGCCCTGGTGGCGTTGCTGGCGGGGCTCCTGCGCTGGATGCCGGCGCTCCGTGATTTCGGGATCGGCGCGCTCGGCCCGACGCCCGCGATCCTCGGGGTGGCGGCCTACCTGCTGCTGCCGCTCTGGCGCGGGATCAACCAGGCCCTTCGGGCGCCGGATCCTGCGACGCTCGACGCCGCCGCGGGGCTCGGCCTGACCCGGGCGGAGACCCTCCGGCGCGTGCGCCTGCCCATCGGCGCGCCCACCCTGATCGGGGCGCTGAGGGTCGCGAGCGTGCAGAGCATCGGGCTCGCCACGCTCGGCGCGCTGATCGGCGCGGGCGGCCTCGGCCGCATCGTGTTCGAGGGCATGGCACAATTCGCGCCGGACCTCATCCTCCTCGGCGCCCTTCCTGTCGTGGGCCTGTCGCTGGCGGCCGAGACCGCCCTCGGCCGGGCCGAGGACGCAGTGCGGAGGCGGCGCGCATGAGGTCCCCGCCATGACCCTCCTGCGCCGCCTGCGCCCCGCCCTCGGGCTCGCCGCCGCGGGGCTCGTCCTCGGCGCCTGCGCCCACCCGACCGTCGCCTCCCGCCTCGCGGCCGCCCTCGGCGAGGCGCCGCGGCGCGCGCTGAGCCCGGCCCACCTGTCGGCGCTGGCGCTGAACCACCTCGCCCTCGCCGCCACGGGCCTCGCCCTCACCGCGATCCTCGGCATCGGGCTCGGCATCCTCGCGACGCGTGAGGCGGCCGCGCCCCTCCGCGGCGGGATCGACGCCATCGCGGCAGCGGCGCAGGCGGTGCCGCCGGTCGTGGTCGTGGCGCTCGCGCTGCCCGTTCTCGGCTTCGGCGGCCCGCCGACGCTCCTCGCCCTCGTCCTCTACGGGCTGATGCCTGTCCTGCGCGGGACGGTCTCGGCGATCGAGGGGGTCTCGCACGAGGCGCGGGAGGCCGCCCGGGCGATCGGCCTCACGCGCGTCCAGGTTCTCGGCCGGGTGGAGATCCCGCTCGCGGCACCGGGCATCGTCGAGGCGGTGCGAACGGCGCTCGTCCTCGCTGTCGCGACGGTCGCGGTCGGGGCGCTGGCCGGTGCGCCCACCCTCGGGACGCCGGTCGTCGCCGGCCTGCAGAACCAGAACATGGTCCCCATGCTGCAGGGAACGTTCGCGACCGCAGCGCTCGCCTTCCTCTGCGACGCCGCGATGCTGGCCCTTCTCGCGCTCCTCAGGCGATGAGGGCGGCCGCGCCGACACGCTCCGTGGCGAGCGTCATGGTGGTGCGGAAGAGCGCCCCGCGCTCGTGCGAGCGCACCGTGGCGACGAAGACCTGAGCCCTGCCGGAGGGGAGGGTCGCGAGGGCGACGTCGTGGAGGACGCTGGCCACCGCGAGGCGGGCGGCCTCGTCGTTGGCGAGCACCACGCCCTCGCGGTCCAGGGCGGAGTTGCCGCAGATGTTGATGTCGAAGAAGTAGCGCGGCATGTCCCGTCCCCCGGGTCCGGCGAGCAGGCCCGGGCACACAGCTTCATCACGCGGAACGATCCCGCATTAACCCAGATCAGGGCCTGCCGCGGGCATGCGGCCCGCGGGGTTGGGGGATCGCTCATTCCTCCTTGAAGGAGACTTTCGCTCCGCGCTCGACGTGGAGGGCGAGGTCCCGCGCGTCCCAGTTGGTCAGCCGGATGCAGCCGTGGGATTCCGTCTTGCCCACCTTCTCGGGCTCCGGTGTGCCGTGGATGCCGTAGGAGGGGATCGACAGGTCGATCCAGACCACGCCGACCGGGTTGTTCGGCCCCGGATGGATCGAGAACTTCGTCTTCGATTTCACGCCGGCGAATTGATATTTCGGGTTGTAGGTATAGTCAGGCTCGAACGCGACGCCCTTCACCTTGGCCTCGCCGCTCGGTGCCGGCTTCTCGTCGCTGCCGATCGAGGCCGGATAATAGGCGATGAGCTTGCCGTCCTTGTCGAAGGCCCGCAGGTCGCGGCTCGACTTGTCGATCTCGATGCGGGTCACCTTCGGCGATTGCGGCAGATCCTTCGCCTTCACCTTGCCGCGCTCCAGGGGCGGTACCGCCGCCACCGCGACCACCGTCCCGGCCTTGTCGAGGGCCGCGCCAGGGTTGAGCGCGCTCAGGAGGTCGCGGCTCATGTGGAAGCGCTCGGCCAGCATCTCCCGCGGGTTGGTGTAGTGCATCGCGTCGAGTTCGGCCTGCTCCTCCATCTTGGCCGGGATCTTCTCCACGTAGGGTCCGCGCACATCGTCCTCGGTGAGGGTGTACTCGGCGATCACCGGGCCGGTGCCGGCGGCCTGCAGCTTCTCGAAGAGTTCGGGCGTCAGGCTCTTCGGCTCCGGCAGCCCCTGCGCCTTGGCGAAGGCCGCGAGCGCGCCGCGATAATTGTCGCCCTGGCGCCCGTCGATGGCACCGGGCGAGAAGCGGGCGCGGTCGAGGAGGACCTGCGCCTTCACGATCAGCGGGTCGGGATCCTCGTCCTTGCGCGCGCCCTTCCGCTCCGGCTTGGCTGCCTTGTCCTTGCCGCCTTTGTCCTTGGCTTCCGCGCCCGGCGCCTCCGGCGCCGCGGCGTTGACCGCATCGCGCGTGAGCGTGGGGGATTCCTCCCGCTTCGGCGCCGCGAGGCCCGGCGCGGCGAGGGCGAGAAGCCCGACCAGGGCGACGCCCGCCCGCAACGCAAACCCAGCCGACATGGCCCGACATCCCTCCGGAGGCGGCAGCGCCCCGGGCGATCAATCCGCAGGGCGCTCAGAGCGTTCCGGCTCTCATTGGCACAGGCGGTGACCGGCGCTGCGCTCGCGCTCGTCGAGATGCAGATGGTTGGCGTGGGCGGCGTCAGAGCCGGGGCCGAGCACCGTGCGGAAGAAGCCGCAGGCGCGGGTGCGCACCGCCGCCAGGAAGCGCGCCTCCGGCGTCCCGTTCGGCAGGGGACCGACCGTGATCGGCGCGCGCCCTTCGATCGTGAAGCTCATCACGTCGATGCCGTTCGCGTAGGCGTGTTCACTGAGCTTGGCGTCGGGGTCGTGGTTCTGCCCGCGGCACTCGTAGGACGTTCCGATGGCGATCGCCTTGAGCGGGCTCCCGAGCTCGGCCTCGGCCACGGCCTGGACCTCGGTCGCCCAGCGGGCCAGCGCCTCGGCGGCGCCGCAGACGAGGGTGGCGGATTGCGGCAGCGCGATGCCCTCGAGCGCCGTGAGCCTGAGCGGGCTCGCGGCCCCGCACTGCCCGCTCTCCAGGCGCGGCAGAGGCTCGAAGGCGGCGCCGAGCCGCTTCAGGCGGACCCGGCAGGCGCCGTCGTCGGGCGCCGCGACCTTCAGGGCAAGCGCCGCCTCGCCCGAGAGCTCGGCCGGCCGGGCCGGGGGGAGGGGCGGCGGAGCCGGTGGCAGCGTCGGGGCCTCGGCCGCCGGGGCCGGCTCCGGCACGGAGGGTTTCAGCTCGGCCGGGCGCTCCGGGGGAAGCGGCACCTCGGGAGAGGGGGCGGCCGGCTTCAGCTCGTCGGGGCGCTCCGGCGGCAGCGGTGTCGCGACAGCCGGTGCCCCCGCGCCACGGGCGGGCTCGGCTCTCGCGCCGGACGTGGCAGCCATGCCAAGCAGAAGTGCGGCGAGGAGCATCAGACCGCTGGAACCGGCTGCTCCGGGGACGATCCGCCGGACGGGAGAACGACGCATACGCATGCCAGACAAACCCCCTCAGGCCGGAACGCGCGAGACGCTGACATGCGCGGGCCACCTGCTGACGATCGAGATGTTCCGCCCCGTCGGCAAGGACGGCGCTACAACGCCCACGATCATTCTGCTCCACGACGCCGAAGGGGCGGGTCCGAATCGCCCCGTCCGCCAGGAGGCGGCGTCGCTCGCGGGGGCGGGCTTCACGGTGCTCCTGCCGCACTATCTCCTGCGCACGGGCCAGGAGCGGGCGGGCTTCTCCGAGATCGCCCGCCACTTCGCCGCGTGGCGGGAGGGCCTGGCGTCGCTCCTGGAGCAGGTGCGCCGGACGGCGCCGGGCGGCATCGCCCTGATCGGGCGCTCCCTCGGCGGCGCTCTCGCCCTCGCGGTGGCGCTGGACGCCGGCGGCGCGGCGGGGCTGAGCCTGCGCTCCGCCTTCCTGCCCCCGGAGATCGCGGACCGGCCGCTGGTCTTTCCGCCGGTCCTCGTTCAGCACGGTGCCCGCGACGTGCTCGTCCCGCCGAGCCACGCGCGGCGCCTCGCTGAGGGCGTGGCCGCGGCGGGCGGGCGCTGCCGCATCGCTCTCTACCCCGATCAGGCCCACACTTTCGACGCGCGGGCCGAGGCCGAGGCGACGGCGCTGACGCTGTCCTTCCTCCGGGAGCACGTCGTGCGAGCCTGAACCGGACCCCGCGCCTTTGCAGGCCGGGAGGCCGGCCCCTATCTTGCCGGGCACCGTACGGGGCGCGTCGCCCGCCGACAGGATCGAGGACCGGAATGAGCGCAGGACAGACCGCAGCCGGGCTGCAGGGCCTCGAACCCGGCAACCCGTTCTCGGAGGCGGATTGGGACACGCCCCACGGCCTGCCCCCCTTCGAGCGGATCCGGCCCGAGCATTACCTCCCGGCCTTCGAGGCGTCCCTCGCCGCCCACGAGGCGGAGATCGGGCGGATCGTCGGCGACGCGGCGCCGCCGAGCTTCGCCAATACGGTCGGCGCGATGGAGCGCGCGGGCCTCGCCCTGGACCGGGTCGCCTCGGTCTTCTTCAACCTGACGGGCAGCCACACGAACAAGGACTTGCAGGCGATCGAGCGCACGATCGCCCCGCGCCTCGCCCGGCATGGCAGCGCCATCTACCTGAACCCGAACCTCTGGGCGCGCATCTCGGCGGTCGATCCGGCGGCCGAGCCCCTGAGCGAGGAGGAGCACCGGGTGCTCGACCGCTACCGGACCCGCTTCCGCCGCGCGGGCGCCGACCTCGGCCCCGAGTCGAAGGCGCGCGTCGCCGAGATCGCGGCGCGGATGGCCGAACTCGGCACGCAGTTCAGCCAGAACCTCCTCGCCGACGAGAGCGGCTTCGAGTTGCCGCTCTCCGGGGAGGAGGATCTTGCCGGCCTGCCTCCCTTCCTGCGGGCCGCCGCCGCGAGCGCCGCCACCGAGCGCGGCGGCCGGCACAGCCACGTGATCACCCTCTCGCGATCCCTCATCGAGCCCTTCCTCGTCTTCTCGACCCGGCGCGACCTGCGCGAGCGCGCCTACGAAGCCTGGACCCGGCGGGGCGAGATGGGCGGAACGACCGACAACCGCGCGATCATCGCCGAGATCGTGGCGCTGCGCGCCGAGCGGGCGCGGCTTCTCGGCTACGAGAGCTTCGCCCATTTCAAGCTCGACGACACGATGGCGGGCTCGCCGGACGCCGCGATGGAACTTCTGCGCGACGTCTGGACGCCGGCCCGCCAGCGGGCGGGTGCGGAGCGCGAGCGCCTCCAGGCGCTGATCCAGGCGGAGGGCGGGAATTTCGCCCTGCAGGCCCATGATTGGCGCCACTACGCGGAGAAGCTGCGGCGGGCCGAGCACGACCTCGACGAGAGCGAGGTGAAGCCGTACCTGCCGCTCGAGGGCATGATCGCGGCGGCCTTCGACACGGCGGGCCGCCTGTTCGGCCTCCGCTTCGAGGAGTTGCCCGAATTCCCGCGCTACCATCCCGACGTGCGGGCGTGGCGCGTCTCGAACGCGGACGGCTCGGAGGTGGGACTGTTCCTCGGCGATTATTTCGCGCGGCCCTCGAAGCGCAGCGGCGCCTGGATGAGCGCCTTCCGCTCGCAGGAGCGGCTCAACGGCACGGTGACGCCGATCATCGTCAACGTGATGAACTTCGCCCGCGCGCCGGCCGGCGAGGCGGCGCTCCTCTCCTTCGATGATGCCCGCACGCTGTTCCACGAGTTCGGGCACGCCCTGCACGGGCTCCTCTCGGACGTGACCTACCCGCTCCTCTCCGGCACGGCCGTCTCGGGCGACTTCGTGGAACTGCCTTCGCAGCTCTACGAGCACTGGCTGGAGCAACCCGAGGTGCTGCGGGCGCATGCCCGCCACCATCTGACCGGGGAGCCGATGCCGGAGGCCCTCTTGGAGAGGCTGCTCGCCGCCCGGACCTTCAACCAGGGTTTCGCGACCGTCGAGTACGCCGCCTCGGCGATCATCGACATGACGCTTCACCTCTCCGCGGCGGCCGAGGACGGGCTCGACGTGCCGGCCTTCGAGGCGGACGCTCTGCGCCGCATCGCGATGCCCGCCGAGATCGGCATGCGGCACCGCTCGCCCCATTTCGCGCACATCTTCTCGGGCGACGGATACGCAGCCGGCTATTACAGCTATCTCTGGTCCGAGGTGCTCGACGCCGACGCTTTCGACGCCTTCCGCGAGGCGGGGGACATCTTCCACCCGGAGACCGCAGCGCGGCTGCGCCGCTACGTCTACGGGGCCGGCAACCTGCGGGATGCGCGCGCCGCCTATACCGGCTTCCGCGGCCGCCTGCCGAGCATCGATCCCCTGCTGCGCAAGCGCGGGCTCGCGGCCTGAAGGCACGGCCTCCGCCCGTCTTCGTACGCGCGGCGGCCGGTAACCTTTCGGTAAACAAACGTCCTTAACCAAAGCTTTCGTGATCCATCGACAAGCAGCGGCCGGGACGAGAGCCATGATCCCATCGGGCACCCAGACGAGCGCCGAGAAACCCGCAGCCCCGAGCGCCCCGTCACCGGAGGAGCAGCTCAAGGCGATCGTCTCGGGCGCCGCAAAGCCGGAGCCGGCGAAGGTCGAGGCTCCGGCAGCAGTCCCGCAGGCCACCGCGACGGCGTCCCGGTTCAGGCCGAAGGTCAAGCTCGACGCGCGTGTTGCGGGCATCGCCTGCGCGGCGCTTGCCTTCGGCACGCTCGTCGGCGCCGGCGCCAGCACGCTCTCGGCGCCGCGGCCGGAGCGCATGGCGGGCGCGTTCACCGAGGTTCTGGCGGGCCTCGAGGCCAACCGGGTCGAGGCCGCGCGATTGAACACCGAGATCGAGCGGCTGGGCCGCTCCCTGGCGGCTCTGCGCGACGCGACCGAGGCCGCCCGGGGCGACGCCAAGACCCGCGCGACAGGCGTGACCGAGCGCCTGACCAAGGTCGAGCAGACCGTGACGGCGCGCCTGAACGCGCTCGGCGAGCGCATGGAATCATCGGACCGCGATCAGGCGACCCGCCTCGCTGCCCTCTCGACGCTCCTCGAGAAGCGTGCCGCGGCGGCTCCCGCGCCGGCCGTGGCCGCTGCGCCCGCACCGGTGCCGACCCCGGCGCCGAAGTCCGAGCCGGCGCAGACGGGGGCGATTCCCGAGAAGCCGAAGCCGGCGATCGTCGAGGGCTGGGCCCTGCGCGACGTCTATGACGGAGCGGCGATGCTGGAGGATAAGCGGCGGCGCCTCGTCGAGGTCGCGCCGGGAGACACGGTGCCGGGCGTGGGCAAGGTCGAGGCCGTGGAGCGGCGCGGGCGCGACTGGGTCGTGGTCACGCGTCAGGGCCTGATCACCTCGCAAGCGTGGTGAGCACCGGACGTCGCCTCAGGTCGTCGGGACCGGGGTCGCGGCGAGGTCGTCGGAGCGCACCGGAAAGCGCGGCTCGACCGCCATCGCCTCGGCCATCGTCGCGGCGCGCATGGCGCGGCGGCGGCCGTTGATGCGCGCCCGGGCCTGCTCGGCCCGCGTGGGATGCAGAAGCGCCGTCAGAAGCGCCTGCCCTTCGAAATCGCTGTCCAGGTTCTTCGCGTCGAAAACAGGCATGGCTTCCTCGCACCGGCGGTGACGAGAGGGCGGCGGACGGCCGCGATAAGCTCGGCCGTATGTGGATAACGGGGACAGTCGGTAGAAGTTCCGAAAGTCGTCCCACGTCAACCAATAATTAATCGTCGCATTCCTTCCGCCCCATTGCGGTGCGAAACCGCACCCACTCTTGTGCTGGTCCGCATTCGCAAGGCTTCGCCGCCGCCGCCTGCAATGACCGCAAATGTTCGCAAGGGGACGGAGTGCCCAGCCCTCACGCCAGTCCTTACGTCCCGATGCCGCGATAGATGTTGGCGGGAAAGCCCCGGAACTCGGTCTCCACGCGGAAGACGTGCCCCGCCATCGGGTCGAGGGCGGGATCGCGCCCGCGGCGGCAAGTCGTGATGTAGAGGGTCGAGAGGTCGGCGCCTCCGAAAGCGCATTTGGTGACGAGCGCCGTCGGCACGGGCAGGATGCGCTCGACTTGCCCGTCGGGCGCGAAGCGCGTGATCCGCGAGCCGGCGTAGTGGCAGATCCAGAGGTAGCCGTCGGCGTCGAGGGTCAGGCCGTCGGGCTTGCCCCAGCCCGGCTCGAAGGTGATGAGCGGTCGCGGCTCGCCGACCCGGGTGCCGTCTAGGTCGTGGACCCGCACGACTCCGTTGCCCGTATCGATCGTGTAGAGGCGGTGCCCGTCCGGGCTCACCACGGGGCCGTTCGTGACCGCCGCCGAGCCGCCGAAATCCAGCAGGCGCTCCCCGTCCCAGCGGTGAAACCCGCCGGTGGGCTCCGTCTCGCCATCATCCATGCTGCCGAACCAGAGGGCGCCGTCCGGCCCGACATTGCCACTGTTGAGCCGGTTGCCCGGCGGGTACGGCTCGGGCCGCACGAGATCCGTGCGCGCGCCGCTCTCCAGGTCGAGACAGGCGACGCCCGACTTGAAGCCGGCGATGACCCGCTGCGGATCCGGCGTGAGCAGTGCGAAGCTCAGCTTCTCGTCGAGGGGAAGGCGGTGCGTCTCGTCCGTCTCGGGGTCGTGGCGCCAGACGGCCGGGTTCTCGATATCGACCCAGACCAGGGTGCCCGAGCGCGCGTCCCACAGGATCTCCTCGCCGAGTTCGCAGCCGCAGGCGACCGCGACGCGGGGCGTATGGGGATGGACGATGGGGGACATGCGGGACGGGCCTCCGAGGGGGATGTCGGCTCAACGCCGCAAGTCCGCGCATCGTCCCCGCCACGATGCCGTCAGCGCGTATCCTCGCGGATCAGCTCGGTGTTGACGGCAAAGGCGGCCATCGCCCCCTCGGCGGCGGCGACAACCGCGAACTGGACGCGCCGCGAGGCGTCGCCCGCCACGAACAGCCCGGGCACGTTGGTCCGCTCGTAATCGCGGGTCGGCACCGTGCCGTTCTGCTTGAGCTCGCAGCCGAGGCCGCGAATCAGGTCCGAGGGCCGGCACTCGGCCGGCATCAGGAAGACGGCGCGGCAGGGGATCGCGCCGCCATCCTCGAATTCGAGGCGCTCCGGGCCCGCCTCGTCGCCGACGAGCCGGCGGAGCTTCGCATCGATGATCCGGATGCCGTGGCGGTCGAGCCGGGCGCGATCCTCTTCGGACAGGTCCAGCCCGTGCCCGTCCGTGCAGAGGGTGACGTCCCGGCTCCAGACCGTCAGCTCGAGGGCGAGCCCCTTGGCGGACGGGCCATGGGCGTAGGCGACGACGGCGTGGTCGCGGGCTTCGTAGCCATCGCAATAGGGGCAGGAATGGACCCCCGTCCCCCAGTAGCGGGAGAAGCCATCCACATCCGGCAGATCCTGGTGGAGACCGGTCGCGAGGATGAGGCGGCGTGCCCGCTCGCGCGTGCCGTCCGCGAGCCGAACCTCGAAGGCGCCGTCGAGACGGGTGGCCTCCACCACCTCGACGGCACGCCGCTCCACCGTCGGGTAGCGCTCCAGATCGGCCTGCGCCGCCTCCCGCAGGGCGAAGGGCGGGGTGCCGTCGCGGGTGAAGACCCCCCAGGTGCGGGGGGTGGCGGCGTTACGAGGCTCGCCCCTGTCGCAGAGGAGCACGCTGCGTCGGCAGCGCCCGAGGATCAGAGCCGCATTGAGGCCCGCCGGGCCCCCTCCGACGATGACGACATCGCGCATGGGAACATTCCCCCGTGACGGGACCTGCCGGAGGAGGTCCTGCACGAGGCAAGCCGCGACGCGCGCCAACGTTTCCCGTCCGCCAAGAAAAAGGGCGCCCGCGGCGCCCTTCGTCGGGGACCGTTCCGGAGCCGATCAGGCCGCGGCGGTCTTCACCGGGATGCCCTTCTCGGACAGGAACTGCTGCAGCTCGCCCGACTGGAACATCTCACGGGTGATGTCGCAGCCGCCCACGAACTCGCCCTTCACGTAGATCTGCGGGATCGTCGGCCAGTTGGAGAAGGCCTTGATGCCGTCGCGGATCGCCATGTCGTCGAGGACGTTCACGCCCTTGAACGGCACACCGAGGTAGTTGAGGATCTGGACCACCTGACCCGAGAAGCCGCACATCGGAAACTGCGGCGTGCCCTTCATGAACACGACCACGTCCTGCGACTTGATCTCGGTCTCGATGGTGGCATTGACGTCGGTCATGGGGCCTTCCTTGTCGGTCACTTGGATTGATCCGTCGCGCTGGATGATCCTTCGGACGAACGCCGCGGGTCAATGCTGGGACGTCGCATCCGCAATCCGGCGAAGTGCTGCATCGATGTCGATCGGCTGAGCCAGAATCTCCTCCAGCGCGATGGGGCACGCCTCCGGAAGGCGTGGCAGCAGCGCGTCGCCGTAAGCGATGAGACCGGAATTGGCGATGGTCTGTGCCAACTTCCAGGTCTGATCCCAGCGGATTCGCTGACGCATCGAATTCTCATACCGGACCACGACCGCCGCGTGGAAGGTCAGGACCTCCTGGCGCAAGTGGATGTTCGCACGCGCTGCCGGTGCCGAGACCTGCTTGAGGAGATGCGACAGGATCTGCGCGAGGAGGCTCTCGACGGCGTGGATCTGGGACCGTCCCACGCTCTCGATCTCCTCGGCGACGTTTTCCCAGTCGACGGCGTTCGAAGAATCCGCTCGCGCGCCGAGCTCGCGCAGAGCCGCCGCCTGCGTCTCCGCCCAGGTCACGATGTCGTCGTCGTAGAGGCTCGGGTGATCCATCGGGCCCTCGGTCCCGCGTTCGCCCCTCAATCCTGGGGGACGCCCGTCGTCAGCGCAAGAGCGTGGAGAACGCCCCCCATCCGCCCCTGGAGCGCGCCGTAGACCATCTGGTGCTGGGCGACGCGGGTCTTGCCCCGGAAGGCCGAGGAGATGACGGTGGCGGCGTAGTGGTCGCCGTCGCCGGCGAGATCCTTGATCTCGATCTGCGCGTCGGGCAGGGCCTCGCGGATCATCGCCTCGATCTCGCGCGCGTCCATCGGCATCGTCTGGCTCCTCGGGTCTCGGAGTGAGGGATCAGGCCGCCGCGCCGGCGGGCTGGCTCGCCATGTAGGCCGGGAACCAGCCCTGGTGCGCCTCGCGCAGTTCCGCGACCGATATGGTCTGCCCGCCGGGCAGGGTCAAATGCTCGGTCCCGGTCACGCCGACGACGCCCGCGTCGATCCCCTGCGCGGAGGCGCTGTAGAGGATCTCGGTGGCCGTCTCGGGATCCACCGCGATGAGGTAGCGGCCCTGGTCCTCACCGAACAGGTAGGCGTGGGCGGGCAGGTCCATCGGCACCTCGGGCAACGCCGCACCGATATTGCCGGCCATCGCCATCTCGGCGAGCGCGACGGCGAGGCCGCCATCCGAGAGGTCGTGGACCGTGTCGACGAGGCCCGACGTGATCAGCCCGCGCACGAAGTCGCCGTTGCGGCGCTCGATCCCGAGATCCACGGGCGGGGGCGCACCCTCCTCACGGCCCTCGATCACCGCCAGATAGGTCGATTGGCCAAGCCAGCCGTCCGTCGCGCCGATCAGGAGCAGGGCGTCGCCCTCGCGCCTGAGGGCGATGCCGGCGCGCCGCTCGACGTCGTCGAGCACGCCGACGCCGCCGATCGTCGGGGTCGGCAGGATGCCGACGCCGTTCGTCTCGTTGTAGAGCGAGACGTTGCCCGACACGACGGGGAAGTCGAGCGCCCGGCAGGCCTCGCCGATGCCCTGGAGGCAGCCGACGAGCTGGCCCATCACCTCGGGCTTCTCGGGGTTGCCGAAATTCAGGTTGTCGGTGATGGCGAGCGGGCGCCCGCCGACCGCCGTGATGTTGCGCCACGCCTCGGCCACGGCCTGCCGGCCGCCCTCGACCGGGTCCGCCTCGCAGTAGCGGGGCGTCACGTCGGTGGTGAGCGCAAGGCCCTTCGGCCCGTCCTCGACGCGCACGATCGCGGCGTCGCCGCCCGGGGTCTCGACGGTGTTGCCGAGGATGAAGTGGTCGTACTGCTCGTAGACCCAGCGCTTCGAGGCGAGGTCGGGCGAGCCGACGAGGCGCTTCAGCGCATCGGTGAGCGAGGGCGGCTCCGGCACCTCCGAGGCGTTGAGGATCGGCAGGTGCACGTTCGAGCGGTGCGGCCGGTCGTAGAGCGGAGCCTCGTCGCCGAGTTCCTTGATCGGGAGGTCGGCAACGGTCTCGCCGTGCCACTTGATGACGAAGCGGAGCGTGTCGGTGGTGTGCCCGATCACCGCGAAGTCGAGGCCCCACTTCACGAAGATGGCTTCCGCCTCCCGTTCCATGCCGGGCTTGAGCACCATGAGCATGCGCTCCTGGCTCTCCGAGAGCATCATCTCGTAGGGCGTCATGCCCTCCTCGCGGGCCGGCACCTTGTCGATGTCGAGCTCCACGCCGAGATCGCCCTTGGCGCCCATCTCGACGGCCGAGCAGGTCAGGCCCGCCGCGCCCATGTCCTGAATCGCGATAACGGCGCCGGAGGCCATCAGCTCCAGGCAGGCTTCGAGCAGGAGCTTCTCCGCGAAGGGGTCGCCGACCTGCACGGTCGGCCGCTTCGACTCGGAGGCCTCATCGAACTCGGCCGAGGCCATGGTCGCGCCGTGGATCCCGTCGCGGCCAGTCTTCGAGCCGAGATAGACGATCGGGTTCCCGACACCGGTCGCCGCCGCGTAGAAGATCGAATCCGTCTGCGCGAGGCCCACCGCCATGGCGTTGACGAGGATGTTGCCGTCGTAGCGCGGGTGGAAGCCGACCGCCCCGCCCACGGTCGGCACACCGAAGGAATTGCCGTAGCCCGCGATGCCGGCGACCACGCCCGAGACGAGGTGGCGCGTGCGCGGGTGGTCCGGCGAGCCGAAGCGGAGCGCGTTCAGCGCCGCGATGGGCCTCGCGCCCATGGTGAAAACGTCGCGCAGGATGCCCCCGACGCCGGTCGCCGCGCCCTGGTAGGGCTCGATGAAGCTCGGGTGGTTGTGGCTCTCCATCTTGAAGACGCAGGCGAGCCCGTCGCCGATGTCGATCACGCCGGCATTCTCGCCGGGGCCCTGGATGACCCAGGGCGCGCTCGTCGGCAGGCCGCGCAGGTGCTTGCGCGAGGACTTGTAGGAGCAGTGCTCGTTCCACATCGCCGAGACGATGCCGAGTTCGGTCAGGGTCGGGTCGCGCCCGATCAGCCCGCGGAAGCGCTCGTACTCGTCCGGCGTCAGGCCGTGCTGGCGGACGAGATCCGGAGTGATGGGAACGTCGTTTCGGAACATGCGGCGGTCTCGACGGAATTCGGGCCGTCCCGCACGAGGCGGACGGAGGTGTTCCTCGTCCCCGTGCGGGTGGCCGCTCTGGCGACGGCTCTAGAGCGGAAGCGTCCGGGCTGGCAACAATCGATCGCTTCGCATCATGTATTCAGATCGGATTGTAAACGCTTAGCTCAAGGTTGCCGCCGGGATTTCGGGTTGCGGGCAACCCGGCGCGTGCGGGGCGGGGTCACGGGCGGCGCGCGCCCGCGCCACGACGGCGTGAACGGGCTCGGGGCCGGCGACGAGCGCGATGTAGTCGAAGGCGTCGGGCTCGTGGGCCGACATCAGAAGCTGGAAGTGGGTCTGGAACAGGTTGTACTGGCGGGTCTTCCGCCTCAGCAATTGCGGCGCGACGAGATCCTGCAGCCGCACGCGGATGACGGCCGGTCGGCTCGGCCCGGGCGAGGGGACGTTCGAGGCGGCCAGCGGGTCGCGCAGGTGGATGGAGAGCCAGTCCCAATCGGCCCGCACGTCGAGCCAACCGATCGCCGTGGCCGCGGCGACGCGGGCCAGGGCCGCGCGCGCCCGGTCCGCCAGCGGATCGAGGCCGATCCAGGGAATCACGCTGCCGATCGTGACGAGGGTCACCGGCGTGCCGCGGCGGCCGAAATCGGGGTCGCGGGCGAGGATGCGGTCGAGGGCCTCGATGGCGAGAAAGCTCGACGAGGAATGCCCGATCACGACGATCTCCGGCGCCGTGCCCTCCGCGGACCGGATGCGCTCGGCGAACGCGTCGAGGCGCGCGTGCATCCGGGTCTCGGCACCGCTCGCGTGGTCGTGCGGGAAGGTGGTGTCGTCGACGAGGTGTGCGACGTAGAACGGCCTGCCGCGGGTGAGATGGGTCAGGAGGGCGAGCACGACGTAGGCGATCGCGGGAAGGGCGAGATAGGACCAGGGCCGCACAGCGGCCGGCAGGAGGGCGATCAGCCCGGCCGCGAGGACGAGGCTCAGGAGCACCAGCCCCAGGTAGATCTGGTGGACGCCGAAGATAATGGTCGAGAAGCGGCGCGCCTCCCGCCGGAACCGCCGGAGGTACCCGCTGCGCCAGAGCCGCCACCACAGAACGGGCATGTCCCGCAGCCGGCGCCAGTTCGGCAGGGGGAAGCGGGCCGCCACGATGTCGTCCCACCGCAGCAGCCCGTAGCGCGTCGTCCGCTCGTCGAACGTGACCGTCCAGTCGAGGCTGAGGCCGTCGGCGGCCCGCACGGCGTCGCCCACCGCGATGGCGTGCCCGCGCCGGGAGGCCGTGAGCCGGCTCTCCCGCCGGAACAGCCCCCAGTACGTCTCAGGCGGGCGCGGGTCGAAGCCCGGCATGTAGAACACCTGGCGGATCGGCGCGGGATGGGGATCGCGTCGTGAGATGGCGGACTCGTCCGGGATCGAGGGCTGCGGGAACGAGGCGGGCATACGCTGAACCGCGGGCAGTGGCTACAGGCGGCGCGGCGCCCGGCCGTCGCGGAGTGCCGGCTCGGCGGCTCAGGCCCGCTCGGCCTGGGGCTGGGCGAGGAAATCCGCGATGGCCGCGACGAAGCGCTCCCCATAGGCCTCGCGCTTGCGCTCGCCGACGCCGTGAACCGAGCGGAGGGCCCAGAGATCCACGGGCTTCTGGCGCGCCATCTCGATCAGCGTCCGGTCCGGAAAGACCATGAACGCCGCGATGCCCTCGGCGCGCGCGATCGTCGCGCGCAGGCCCCGCAGGTGCTGGAACAGAGCCTCGTCCGCCTCGCCGAGCGCCATCGCCTCGTCGTCGCGGGCAGCCGTGCGGCGGCGCTCGCGCGGCTCGGCGGCCTTCGGCTCCGGGTCCGGCCTGAGCTGGATCGGCTCCCGACCGAACAGGATCGCCTCGCCCTTCTCCGTCATCGAGAGGCCGCCGAAACCGTCGCCGTTCTCGGCGACCGCGCCCGCCGCGAAGAGCTGGCGCAGGATGGCGCGCCAGGCCGCTACCGGCTTGTCGGAGCCGACCCCGAACGTCTTGAGCTGGGCGTGGCCGTTGCGGCGGATCGATTCGCTCTCCTTGCCGCCCACCACGTCGCAGATATAGGCCGCGCCGAAGCGCTGCCCGGTGCGGACGATCGCCGAGAGCACCTTCTGCGCCGAGACCGTGCCGTCGATGAGGGTGACGCCGCCGCGGCAGAGATCGCAGCGGCCACACGGCCCGCTCGTCTCGCCGAAATAGGCGAGCAGCGATTGCCGCCGGCAGGCCGCGCCCTCGCAGAGCGCGATCATCGCCTCGAGCTTGCGGCGCTCGACCCGGCGGCGCTCGTCGGGAATCTCCTTCTCGTCGATCTGGCGGCGGCGCAGCGCCATGTCGTCGAGGCCGTAGATGGTCAGCGTGTCGGCCGGCAGCCCGTCGCGGCCGGCGCGGCCGATCTCCTGGTAGTAGCCCTCGACGTTCGAGGGCATGTCGGCATGGCAGACGAAGCGCACGTCCGGCTTGTTGATGCCCATGCCGAAGGCGACGGTCGCCGTCATCACCACGCCGTCCTCCTGCAGGAAGCGGTCCTGGTTGCGCATGCGCGTGCCCTGGTCGAGGCCGGCATGGTAGGGCAGCGCGTTGAACCCGTCCTTCGTCAGCGACTCGGCGAGCTGCTCCGTGCGCTTGCGGGACGAGCAATAGATGATCCCGCTCTCCGCGCGGCGGTGGCGCAGGAAGCGCTCGATCTGGCGGGGGGGGTTGTCCTTCGGCACGAAGGTGAGCCGGATGTTCGGCCGGTCGAAGGAATGGACGAAGGTCTTCGCCGCGCGGCCCGCAGGAAACAGCCGCTCGGCGATGTCGGACCGCGTCGCTGCATCGGCGGTTGCGGTGAGCGCCAGAACCTGGACGTTGCCGAGCGCCTCGCGGGCGCGGGCGATGTCGCGGTATTCGGGCCGGAAATCGTGCCCCCATTGCGAGACGCAATGCGCCTCGTCGACGGCGAGCCGCCGCACGCCCGCGCCCCGCAGCGCCTCCATGCAGCCGTCCATGAGGAGCCGCTCGGGCGAGACGAAGAGGAGGCGCAGCTCGCGCGAGCGGATCTTGCGCCAGGTCTCGCGGCCCTGGGATTCCGGCACGGAGGAGTTCAGCGTGGCGGCCTCGATGCCGAAGGCGAGCATCTGCTGCACCTGATCGTGCATGAGCGCGATCAACGGCGAGACGACCACGGTGAGATCGGATTCGACGAGGGCCGGGAGCTGGTAGGTCATCGACTTGCCGGAGCCCGTCGGCATCACGGCGAACACGTCCGACCCGTCGAGCACGGCCTCGATCACCTCGGCCTGGCCCGGCCGGAAATCGTCGTAGCCGAAGGTGGCTCGAAGCGCGGCGCGGGCCTCGTCGAGACGTTGGGTCATGGGACTCGTCGGGGCTCGGAACGGAGAATGATCGGCGGCCTACGCTGCGCCGACACGGGAGGGCACCCTATCGTAGCGGATCGAGGCGCGCAGCCACGTCACGCACGATCGCGGGCGCGGTCGGCGCCCGGCTTCCCGGAAGCTGGCCCTCATCGCCCGCCTCGGCAAGACCGCGGCGTTGCCTACGGCGCTCGCTGACGGACCGCAACGGCGCGAAGCGTCGCTGCCGCCCTCGGAGCCGGTCGGCCGCCCTCGCCCGGTGAGGCTTCTCAGGCAGCGTCCGGCGGCACGATGTGCCCGTCGGCCACGCGCACCATGTCCGCACGCGCGCCGAGCTCCGCGAACAGGGCCTCGTCGGCGCCGGTCATCCAGACCTGACCGGGCAGCGCCTCCAGCGCGTCGAACAGGCCCGCCCGGCGGCGGGGGTCGAGATGGGCGGCGACCTCGTCGAGAAGGATGATGGGCGCGAGCCCGCTCATCGCCTGGACGAGACGGGCATGCGCCAGGACGAGGCCGATCAGCAGGGCCTTCTGCTCGCCGGTCGAGGCGGTTGCCGCCGGCACGTCCTTCGGGCCGTGGCGCACGGTGAGGTCGGTGGTCTGCGGCCCCGTCAGGGTTCGGCCGGCCGCTCGGTCGCGGTGCCGGCCCTGGCGCAGCGCGAGGCGGAAGCGATCCTCGGCCTCGATGGCGGGCCAGACGGCGACGAGGTCGTCGAGGTCGCCCTCCAGACGCACGCTGGCCCAGGGGAAGGGTTGCGCGTCGTCGCGGGTCTCGGCGATCAGGCGGTCGAGGCGCTCAACGGTCTCGCGGCGGGCGAGCGCCACGGCGACGCCGAGCTCGGCCACTTCGCGCTCGATCGCGTCGAGCCACTGGCCGTCGCCGGGGCGTTCCTCCAACAGACGGTTGCGCGAGCGCAGGGCCCGCTCCATCGCGCTCACCCGGGCGCCGTGGCCGGCATCGACCGCCAGCACCAGCCGGTCGAGGAAGCGCCGTCGGTCACCCGCCGGCCCGCGAAACAGCCCGTCGAGATCCGGGGTCAGCCAGACGATGCGCAGGAACTCGGCGAAGGCGACCGGCGAGTGGACGCCCGCCCCGTCGATCCGGCAGATCCGGCTTGCCCGCGCCTCGTAGGCCGGCGGCTCGTAGCCGGTGCCCAGTCGGTGCTCGGCTTCGTCGCGCGCGAGCGTCAGCGACACGGCGAAGCCGCCGGGTCCGCCGACGCGCGCCATCGTGGCGAAATCCGCCCGGCGCAGGCCGCGGCCCGGCGAGAACAGGGAGATCGCCTCGAGCAGGTTGGTCTTGCCCGCGCCGTTCTCGCCGACCAGGGCGACGAAGCGCCGGTCGAGCCGGAGATCGAGGTCGGCGTGATTGCGGAAATCGCGGGCGATCAGGCGGCTGAGGCGCTGGCCGCCATTCTCCACATTGCGCGAACCATCACCTCCGGAGACGATCGGGGAATCTCCCGGCCCGCTCACACCCGCATCGGCATCAGCACGTAGAGCGCCGCCGCGCCGTCGCGGTCCTGGATCACCGTGGGGGAGCCCGGATCGGCGAGCTTGAACAGGGCGGTGTCGCCTTCGAGCTGTCCCGTGATGTCGAGAAGGTAGCGGGCGTTGAAGCCGATATCGAGGCTTGCCGCCTCGTAGTCGACGTCGAGCTCTTCCGTCGCGCTGCCGGAATCCGGGTTGTTCACGGAGAGCGCGAGGCGGCCCTCCTGCAGCCCGAGCTTCACGGCCCGGCCCCGCTCGGAGGAGATCGTCGAGACGCGGTCGACCGCCTTGGCGAAGGGCTCGCGCTCCACTGTCAGGCGCTTGTCGTTGCCCGTCGGGATGACGCGTTGGTAATCGGGGAAGGTGCCGTCGATGAGCTTCGAGATCAGGACGACCCCGCTCGCGAACTGGAGCCGGATCTTGGCCGGCGACAGCTCGATCTCGACGCTCTCGCCGCCGTCGTCGACGAGCTTCTGGATCTCGGCCACCGCCTTGCGGGGTACGATGATGCCGGGCATGCCGCGGCTGCCCTCCGGCGCCTCCATCTCGACGCGGGCGAGGCGGTGGCCGTCGGTGGCGACCGCCCGCATCTTGAGGCTGCCCTCGGCCTCCAGCGTGTGCAGGTAGATGCCGTTGAGGTAGTAGCGCGTCTCCTCCGTCGAGATCGCGAACTGCGTCTTGTCGATGAGGCGCTTGAGGTCGGCGGCGGCGAGCGTGAAGCGGTGAGGAAGCTCGCCCGCGGCGAGATCGGGGAAGTCGCCCTCGGGCAGGGCGCCGAGGGAGAAGCGCGAGCGGCCGGAGCGGATCGTCATCTGGCCGGAATCCGACCCCGTCTCGAGCGAGACCTGGGCTCCGTCCGGCAGCTTGCGGACGATATCGTAGATCACGTGCGCCGGAACGGTGGTGGCGCCGGCATCCACCACGTCGGCCGGCACCGTTTCCGTGACCTCGATGTCGAGGTCGGTCGCCTTCAGCTGCAGGCCGCCCTCGTCCGCGCGCAGGAGAACGTTCGAGAGGATCGGGATCGTGTTCCGCCGCTCGACGACGCGGTGCACGTGGCCGAGCGACCGAAGGAGGGCCGCGCGCTCGACTGTCACTCTCATCGCAATAAACTCTGGTGTTCGAAAAAGCCCTGCCGCGGCCGGCAGCCCGGGTGCTCCGGGACCCTGGCCGGCCAGCTTGGCGAAGGGGCGCGGCGAACGCAAGACGGCGATTCGCGCCGTCCCGGGCTAAGGCCGGGGCGCGAGGGCCCCGGCCGCCGCCTCAATCCTGCAGCATCCGCTTCAGGAGCTCGACCTCGTCGCCGAGCACCGCGTCCTCGCCGATCTGCTTCTCGATCTTGCGCACGGCGTGCAGCACCGTGGTGTGATCGCGCCCGCCGAAGCGGCGGCCGATCTCGGGCAGCGAGCGCAGCGTCAGCACCTTCGAGAGATACATGGCGATCTGGCGCGGCTTCACGACGGCGGCGGTGCGCCGCTCGGACAGGATGTCGGAGCGCGAGACGTTGTAGCGGGAGGCCACCAGCTTCTGGATGTCCTCGATCTTGATGCGCTTCGGCTCGCGGTTCTTCACGAGGTCGCGGATCGCGGTCTCGGCGGTCTCCAGCGTCACGGCGGTGCCGGTCAGCGTGGCGTGGGCGAGGAGCCGGTTCACGGCGCCCTCGAGATCGCGGCCGTTCGCCGTGATCGCCTTGGCGACGTAGGCGGCCACCGTCGGGGAGACCTCGAAATTCGGGTGGCTCGCCCGCACGGCGGCGAGCCGCGCGGCGAGGATCGAGGTGCGCAGCTGCTCGTCGAGATTGCCGATCTCGACCACGAGGCCGCCTGCGAGGCGCGAGCGCACGCGCTCGTCGAGGGCTTCGAGCTCGGTCGGCGGGCGGTCGGAGGCGACGACGACCTGCCGGCCGGCGTCGATCAAGGCGTTGATGGTGTGCCCGAACTCGGCCTGGATCGACTTGCCCTGGATGAACTGCACATCGTCGAGGATGAGGAGGTCGATCGCCCGCAGGCGCTCCTTGAAAGCGAGGGCGTTCTGCGTCTTCAGGGCGTTGACGAAGCCGTACATGAAGCGGTCTGCCGTCAGGTAGATCACCCGGCGGCCCGCATCGCGGGCAGCGTGGCCGATGCCGTGCAGCAGGTGCGTCTTACCGAGGCCGACGCCCGCGTGGAAGTAGAGCGGATTGTAGAGGGCACCCTCGCCGTCGTGCCGGGCGACGCGCTCGGCCGCCGCGTGCGCCAGCGCGTTCGAGCGGCCGACGACGAAGCTCGCGAAGGTGAGGCGCACGTCGAGGGGCGCGCCGTTCAGGTCCGCCGGCTCGCCGCGGACGATGCTCTCGGGCTCGGCGGCCGGCATGGGTGACGGAGCGGCCGCGCCGGCCGCGTGCAGCCGGGCAAGCGGGCCGCTCGTCGGGTTCGTCTTGGCCACGCCGCCGGCGACCGGGCGGATGGGGGCCGCAGCGCCGCGCACGGAGACCTCGATGCGCGCGACCTCGTCGGCCTCGCTGCGGAAGGTGGTGAGCACGCGGTCCAGGTAGTGGGACTCGATCCAGCTCTTGAGGAAGCGGGTCGGGACCGTCAGGCGGGCCGTGCCGGCGGAGACCTCCTCCAGTTCGAGCCGCGCGAACCAGCTCGCGAAGACATCTTCCCCGAGCTCCGCCCGCAGGCGTCGCTTCACGCGCGACCAAGCGGCGGCGATCTCATGCCCTCCCGAGCCGTTATCCCCGTTCCCGCCGTCCGCCAAGCTGCCGTCCACACGCATTCTCGCTCTCCTCGCCCAGAGGGCGGAGGACCGCCGTTCGGAGCGTACTCAACACCACGCTTGACGCCCCGCACTCCCGTGCCAGACGCAGATCATCAGCAGAGTCAAGCCCTAGACCGCGGTCTTTTGCCGACAGGGACAGCCTATCAACAATTCGCTACGGTTCTCCTAACAGTGGGACTTACGGGGAAAGGCAAAACCGGCCCCGAACATCGCTCGGCCGAGACGCGCAGAGTCGAGGCACGCGACTGATCTTGCAAACGATTCGGTCCCGGTGCGCGCAAGGGGAGAAGTGTCTGAAATTGCGTTAGCGTTTGTTAAGCTACACTGGAGGCGAAGCAGCCGCAACGAGGCCGATTCCCGAACAGAGTTAACGGAAGGTGCATGAAGCCGGCTTCGAGCGGTCGCGGACGCTCGCGACAGATCGCAAGCGCCGGCCGATCGGCGCAGCACGCGCCGGACGACGGACATGAAAAAGCCCGGCGCGAAGGCCGGGCTCGATCGTCAGCGTTCCGGGGAGGAGCGTGTCAGGCCGCCGGAGCGGCACTCAGCGACTTCACGCGCGCAGCGAGGCGCGAGACCTTCCGGGACGCATTGTTCTTGTGCACGATGCCATGCTGAGCGGCCCGCATGATTTCGGGCTCCGCGCTCCGGAGGGCGGTGAGGGCCGTCTCGGCGTTGCCGGAGGCGATCGCCTCCTCGACCTTGCGGACGAAGGTGCGCATGCGCGAGCGGCGCGAACGGTTGATCGCCGTACGCTTGGCGATCTTGCGGGTCATCTTCTTGGCCGACACGGTGTTGGCCATGGGCATCCTCGTCTGGTCGGGCGGTACCGACCGGCCGGGAGCGGCCGCATGTCGGTCAACGCGTGATGTTGTCAGGCAATGGCGAAGCCGAGGGTTCGCGAAAAGCGCAAGCCCCCGGCGGAGCGGGTCCTATACGCGCACACCCTTGAGTCGTCAACGCGAGCACCGGCTCGGGTGGCTTGATCCCGGAAGCCCCCCTGTCCGATGATCCGAACCTCGCAGCCGACGGAGGTCCAGGGTGGGGCAGAGGTTCAGCGCGGCGAGCGGAACACCCTCGGAGCGCATCGCCCGGTTTCGGCCGGCCTCCGGCATGGAGACGCCGCGCTACGCGGGCGTGGCGAGTTTCATGCGCCTGCCCGTCCTCGCCCCCTCCGCGGCGGCGGGCGAGATCGACATCGGCCTCGTCGGCATACCCTTCGACGGCGCGACCACGAACCGGCCGGGCGCCAGGCTCGGCCCCCGCGCCGTGCGGGAGGCCTCGACGGGCACCCGCCAGTTCAATCCGGCCACGGGCGTCGCGCCCTACGCGCTGGCGGCCTGCGCGGATCTCGGCGACGTGCCCGTCAATCCCCTCGACGCCGCCGATACCTGCCGCCGCATCGAGGCATTCCACGGTGGCCTCAGGGCGGGGGGCGTGGTGCCCCTCTCCATCGGCGGAGACCACCTCGTCACCTATCCGATCCTGCGGGCGCTCGCAGATGGCCGCCCCCTTGGCCTCGTGCATATCGACGCGCACAGCGACACGGATGACGGCCAGTACGGCGGGATGCGCCTGACCCACGGCACGCCGTTCCGGCGGGCGGTGGAGGACGGCGTGCTCGACCCGCGCCGCACGGTGCAGATCGGCATCCGCGGCAGCCTCGATGCCGCCGACGAGAGGGACTGGGCCTGTGCCCAGGGCATCCGCATCCTCACCATGGAGGAGACGCTCGCCCGTGGATTGCCGGAGATCGTCGCCGAGGCCCGCGCCATCGTGGGCGAGGTGCCGGCCTATCTGAGCTTCGACATCGATTCCCTCGACCCCGCCTATGCGCCGGGCACCGGCACCCCGGAAATGGGTGGCTTCACCGCTCGCGAGGCCCTCTATCTCGTGCGGGGGATGCAGGGGCTCGATCTCGTCGGCGCCGATCTCGTCGAGGTCGCGCCCCCTCTGGATCCGACGGGCGTGACGGCCCTCGCGGGCGGGACGCTCGCCTTCGAGATCCTGTGCCTCCTGGCGGAGGCGGTGGCGCGGCGGCGCTCGTCCAACTGACCGCGCGCCCCCCGAGTGTCAGGCCGGAGCGGACCAGCCGCCCGTCCCGGTGAGAAAGGGCGAAGCGTCGAGGAAGGACCAGCGCAGCGGAACCGCGGCAGGGCGCCACCAACCGCGCAACGTGCGAAAGCGCCAGGAGCGGCGCGCCCCCGCGAAGCCGGCGGCCTCCGCCCCGCTCCAGTCGATCAGCGCCTCGCCCTGAAGCGTGAGGATGTCGCCGCGCTCGAAGTCGATGAAGAGCAGTGAGGCCCGCTTCTCGCCGAGCAGGTTTCCCAGCGTGTTGAAATAGCGGTTGCCGGCAAAATCCGGGATCGTCAGCACGTCTCCCTCGACGCGCACGAAGCCCGGGCGGCCGCCGCGGTGGGAGATGTCCGCCCCACCCGCCGGCCCGATGCCGGCGCGCGCGCGGCTCGCCACGAGGAACGTGTCGGCGCCTTCGATGAGCGCGCGCGCCCTGTCGTCGAGCCCGTCGAGCGCTTCGGTCGGGCCGCGGACGCGCGGAACCGCCTCGACGTCGCGCCGCTGGATGTATTTCGGGCAGTTCCCGAAGCTCTGCGCGATCGAGACCGTGAAACCGGCGGAATCGATCGCGGCGACCGACCCGTTCGCCCGGTTGCGCCGGCGCGTCGCGAGATCCAGGCCGAGAAGCCCGATCTCGGCTCCGCGCCGGAGCGCAGGCGCGGCGGGGTCGTCCGCGGGGGGCAGGGCCGAGACGCGCAGGGTGACCGGATCCTCCGCGGAGACGAAGCCGGGAGATCCCGCAAGGAGCGTGGCGACCGGCGCCCCGGTCGGGTCGACGAGGCCGACGAAGAGGTAGGGCAGGCCGGCGAAGAAGCTGCGGTGCTGCTCGGGCATGAAGGCGCGGATGGCCGGCGTGTCGCCGATCACGCCGTCGCCGAGGGCCTGCGCGGCCACCTCGTCGGCGTGGAAGCTGGGCGTATCCATCGCGGCCTCACGCGTCGGTGGGGAGGGGCGAGCGCGGCATGGGCACGAAGCCCGGCAGTGACTCGATGCGGCCGAGCCAGGCCCGGATCGCCGGGTAGGGCTCCAGCGAGACGCCACCCTCAGGCGCATGGGCGACGTAGGAGTAGCAGGCGATGTCCGCGATCGTCGGGTGCGCGGCGGCGAGAAAGGCGCGACGACCGAGATGCGCCTCCATGAAGCTGAGGATGCGCGTAGCCGTCGCCTCCACGGCATCGCGGTCGGCCTGCGCGCCGAACAGGATCATCAGCCGGGCGAGGGCCGGCCCGAAGCGGATCTCGCCGGCGGCGATGGAAAGCCAGCGCTGAACCTGCGCGGCCGTCTCCGCCGCGTCCGGCAGCCAGTCGCTGCCAGGCGCATAGCGCCGGGCGAGGTAGACGAGGATGGCGTTGCTGTCCGCGATGACGACATCTCCGTCGACGAGCACGGGGATCTGCCCGAGCGGGTTGAGGCGCCGGAAGGGCTCGCTCGCCCGCACGTCGCCGGGACTCTCGACAAAGCGGTAGGGCCGGCCGAGCAGCGACAGGAACAGCTCGGCCCGGTGCGAGTGGCCCGAGAGGCGCAAGCCGTGGAGCGTCAGGGTCGGTTGGGACATGGCGGGTCTCCCGTGGAACGAGCACATCATATTCTTGCGTGATCCCACCGAAATCCGTCAGGATTGAAGGACAGACTTTCAGTTTTCGGAACGATCGCGTGGACCGGCTCGACGAATTGGCGATCTTCGTCGCGATCGTGGACCAGGGCAGCCTCGCTGCCGCGGCGCGCCGGCTCCGGCGCTCGGCGCCGGCCGTCACCCGTGCGCTGGCGGGGCTCGAAGATCGGGCCGGGGTCCGGCTGATCGAACGGACGACGCGCCGCCTCGCGCCGACCGAGGCCGGACGGCTGCTCGCGGAGCGCGCGCGGAGCCTGATCGCCGATTATGAGGCCGCGATGTCGGGCCTCTCCGAGGTGCCGGTCCGGGGCCTGCTGCGCGTCACCGCGCCGATCCAGTTCGGCCGCCTGCACGTGGCGCCGATCGTGGCGAGCTTCCTCGACGCGCATCCGGAGACGCAGGTCGAACTCGTCCTCGCCGATCGCAACCTCGACCTGATCGAGGACGGGCTCGACGTCGCGGTCCGGATCGACCACCTCGCTGATTCGAGTCTCGCGGTGCGCCGGGTCGGCGCCGTCAGGCGCGTGCTCGTGGCGAGCCCCGCCTATCTGGCGGCGCGCGGCATTCCCGAGAGCCCTGCCGACCTCGCCGGGCACGACACCATCTTCGGCTCGCCCCGCACGGATGTCCGGGAATGGCGCTTCGGGGCGGACGGGGCGGGCACCGTGGTCCGGCTCGCGCCGCGGCTCCTCGTCAACGAGATCGAAGCGCAACTCATCGCCGTCCGGGCCGGGCGCGGCATCGCGCGGATCCTGTCCTATCAGGTCGCCGAGGAGGTGGCGGCGGGCCGCCTCGTCCGCCTGCTGAAGGGGCATGAGCCGCCGCCGATCCCGGTCCAGCTCGTCGCGCGGGGAGGCGCCCACCGCCCGCCCAAGATCGCGGCCTTCCTCGATCACGCCGCCGAGCGCCTGCGGCGCCTCCCCGTGATCCGCGAGGAGGCATAGCTCGCGCCCTACTCAGGGGGCGGTGAGCATCCGTGCGAAGACCTCGACGAGGCGGCGCGCCACCTCGTCCTTGTCGAGCGTCGGCCAGGTCTCGACCGAGCCGTCGCGGGAGACGAGATGGACGGTGTTGCGCTGCCCGCCCATCACGCCGCCCGCGGGCGAGACGTCGTTTGCCACGATGAGGTCGCAGCCCTTCCGGGCGATCTTGGCGCGCGCGTAATCCACGACCGTGTCGGTCTCGGCCGCGAAGCCGACGACGAGGCCCGGGCGGCCCTCCTGACGCTGCGCGACCGTCGCGAGGATATCCGGGTTCTCGACGAGCCCGAGGGGGGCGGGCGCGGCGCCGTCCTTCTTGATCTTCGCGTCCCGGGCCTCGGCGGGCCGGAAATCGGCAACGGCTGCGGTGAAGACCGCGAGATCGGCGGGCAGCGCTCCCTCGACGGCGGCCAGCATCTCCCGGGCGGTCTCCACCCGGACGACGTGCACGCCCTCCGGGTCGGGGATCGCGACCGGCCCTGAGACGAGGGTCACGGCAGCGCCCGCGGCGGCGGCCGCGGCGGCGATCGCGTGGCCCTGGCGGCCGGAGGAGCGGTTGGCGATGTAGCGCACCGGATCGATCGGCTCGTGGGTCGGACCCGAAGTCACGAGGACCCGCCGGCCGGCCAGCGGGCCCGCCGGCCGGCGCCCGGCCAAGAATCCGAACTCGCCGCCGTCTCCTCCGGCCGCGGCAAGCATCGCCTCGACAGCCTCGACGATCTCGCCGGGCTCGGCCATCCGGCCCGGCCCGTGCTCGGCCTCGGCCATCGGGCCCTCGTTCGGGCCGACGACGCGAACGCCGTCGCCGGTGAGCGTCGCGAGATTGCGGCGAGTGGCCGGGTGCTGCCACATCCGGACGTTCATGGCGGGCGCGATCAGGATCGGCAGCGTCGTCGCGAGCAGGACCGTCGAGGCGAGATCGGGCGCAAGGCCGCCGGCCATGCGGCCCATCAGGTTGGCGGTGGCGGGCGCCACCACGACGGCGTCGGCGTCGCGGGCGAGCTTGATGTGGCCGATATCGGCCTCGTCCGCCCGGTCGAACAGGTCCGTGTGCGCCCGCTCCCCGGCGAGTGCGGCCGCGGCCAGCGGCGTCACGAATTCCTGTGCCCCCTTGGTGAGGAGCGGGCGAACGGACGCGCCGCGCTCGCGCAGACGCCGGATCAGGTCGAGGGATTTGTAGGCCGCGATCCCACCGCCGATGACGAGGAGGATGCGGCGGTGCCGCAGGGGCCGGTCCGAGGGCTGTTCCGATGAACGTTCCATGGGACGAGCTTACCGGAAGGCCATGACCAGCGCACCGATGGCGATGCCCCAGAGCGCCAGCGTCGACCAGAGCGCCCGACGCTTCTCCTGCCGGGCGAAGGCCTCGAGGCGCTGCGCGTCTCCGGTTCCGGCCTCGTCGAGGCGGATCAGGATGCGCTTGAGGCGTTGCGACAGGTCGGGCACGTCGCCCACGACATCGGCGATGGTGAGCACCGCGCGCCCCGCACTCTCGATGCGGCCGATCGGCCCGAGGTTGCGGGCGATCCAGCTCCGCACCACAGGCTCGGCGCCGGTCCACATGTCGAGCTGCGGATCGAGGGAGCGGGCGACGCCCTCGACGACCACCATGGTCTTCTGCAGCATCACGAGCTCGGTGCGCGTGCTCATGTCGAAGAGGGCGGTCACGTCGAAGAGCAGCGTCAGCACCTTCGCCATCGAGATCTCGTCGGCCCGGCGCTGATGGATCGGCTCGCCGATGGCGCGGATCGCCTGCGCGAAATCGTCGACGGAATGGTGGGCCGGCACGTAGCCGGCCTCGAAATGAACCTGCGCCACGCGCTTGTAGTCGCGCAGGATGAAGCCGAGCAGGATCTCGGCGAGGAAGCGCCGCTCCTTGAGCCCGAGCCGCCCCATGATGCCGAAATCGACGGCGGTCAGGCGCCCCTCGGCATCCACGAACAGGTTTCCGGGGTGCATGTCGGCATGGAAGAATCCATCCCGGATCGCCTGGCGCAGGAAGGACTGGATCACCGTGCGGCCGAGCGCCCGCAGATCGTGGCCGGCCGCGATGAGGGTCGCGTGGTCGTGGAGCCGCGCTCCCTCGATCCACTCGCTCGTCAGCACGTCCCGGGCGGTCAGTTCCCATTCCGGCTTCGGCACCCGGAAATCCGCGTCGTCCGCGGTGTTCTGGGCGAGCTCGGACATCGCGGCCGCCTCGAGCCGGAAATCCATCTCCATCATCACCGAGCGGGCCAGGATCTCGACCACTTCCCGCGGGCGCAGGCGCTCGGCCTGGGGCGAGAGGGCGTGCACGACGCGGGCCATGAAGCGCATCGCCTGGAGGTCGCGCTGGAAGCGCTCGCGCACGCCGGGCCGCATCACCTTGACGGCGAGGTTGCGCTGCGTGCCGTCCGCGTCGATGACCGTCGCCTTGTGCACCTGCGCGATCGAGGCCGCCGCGATCGGCTCGCTGAACGAGGCGAAGACCTCGCGGAGCGGCCGCCCGAACGAGGTCTCGACGACGCGGATGGATTGCCCCTGCGGGAAGGGGGGAACGCGGTCCTGCAGCTTCTCCAGGTCGATCGCGGCGGCCATGCCGACGATGTCGGGCCGCGTCGCCAGGAACTGCCCGAACTTCACGTAGGAGGGGCCGAGGCGCGTGAGCGCCGCCGAGAGGCGGGCAGCCCCTTCACCGAGGCCCGGCCGCTCCAGCATGCGGCCGACCCTGAGGGCGAGGCGCAGGTGCGGGGGCAGTTGCGAGGGGTCCATGAAGGCGAGCCCGCCCTCGCGGGCCATGACGAATCCCACATGCGCGCCGCGCACGAGATGGAAGACGGCGCCGATCACGAGAGCCGGGGCTCCCGACGGGTCGGTGTCTCGGCGACCGCCATCAGGAGACTTTCCAGCCCGAATGGATCGCCACGATGCCGCCCGACAGGGAGCGGTGCGTGACGTGGCGCAGGCCGGCCGCCTCGATCATGCCGGCGAAGGCGCCGGGGGAGGGGAAGCGGCGGATCGACTCGACGAGGTAGCGGTAGGATTCGGCATCGCCCGCGACCCGAGCGCCGATCCGCGGGATCACGTGGAAGGAGTAGGCGTCGTAGATCCGGTCGAGGACCGGCATGTCCACCTTCGAGAATTCGAGGCAGAGGAAGCGGCCACCCGGCCGCAGCACCCGGCGCGCCTCGCTGAGCGCGGCCTCGATGCGCGGCACGTTCCGGATGCCGAACGCGATCGTGTAGGCGTCGAACGCGGAATCGGGCAGAGGCAGAGTCTCGGCATTGCCGGTCACGAAATCGATGCGGCCCCGAAAGCGCTCGCCGGCCCGCTCGGCCCCGACCCGCAGCATGGCCTCGTTGATGTCGAGGACGGTCACCTGCGTCTGCGGGCCGCCGGCCTCGAGCGTCCGGAACGCGATGTCGCCGGTCCCGCCCGCCACGTCGAGATGGCGGAAGGGCCTGGCCTTGGGCGGGCGCAGCATCGCGATGAGCTGCGCCTTCCAGGCGCGGTGCAAGCCCCCCGACATCAGGTCGTTCATCAGGTCGTAGCGCTTCGCGACCGAGCGGAACACGTCGTCGACGCGCCCCTGCTTCTCGCCGAGCGCCACACGCTCGAACCCGAAATCCGTCGTCCCGTCGCCGGACGGCCGCTCGTCGTGACGCATGGCACCTACCCTTCGCCCGCCTCCATAGCGAAGCGAGGGGGAAACCGCCATGCGTCGAAACCCGCACCGCGACAGCGGGGACAGGCCGGACAAATCAGGGTCTCGGGTCAGAAAGTGCTCACATTACTGGGTCGGCGAGACATAATTTCTTCCAAACCCATCGAAGATCTCGGACTTGCAGTGTGAGCGCGAATGTTTCACACTGCGAATGCTGCAGAGTCGATCCCGCCTGTTAGACGACGTCTTCGATGTCCATCGCTTTCCGGACGCGCTCCCCGGGCGCCCTGCTCGCGCAGATCGAGCGGGCGGTCGCGGATGGGTTGATCCTCGAATGGATTCGGGAGGAGGGCGGCTTCACCCACGGCACGCATCGCTGGCAGAGCCGGGCCTTCCTGGTGCCGCGCCTGTGCCCCGGGGAGCTCGTCTTCCACATCGTGCGCGGCGAGCGGGAGCCGGTCTCCAGCGGGGTCTACGCGTTCTATCACGCGAGCTTCATCGAGTGCCTGCTCACCCATTGCGATGGGGCCTTCGCGGAGGCCTGCGCCTCCGCGCAGCCGATGCCGGGCGACCGGGTTTCCTGACGCGCGGCGTCGCAGCGGGATTGCTCGGCGAGCGCCGCAGGCCGATATCCTGGCTCCGTTCCGACACCGCAACGCACCCGATCGCATGCCCGAACTTCCCGAGGTTGAGACCGTCCGCCGCGGGCTTCAGCCCGCCATGGTTGGGGCGCGGTTCTCCCGCGTCACCCTGCGCCGGCCGAACCTGCGCTTCCCCTTCCCCGAGCGCTTCGTCGAGCGCCTCGAAGGCCGCCGGGTCACGGACCTCGCGCGCCGGGCGAAGTACCTGACGGCACCTCTCGATTCCGGCGAGACGCTGATCATGCATCTCGGCATGAGCGGTCGCTTTGACGTGGCTCTGCCGGACGGGCGCAACCTCTCGCCGGGAGACTTCTACCTGGAGGGCGCGCTCGGCACGCCCAAGCACGACCACGTCGTGATGGCGATGGAGACGGGTGCCACCGTCACCTACAATGACGTGCGCCGCTTCGGCTTCATGGATCTCGTTCCGACCGAGACCCTCGCCGCCTCCCGGCACTTCTCCGGGATGGGGATCGAGCCCTTGAGCGAGGCGCTGACGGGCGAGGCGGTGGCACGCCTGTTCCGCCACCGGATCACGCCCCTGAAGAGTGCGCTCCTCGACCAGCGCCTGATCGCGGGGCTCGGCAACATCTACGTGTGCGAGGCCCTGCACCGGGCGGGCCTCCACCCCGAGGCGCCGGCGGGAAGCCTCGTCACGAAGGGGGGCCAGCCGACGGCGAAGGCGCGGCGTCTCGCCGAGGTGATCCGCGAGGTCCTGACGGAGGCGGTCGCGGCCGGCGGCTCGACGCTGCGCGACTACGCCCATACGGACGGCAGCGCCGGCGCCTTCCAGAACGCCTTCCGGGTCTACGACCGGGTCGGGGAGCCCTGCACCTCGCCCGGCTGCCGCGGCGTGATCGGCCGGATCGTGCAGTCCGGGCGCTCGACCTTCTTCTGCGCCGGCTGCCAGCCCGTCCCGACCGGCCGCGCGAGGGCCTGAGCGCGGCAAAGTGAGCGCCGCCACGGCAATTTTGCCATAAAGCGGGCTAGGGTCGCCCCTTCCGCGGTCTCCTGACACGCGCGCCCAACCGTGCCATCCTGATCGCGCCGCTCCGGTGGCGCCGTTCCCGGCCGGAGACCGGGCAGGGGTCAGGAAGCGCGAGCCCGAGCAGGATTTCGATGTTCTTCCGCAGACGCAAGCCGCCCGCTCCGACGCCGGCCATCTCCGACGAGCCGGCCCTGCCGAACCGCCTCTCGCCGCGCTCGCCCGGGGAGGCGATCAAGCCCACGGCCGCCCTCCCGCCCCCGGAGGAGCCGGAGCGCGAGCGCGGCGGGCTGCTCGCGACGATCAGCGGCCTGCTGACTTTCGCGGTGGTCCTCGCCATCGGCGCGATGATCGGGCTGACGCTGGTGCAGCGGCAGATCAACGAGCCCGGCCCCCTCGCCAACGACAAGGTGGTGGTGATTCCCTCCCGCAGCGGGACGGGCGAGATCGCGGAAATCCTGCAGCGCGAGGGTGTGATCGCCCATACCGGCCTGTTCGAGATCGCCGCCCGTTTCGGCGGCCGGCCGCCGCTCAAGGCCGGCGAGTACAGCTTCAAGGCCCATGCCACGATCAGCGACGCCCTCGACGTCGTCACCTCGGGGCGCCAAGTCCAGCACGCGATCACCTTCCCCGAGGGCCTGACCAGCGAGCAGATCGTCGCGCGGCTCAACGAGAACGACGTGCTCGCGGGCGAGGTCAGCGAGATCCCGGGCGAGGGCTCGCTCCTGCCCGATACCTACAAGTTCGAGCGGGGCGCCACCCGGCAGCAGATCGTCAACCTGATGCGCGCGAAGCAGAAGGAGGTGCTGAACCAGATCTGGCAGCGCCGGAACACCGAGGTTCCCGTGCGGACGCCTGCCGAGATGGTCACCCTCGCCTCGATCGTCGAGAAGGAGACGGGGCGGGCCGACGAGCGGCCACGGGTCGCCGGCGTCTTCGTCAACCGCCTGAACAAGCGCATGAAGCTGCAATCCGACCCGACCATCGTCTACGGCCTTGTGGGCGGGCGCGGCACGCTGGGGCGCGGCATCCAGCGCTCCGAGATCGAGCGGGCGACGCCCTACAACACCTACGTGATCGAGGGGCTGCCGCCGGGCCCGATCGCCAATCCGGGCCGGGCCGCGCTCGAGGCGGTGGCCAACCCCTCGCGGACCAAGGATCTCTTCTTTGTGGCGGACGGCACGGGCGGCCACGCCTTCGCGGACAGCCTGGAGGGCCACCAGAAGAACGTCGCCCGCTGGCGGGCGGTGGAGAAGAGCCGTCAATCGCCGACGCCGGACGCGGGCGGCGTCGACAAGGCCGAGCCGCCGCTCGACCCGGGCGCGGTGCCTGGCCGCGCCTCCGCCTTCGCGCCGCCGACGAATTCGGCGCTGGCGCTCGACGGGGCGAACGCGGCGGGCCCGCGCTCCCGCGCCTTCGACGCGTCCGAGGGCACGAAGCTCGACCCGCTGAAGAACAAGACCTTCGACCTGAATTCGGCGAAATCCGTGCCGGTGCTGAAGCAGCCGCACTGACCGACGGGGCTCGCGGGGCGCGGGCCGCACCATGACAGCGGGGGCTCAGTCGACGACATGATCGCCAGCATGACCGGGTTCGCACGGGCCGCGGGCGCGACCGGCCCCGTGCATTGGGCCTGGGAGGTCCGCAGCGTGAACGGGCGCGGGCTCGAGGTGCGGGTCCGCGTTCCGAACGGTGCCGAGGCCGCGGGCGAGGTCGCCCGCACCGCCCTGCAGAAGACCCTGACCCGCGGCCAGTGCCAGCTCTCCCTCTCTCTGACGAAGCCCGAGACGGCGGCGCGGGTGCGGGTGACCGAGGCGCTCCTCGCGGCTTTGGCGGAGGCGGTCGCGCGGGTGCCGGTGCCGGAGGGCATCGCGCCGGCGACGATGGACGGGCTGCTCGGGGTGCGCGGCGTCATCGAGAGCGAGGAGGCGGAGAGCGCGGAGACCGAGTCGCTCGCCCGCGACCTCGCGGAGGGCGTGGTGCGGCTCGTGGCCGACCTCGTCGAGGCGCGCCGGGCCGAGGGGCGCGCTCTTCAAGAGATCATCAATGGACACCTCGGCACGTTGATCGCGATCATCCAGGCCGCGGAGGATTGTCCGGCCCGCAAGCCCGATGCCGTGCGCGCGAAACTCGCCGCGAGCGTCGCCAGCCTGACCGAGGCGGGCACCGGACTCGACCCGGACAGGCTCCACCAGGAGGCGGTGCTCCTGGCCGCCAAGGCCGACGTGCGGGAGGAGCTCGACCGGCTCCGCGCCCACCTCGCCTCGGCCGCGGAGCTGATCGCGGGCGGAGGTGCGATCGGCCGGCGGCTCGACTTCCTGGCGCAGGAGCTCGGCCGCGAGGCGAACACCCTGTGCGCCAAGGCCAACGACATCACCCTGTCGCGGATCGGACTCGACTTGAAGGCCGTGGTGGAGCAATTCCGCGAGCAGGTTCAGAACGTCGAGTAGGGTGCGTCGGGGCATGATGCGAGCCAGCGGGCAGGTCGAGATGGGGAGCGGGCGCCGATGAGCGCGGGGGCGCCGGGGGGCCGGCCCGGATCGCAGGGCGAAGCCGAGGGCCGGATCGGCCGGCGGGGCCTGATCCTGATCCTGTCCTCGCCGTCGGGCGCGGGGAAAACCACGCTGACGCGGGCCATCGCGCAGGACGGCGGCTGGGGGCTCGAACTCTCGATCTCGGTGACGACGCGGCCGCGCCGCCCCTCCGAGATCGAGGGCAAGCATTACCGCTTCATCGACCGTGAGGCGTTCGACAGCCTGCGCGCCCGGGACGACCTGCTCGAATGGGCGGAGGTGCACGGCAATTTCTACGGCACGCCGCGTCGGCCGGTGGAGAAGGTCCTGGCCGAGGGCCGGGACATGATCTTCGACATCGACTACCAGGGCACGCGGCAGGTCCGCTCGAAGCTCTCGGACGACGTCGTCACCGTCTTCATCCTGCCACCCAGCATGGCGGAGCTGCGCCAGCGCCTGGAGCGGCGGGCGGAGGATTCGCCCGCCACGATCGAGAAGCGGCTCGCCAATGCTCGCGTCGAGATCCAGCGCTGGAGCGAGTACGATTACGTCATCGTCAACGACGACCTCCAGAACGCCTTCACCTCGCTCCAGGGCATCCTGACGGCCGAGCGCCTGAAGCGGACCCGCCGCACGGGGCTCGGCGCCTTCGTCGACGATCTCCTGAGCGAGAGCGAGGCGCGGTAGGGCGGCCGAGCCGGGCCGCGTTTCCCGCCCCTTCCGGAGCCGGCGCC
>NZ_SMNT01000043.1 GCF_004348265.1 Methylobacterium segetis
TCGACCACCTCGGCCACGGTCGGCAGCGCGAGCTTCTCGAGATTCGCCGCGTAGGGCATCGGCACGTCCTTGCCGGTGATGCGCAGGACCGGCGCGTCGAGATAGTCGAAGGCGTCGACCATCAGGCGCGCCGCGATCTCGGCGCCGACGCCCGATTGCGGGAAGCCCTCCTCCACCGTGACGCAGCGGCCGGTCTTCTTGACGGATTCCACCACCGTGTCCGTGTCCATCGGCCGGATCGTGCGCAGGTCGATCACCTCGGCCTCGATGCCCTGCTCGGCCAGCGCCTGCGCGGCCTTGAGCGCGTAGGTCATGCCGATCGCGAAGGAGACGATGGTGACGTCCGAGCCCTGGCGGTGGATGCGCGCCTTGCCGATCGGCAGCACGAAGTCGTCGAGCTTCGGCACCGGGAAGGATTGGCCGTAGAGGATCTCGTTCTCGAGAAAGATCACCGGGTTCGGGTCGCGGATCGCGGCCTTGAGGAGCCCCTTGGCGTCGGAGGCCGTGTAGGGCGCGATGACCTTCAGTCCCGGCACGTTCGAGTACCAGGCCGCGTAATCGTGGCTGTGCTGGGCGCCGACACGCGCGGCGGCGCCGTTCGGCCCCCGGAACACGATCGGGCAGCCGAGCTGGCCGCCCGACATGTAGAGGGTCTTGGCGGCCGAGTTGATGATGTGGTCGATCGCCTGCATGGCGAAATTGAACGTCATGAACTCGACGATCGGCTTCAGGCCCGTATAGGCCGCGCCGACGCCGATGCCGGCAAAGCCGTGCTCGGTGATCGGTGTGTCGACCACGCGCCGCGCGCCGAATTCCTGCAGCAGCCCCTGCGTGATCTTGTAGGCGCCCTGATACTCGGCGACCTCCTCGCCCATCACGAAGACGTCCTCGTCCCGGCGCATCTCCTCGGCCATCGCGTCGCGGAGCGCCTCGCGCACCGTCGTCGTCACCATCTCGGTGCCGGCGGGGAATTCCTCCATCACCGGGGCCGGAGCCTTGTTGGTGATGGTGGCGGGGGCGGCGGGCGCGCGCGGCGCATCCTCGCCGCTCTTGGCCTCGGGGGCGGGCTTCTGCGCCTGCCCCTCCGCCTGCATGTCGGGTGCGGGCGCCGGCTGGCCGCCCGCATCGGCGCCGTTGCCCTTCGGCTTGCCCCCCGAGGAGGCGGCCGCCGAGACGTCCTCGCCCTCCTCCGCGATGATCGCGATCGGCGTGTTGACGGCGACGCCCTCGGTCCCTTCCTGGATCAGGATCTTGGCGAGCACGCCCTCGTCGATGGCCTCGACCTCCATCGTGGCCTTGTCGGTCTCAATCTCGGCCAGCACGTCGCCGGACTTGATCGCGTCGCCCTCCTTCTTGAGCCACTTGGCAAGCTTTCCCTCCTCCATGGTCGGGGAGAGCGCGGGCATGAGGATGTCGGTCGCCATGGAAGGACTCTGTCGGAGGGGCGTCTGGCGGGGCGGCCTGAGGGCGAAGGAGGCGACGTGCCGTCAGGCGCGCGCTTCGAGCAGGATGTCGGTCCAGAGCTCGGAGGGATCGGGCTCGGGATCGTGGGTCGCGAATTCGGCGGAATCGTTGACGATCTCGCGCACCTTGGCGTCGGTCGCCTTCAGGTCGCCGTCGGGTACGCCGTGCAACTCGATCAGGCGCTTGCGCACCATCTCGATCGGATCGTGCTCCTCGCGCATCTTCGAAACCTCGTCCTTCGAGCGGTATTTCGCCGGGTCGGACATGGAATGGCCGCGGTAGCGGTAGGTCTGCATCTCCAGGATGTAGGGGCCCTCGCCCGTGCGGGCGTGCTGGATGGCGCGCGCCGCCGCTTCGCGCACGGTGCGCACGTCCATCCCGTCCACCTGCTCACCGGGGATGCCGAAGGAGAGGCCGCGCTTCGAGAAATCCGTCTGGGCGGAGGCGCGGACGACCGAGGTGCCCATCGCGTAGCGGTTGTTCTCGATCACGTAGACGACGGGCAGCTTCCAGAGGGCCGCCATGTTGAAGCTCTCGTAGACCTGGCCCTGGTTGGCGGCGCCGTCGCCCATGTAGGTGAGGCTGACCTTGCCGTTCTTCCGGTAGGCGTCCGCGAAGCCGAGGCCGGTGCCGAGCGAGACCTGCGCGCCGACGATGCCGTGGCCGCCGAAGAACTGCTTCTCGCGGGAGAACATGTGCATCGAGCCGCCCTTGCCGCGGGAATACCCGCCGCGGCGCCCGGTCAGCTCGGCCATCACGCCCCTCGGCTCCATGCCGCAAGCGAGCATGTGGCCGTGATCCCGGTATCCGGTGATCACCTGATCGCCCTCCTCCGCGGCCATCTGCATGCCGATGACCACGGCTTCCTGGCCGATGTAGAGGTGGCAGAAACCGCCGATCAGGCCCATGCCGTAGAGCTGGCCCGCCTTCTCCTCGAAGCGGCGGATCAGCAGCATCTCGTGATAGGCGTGGAGGTCCTCGTCGCGGGTGAATTGCGGCGCGTTCGGTGCGGGCCGGTGGGCGGCTTCCGGAGAGCCCTTCGCCTCGGGCTGCGCCTGCGACTGAGCTTCATCGGGCTTCGGCTGCCCCGCTTCCTTCGCGGCATCCATCGGCGACCTCCCGTGATCTGTCTCTCAGCCACGGTGTAGTGCACGGTCTGCCGGAAAGCGAGGGCCGCCCCTCTGACACCGCCGCGCTCTTGTCAGAGGTGCGGGGCGCCATTTCGATCGTGGGTTGAGTGGCTGCTCGCACCTGCGGCGGCACGTTGCCGAATGCGCGGGAGGTCGGCCGATCAGGGATCGATGATCACGACATCGTTGGCGTGAACGCGGCCGAGCACGACCCGGGCGCGCTCCTCCAGAAGGTCGCGGTCGATCTGCTCGCTGCGCAGGAGCGCGACCCGGTGCTCCCAGACCGCCCGGTCGGCCTTGACGGCGGCAAGCTCCCGGATCAGCCCGAAGGCCTGCTCCTTGACCGCGCGCTTGGCCTCCAGGCCGCGGCTGCCGTTCTCCGCCTGATGGACGAAGTAGCTGACGACGAGGGCCGACACGGTCCAGAGACCGAGCGGCATGAGGACGGATCTGACGCGGCGGCGGACGACCATGGGCCGACCATCGCCGCGCAAGGTTAACAAAGGCTTCAGGGCGCCAAGCGCGCTGCCCGGTCGAGGCTGTCCGTCAGCGCCCGGCGAGCTGCCTGATCGCGGCGCGGCCGGCGTAACGACCCTGGGGTCCGAGGCCCTCCTCGATGCGGATCAGCTGGTTGTACTTCGCCAGCCGGTCCGAGCGGGCGAGCGAGCCCGTCTTGATCTGCCCGCAATTCGTGGCCACCGCGAGGTCGGCGATGGTCGAGTCCTCGGTCTCGCCGGAGCGGTGGGACATCACCGCCGTGTAGCCGGCGCGCTGGGCCATATCGACGGCCGCGAGCGTCTCGGTGAGCGAGCCGATCTGGTTGACCTTCACGAGGATCGAATTCGCCGTGCCGGACGCGATGCCGCGGGACAGGCGCTCGACATTCGTGACGAAGAGGTCGTCACCGACGAGCTGGCAGCGATCGCCGACCTTTTCCGTCAGGAGCTTCCAGCCCTCCCAATCGTCCTCGGACATGCCGTCCTCGATCGAGACGATCGGGTACTTGGCCACGAGCTCGGCGAGGTAGTCGACCTGGGTGGCGATGTCGCGGGTCCTGCCCTCGCCCTCGTAATGGTAGGCGCCGTCCTTGAAGAACTCGGTCGCTGCGCAGTCGAGCGCCAGCACCATGTCGGTGCCGGGCTTGAAGCCGGCGGACGCGATCGACTCCATCACGAAGTCGAGGCCGGCCTCGGCCGAGGGGAGATTCGGGGCGAAGCCGCCCTCGTCGCCGACATTCGTGTTGTGGCCGGCCTTCTTGAGCGCGCTCTTCAGCGTGTGGAACACTTCCGAGCCCATGCGCACGGCCTCGGCGAGCGAGGTCGCGCCCACCGGCATGATCATGAATTCCTGGAAGTCGATCGGATTGTCCGCGTGCGCGCCGCCGTTGATGATGTTCATCATCGGCACCGGCAGCACCCGGCCCTGCACGCCGCCGATGTAGCGGTAGAGCGGGAGGCCGGACGCCTCGGCCGCGGCCTTGGCCACGGCGAGAGAGACGCCGAGAATCGCGTTCGCGCCCAGGCGGGCCTTGTTCGGCGTGCCGTCGAGCTCGATCATCGCCTCGTCGATCGCGACCTGATCCTCGGCGTCCATGCCGCCGATCGCGTCGAGGATCTCGGTCTGCACCGCGTTGACGGCCTTGCGCACGCCCTTGCCGGAGAACCGCGCCTTGTCCCCGTCGCGCAGCTCCACGGCCTCGTGGGCCCCCGTCGAGGCGCCAGAGGGCACCGCGGCGCGGCCGAAGGAGCCGTCCTCGAGGAGGACGTCGACCTCGACGGTGGGGTTGCCCCGGCTGTCCAGGATCTCGCGGGCAGCGAGGTTGGTGATCGCGGTCATCTTTGGTCCCCCTCTCGAGGCGGCGGGCTTACATCGTCCAGCCCGGGTTCGGTCCGACGCGGGCGCCACAGGCCGGCAGGCGCCGCGGGCCGAAACGCGGGAATCGGCGCTCGGGCTTATCCGTCAACGAGGGGCGGCGGGCAAGCGCCCGCGCGCGCCGGGGCTCGGCCGGTCCGGGAACCCCGGGCGCCAGGCATAGCTGGGGCTGTCGGGGATGCGCGCGGGCCGTCCGCAGCGTATAGGGCGGTGTCATGACGAATGAGACGACGAACACGGCTCCCGCCAACCTGCAGCTCGGCCAAGCGACGCTGCAACCGGGATCGCCCGAGGAGGCCCGCCTCGACCGGGTGCCGAACCCGCACGCCGACACGGACTATCTCGCGCGCTTCACCGCGCCCGAATTCACGTCCCTCTGCCCGGTGACCGGGCAGCCCGATTTCGCGATTCTCGTGATCGACTACGTGCCGGACCGCTGGCTCGTGGAGTCGAAATCCCTGAAGCTCTATCTCACGAGCTTCCGCAACCACGGCGCCTTTCACGAGGATTGCACGGTGGCGATCGCCAAGCGGCTGACGGCACTTCTGGAGCCGCGCTACCTGCGCATCGGCGGCTTCTGGTATCCGCGCGGCGGAATCCCGATCGATGTCTTCTGGCAGACGGGCGAGCCCCCGAAATCCGTCTGGCTGCCCGATCCCGGCGTGCCGCCCTACCGGGCGCGCTGAGACCCGCACGAACGAGAAGAGCGGCCGGTGATCACCGGCCGCCCTCCAAGACGTCTAGGGATGGCTCGGCTCAGTAGCCGTAGCCGTAATAGCCGTAGCCCGGACGGTCGTAGTAGCCGTCGCGGGAATAGGCGTCGCGCGCCGCACCCGCCGCGATGGCACCCGCCGCAAGGCCGGCGATGCCGAGGCCGACGGCTGCGCCCGTGCCGATGCCGCGGCGGCCGCGATAGCCGTGCCCGTAGCCGTAGGCGTGGTTGTGACCGTAGCCGTATCCGTGGCCGCGCGGACGGGCATCCGCGGAGGTGGCGGCCATGGTGCCGACGGAGAGAGCAACAGCGGAGATGAGGGCGAGCTTGCGCATGATATCCTTTCGTGAGCTATGACACGATTGGAGTGTCCAACGTCTCTCCTGCCAAGGCGTTCCCCGGAAAGTCGAATCGAATCCAGGCTGTTCCTTGGAAAGCCTCCGGCTTCATCCGGGAAGAACTGGCTCTCGGCTCCCTAGATCCGCGGCGATGCCGCCTCATCCCCTCCCCTTCGCCACCCGGTCGAAGGCCTGCAGGGTTTCGAGGAGCGCCGGCATGTCTCTCAGAGCCACCATGTTCGGGCCGTCGGAGGGGGCGCGGTCGGGGTCCGGATGCGTCTCGATGAACAGGCCCGCCACGCCGACTGCCACCGCCGCGCGGGCGAGAACGCCGACGAACTCCCGCTGCCCGCCCGAGGTCGCTCCCTGACCGCCCGGCTGCTGCACCGAGTGGGTCGCATCGAACACCACCGGCAGGCCGCCCGTCACCTGCGCCATGATGGGAAGGCTCCGCATGTCGGAGACCAGCGTGTTGTAGCCGAACGACGCCCCGCGCTCGGTGACCAGAACGTTGCCGTTGCCCGTCCCCGTCACCTTGGCGGCGACGTGCGCCATGTCCCAGGGGGCGAGGAACTGGCCCTTCTTCACGTTCACGATACGACCCGTCGCGGCGGCCGCCAGGAGCAGGTCCGTCTGTCGGCAGAGGAAGGCCGGGATCTGGAGGACGTCGACCACCTCGGCCGCCGCCGCGCACTGCTCGGCCTCGTGCACGTCGGTGAGCAGGGGCAGGCCGAATCGCTCCTTGATCTCGGCGAAGATCGGCAGGGCCCCGGACAGGCCGAGGCCGCGGGCCGAGCCCGCCGAGGTCCGGTTCGCCTTGTCGAAGGACGCCTTGAAGACGAGGCCGATGCCGAGGCGTCCCGTCATCTCCTTGAGCGCCGCCGCGATCTCGAGTGCGTGGGTGCGCCCCTCGAGCTGGCAGGGGCCGGCGATCAGCGCGAAGGGCCGGTCGTTGGCGAAGGTGACCTCGCCCGCGCGGACGGTGACCGGCGGGCAGGAGGCGGCTGAGGGGGCGTTCGGGCTCGACATGGAGCGCGGTCTATCCCGCGGATGCGGCCGGCGAAAGGCCGGCGCGGCTGCGCAGGATCGCGGGTTCGCGCGGCCGGAGCACGCAGACCGTGAGGTTCTGGCCGAGCCCGTCCCCGCGCGGCCCGGTCTCGCAGCGCAGGCTCGCCCGCCCGACGCTGCCCTCTTGCGGCGCGCCCGCGAGGAGCGAATCCTGGTGCAATCGGAGGGCGAGGACCGTGGCCTCGTCGCGCGGGGCGCCTGCGAGCCCTTCGGCAGCGAGCCCGACCAGGGTGAAGAAGCGGCGATCCGGTTCGCGCTCGTGCGAGCCGAGAACGAGCCGGGCGGGTTTGCGGCACTCGAGGCTCATCCTGTCGGCATCGGCGGCGCGAAAGACGGCGAGCGATCCCCGCCGCCCCGCCACCGAGGCGCCGGTGGCTCGGATCATCCGCGCGGCGAGCGCGTCGCAGGCGTCGGCCAGGGCCGGTCCGGTACAGGCGAGGAGCAGAGGCAGGGCGAGGAGAGAGGCGCGCATGGCCCAGGTCTAGCGCGGACGGGCCGCCTCGTCAGCGGGCGCGAGAGACCCGGTGATGTCGTCCGCGCCCGCCCCGAGGCAGGTGCGGTACGCGTTGCCCCGGAGCACGCGGGGCAGCCGCAACGGGCGAGCGCCGCTCGCGTCGCTCAGCGTGCCCGTCAGGGCTTCGGCCGAGACCGTGCCCTCGAAGGAGATGGGGCCGGTCACCGTCAGCGCCGTGAAGGCGACCGTCCGGGCATCGTCGTCGACGGCGGGTGCCGCCTGGACGGGCACGATCCCGCTCCCCTGCCCGACCTCGTAGAGGAGGCCGTTCCCGTTCGGCGAGCGCCGCAGGGTGATGCGGCGCCCGAAGAGGTCCCCGCTCGCGGGCCGCGTGCAGAGATCCGCGTAGACGTAGGTGCCCGAGAGCCAGCCCGGCCGCGCCGCGACACCCGCCGGCTCCAAGCCGGTCAGGACGGCCACAGGGAGGCCGAGGGCGGGGAGGAGGCTCGCGGCGCGCATGCGTACTCCGTCTCGTGTCGGCGTCGCACCGCATGCAGGATCTGGGCTAGGAGGCCCCTCCGGCCTGCCAGGCGGCGCGTCCCTGGCCGTCGAGGGCCTCGAATTCCGCGTCCGTGAGCGTGAGGGCGGCCCCCGCCATGTTGTCGGCGAGGTGCCCCGGATCGCCGGTGCCGGGGATCGGCAGCATCACGGGCGAGCGCTTGAGGAGCCAGGCGAGCGCCACCGCCCCGTCGCCGACCCCATGCCGCCCCGCGATCTCGGGGAGCACCGATCCCTCGCGGGCGAGCGCCCCGCGGGCGAGCGGCGCCCAGGGAATGAAGCCGATGCCCTGGGCGGTGCAATGGTCGAGGACGGCCTCGCTGGTGCGGTCGACGAGGTTGTACTGGTTCTGCACGGTGGCGACGGGGAAGAATGGCCGGGCCGCCTCGATGTCGTCGATCGACACCTCGCTAAGGCCCACATGGCGGATCAGGCCCTCCTCGCGCATCCGCGCGATCGCCTCGAACTGCATCTCCCGCGGGCAGTCGGGGCCGATCCGGTGCAATTGCCAGAGGTCGATGCGCTCCAGCCCGAGCCGACGCAGGCTCATCAGCACGCACTGGCGCAGGTAGTCCGGGTTGCCGACCGGGCGCCAGATGTCCGGCCCGTGCCGGGTAAGCCCGCCCTTCGTCGCAATGACGAGACCGGAATAGGGATGCAGCACCTCGCGGATCAGATCCTCGCTCACGAAGGGCCCGTAGCTGTCGGCGGTGTCGATCAGGTCGATGCCGAGTTGCGGAACACGGGCGAGCGTCGCCTTCGCCGCCTCGCGCGAGGCCGGGTCGCCCCAGATGCCGGGTCCGGTGATGCGCATGGCGCCGAAGCCGAGGCGGTGGACGGTGAGGTCTCCGCCGATGGCGAAGGTGCCGGAGGGGTTCTTGCCGGAGGGATTCTTGCCGGAGGGCGTCTCGCTGGGCATGGGACACTCCGTGAGAGGTTCAGGGGCCGGCATATGGCGCGCCCGGCCGGCGCGGCGAGCCGGCCCCGTCGCTCCGCGCGCGGCCTGTCCGGGCTCCCGTCCTGCAACCGGAGCGTGAAAAAGGCGCCGGCCCGCGAGGACCGACGCCAGTGGAAGGGACCGGAAGAGGGGCGCCGGTCCCGAGCCCGGATGAGGCGTGTGCGCGATCACGAATCGGATCCTCGCGCGTAGAGCGCGATCATCCGGACGGGAGGCCGGTCCGGCGGGAAAGCGCGAGACCGGACAAGGACTTGGAGCCATGCCCGACCGCGCCGCGACCGGGCCTCGCGCTAGCCCGCGTTCTTGGAGAGCGCGACCGCGACGAAGCGGGTCACGCCCTTCTGGTTCTTGACGCGCATCAGCACCGCCTTGCGCCCGCTCGATTCGGCCGACCGGATGCGCTCCGCGACCTCGGAGGGCTTCGAGACGCTCTGTCCGGCGACGTCCAGGATGACGTCGCCCTGCTCGATGCCCTTGGCGGCGGCCGGCCCGTCGGGATCGACCTCCACCACCACCACGCCCTCGTCCGAGAGGCCGACATCGGCGGCCGGAGCGAGGCTGAGGCCGAGGCGGGGCTGGCCGTCGGAGGTGTCGCCGCCGCGGCTCGCCACCTTGGTGTCGTTCGGCAGCGCCCCGAGCGTGATCGTCGCGGTGTCCTGCTTGCCGCCGCGGAGATACGCGATCTCCACCTTGGCGCCGGGCTTGAGGCCCGCGATCTTGCGGGACAGCTCCTTCGCGTCGTTGACCGCGTTGCCGTTGACCGACTCGATCACGTCGCCGGATTTCAGGCCGGCCTTGGCGGCCGGCGTGCCGTTCTCGGCGTGGTCGACGAGGGCGCCCTTCGGCTTGTCGAGGCCGAGCCCGTCGGCGATGTCCTTGGTCACGGGCTGCACCTGCACGCCGAGGTAGCCGCGGGCCACCTTGCCGTCGGTGCGGAGCTGCTCGACCACCGCCTGCACGGTCTCTGCGGGGATCGCGAAGGCGAGGCCCACGCTTCCGCCGGACGGCGAGGCGATCGCCGTGTTCACGCCCACGACCTCGCCGTTCACGTTGAAGGTCGGGCCGCCCGAATTGCCCTTGTTGATCGGCGCGTCGATCTGCAGGAAGTCGTCGTAGGGGCCGGCGCCGATGTCGCGGCCGCGGGCCGAGACGATGCCGGCCGTGACCGTGCCGCCGAGGCCGAACGGGTTGCCGATCGCCACCACCCAGTCGCCGACCCGCGGGGCCGCCTTCCCGAACTGGACGTAAGGGTAACTCCCCTCGTCCTTGATCTTCAGGAGGGCGAGGTCGGTCTTCGAATCCTTGCCGATCACCTTGGCGTCGAGGGTGCGGTTGTCGTCGAGCACGACCTGCACCGTCTTGGCATTGTCGACGACGTGGTTGTTCGTCACCACGTAGCCGTCGGCCGAGATGATGAAGCCCGAGCCGACCGCGCCGCGCTGGCCCTGGCGCTGGGGCATGCCCTGCATGCCGCCGCCCTGGCCGTTCTGCCCGAAGCGCTTGAAGAACTCGCGCAATTGCGGCGGCACGTTCTGGAGACCGCGGCCCTGGCCAGAACCTTGGCCAGGCCCGTCATCGTCGTCCGACGAGGCGCTCGCATCGAGCTTCACCTTCACCGAGACGACGCCGGGCTTCACCTTGTCGACGACGTTGGCGAACGAGCCCGGCGGGTGCTCGGGAGCCTCGATCGGGGTCTTGGGAAGCGCCTGGGCCAGGGCGGGCGTGCTCGGCTGCACGAAGCCGGCGCCGAGCGCGCCGCCCGCCACGAGGGCGGCGGCCGCCACCGAGGCGAGGGCACCGCGGCGGACGCGGGCGGGTCGGGTCTGGCAGTCGGTCATGAAGGTCGCTCCGGAGGTTTCGGAGGCCGCTCGGTCAGCGGGCCGTGGATCCGTCGTAGGGCAGACCCCCTGACCCGGGCGTGACGGCGGCATTACGGTTTCGTCAGGTCGGTGACGACGCGCCGATCCGGGACTGTGATCAGCACGTTCAGGCCGGATCCAACGACAACTTCAAATGGCATCTTCAAGTCTTATGCAGAACAGTGGCATGACGTTTCGTTAAATCGTCCATGACAGGATATGCTTGTCTCGATTGAGGTGGGCCGAGCGTATTGCTCGGCTCATCGACAGAGATCCTTGCGGCCCCGCGCGGCGGGCCGCCCGACGAGAGCTTCGAGGAACGCCCCGGCATGATCCCGACGTGGTGCCGTCTGCCGACGCGGAGCCCCCTCCCCGCGCCTCACGGCGCCCAGCCCGCGCACGGGGAAGCCCCGAGGCGCGACGGCCAGGGGCGCCGTGAGGCGCGGGCGGCTCTCCTCGCCGAATCCCTGCAGGTCGCGAAGCTGGTCGCCGTCGTCCAGGTCCTGATCGCGCTGGGCGTGGCCGTCGTCTTTCGCGATACCCCATCGCGGGCCTACGTCTTCGGGCTGGTCGTCGCCATCGGCTGCGTCGCGACGATGATGATCGTTGCGATGCGGCACGTCCGGACGGTTCTGGCGCGCGAGCCGTCGGACCGGACGGTCGTCGGCTGCATCCGGCTCCTGTCGTTCCTGCACTTCCTGCTCGGGCTGGCCTGGTCGACCATGCCGCCCACACTCATCGAGCGTTCCCTGAGCGACGGCTATTCCGCGATCGGGACGAGCGTGGGCGCAGGGCTGCTCTCGACCACGATCATGCTCGGTTCGATCTTCGCCCTCGGCGCCTGCTTCGCGGTTCCGCTCCTCGTGGGCCTGGTGATCGCCGCGGCGCGCCTGGACGCGCCGTTCGACATCTTCTTCGTGATGCTCCTCGCGATCTATGCCGGCTTCCTGCTCAACCACCATCACCATATGTGCACGCTCGCCCGCCGCCGCGTGCTCGACCGGATCACGGTCGGGCGACAGGGCGAGACGATCGGGCTCCTCCTCAACGATTTCGCCGAGGGCGCCAGCGACTGGCTGTGGGAGACGGATGCGGACGGGCGGCTGCGCCACGGCCCGACGCGGATGGCCGAGGCTCTGAATGGCCCGGCCGCCGACCTGTCCGGCGCGAGGCTCGACGAACTGCTGACGCGACACGGCACCGGGAGAGCCGCCGAGGACCCCTGCCCGAGCCTGGAGGCGGTTCTCGAAGCCATGCGGCGGCGCGTGCCGTTCCAGGGCGCGCCGATGCCTCTCGCCATCGGCGGTGCTGTGCGCTGGTGGCAGCTGAACGGCAAGCCGATCCACGATGCCGGCGGGGCGTTCGCCGGCTACCGCGGGGTCGGATCGGACGTCACGCAGGCGCACGAGGCGGAGGCGCGCATCGCCTATCTCGCCAGCCACGACGCGCTGACGGGGCTTGCGAACCGCGCGGCCTTCCAGGGCGCGATCGCGCGCGCCTGTGATCCGCGCAACGGTCCCGCTTCCGAAGCCGCGCTCCTCTACCTGGACCTCGACGGCTTCAAGGGGGTCAACGACCGCGCCGGCCACAGCGTTGGCGACCGCCTTCTGCAGAGGGTGGCCGAGCGGCTGCGTGCGCGTGCGCAGGCGGCGGACGGGATCTTCCGGCTCGGCGGCGACGAGTTCGCCATCCTGCTGCCGTGCCCCGCGACAATCGAGGGGCATTCCCCGGCCGCCGCCCTCGCCGGCGCCCTCGCCGGCGCCCTCGTGGCCGACATCGCCCGGCCGTTCCGCATCGAGGAGGCCCAGTTCGAGATCGGGGTGAGCATCGGGATCGCCCACACGCCGCGGGACGCCGCGGATCCGACGGCGCTCCTCGCGCGGGCGGACCTCGCCCTCTACGCGGCCAAGGCGGCCGGCAAGGGCAGCTGGCGCACCTTCGACCCCGCGCTCGAACACAGGTCCGCGCGCACCCGCCGCCTCGACGCCGACATGCGCCAGGCGTTGGCGCGCGACGAGCTGGACCTGCACTACCAGCCCCTGGTGCGCTTCGGCGACGGCGCGATTGTCGGCTTCGAGGCCTTGCTGCGCTGGCACAAGCCGGGGCAGGGCTGGATCTCGCCGGGCGAGATCATCCCGATCGCCGAGGAGACGGGCTTCATCGTCGAGATCGGCACCTGGGCCCTTCAGCGCGCCTGCCGGGATGCGCTGGCCTGGCCGGGCCAGCGGATCGCGGTCAACATCTCCTCGCTCCAGTTCCGGATGCCGGATTTCTACGATCGGGTGGCCGAGGCCCTCGACGCCACGGGCATCGCGCCGGAGCGCCTCGAGATCGAGATCACGGAATCGATCATCCTCGACCTCACAGGCGAGGTCGTGGAGACCCTGCGCCGCCTGCGCGAGCGGGGGGTGCGCATCGTGCTGGACGATTTCGGCACGGGCTACTCGAGCCTGAGCTACCTGACCCGCTTCCACTTCAACAAGATCAAGATCGATCGCACCTTCATCCGCGACCTTCAGAACCGGCCCGACACCGTGGCGGTGGTGGAGGCGATCACCGCGCTCGCCCGTGCCCTCGCCATGGACGTGACGGTGGAGGGGGTCGAGACGCCGGAGCAGGCGGAGATCCTGCGGGACCGGCGCTGCGGCACCGCCCAGGGCTTCCTGTACAGTCCCGCCCGTCCGGCGGCCGAGATCCCGGCCCTCATGCGCAGGTTCCAGGCGCATCCCGTGACCGTCCTGACCGACGCCGCGTGATGCATGCGCCCCGCGCCTGATCGACGCCGATCCGACGGCCCGCCCGAGCGGGCCGCCCCTGGCCAAGCCGGGCCGGCCGGGCCATAGCCGTGCCGCGGGGACGGCCCCGCCCGCGCCCGCGCGGGATCGAGTCGGCTGGGGACGACCCTGCCAGGGACAGGGAGCCCGTCATGGCCTGGGCCATCCTCTTCGTCGCCGGCCTTCTCGAGACCGGCTGGGCGATCGGGCTCAAATACACCGAGGGCTTCTCGAAGCTCGTGCCCTCGGTGCTGACGCTCGCCGCGATGGCAGCCAGCGTGGTGCTGCTGTCGCTTGCCCTGCGCAGCCTGCCGGTCGGGACCGGCTACGCGGTCTGGACCGGCATCGGCGCGGTCGGCACCGCTCTCCTCGGCATCGTCCTGTTCGGAGAGCCGGCGACCCCGGCCCGGCTTGCCTGCATCGGGCTCATCGTCGCCGGGATCGCGGGGTTGAAGTTCGCGGGTTGAGGCGCGGTCAGGCGCCGTCCTTCAGCCGCGCCAGGGCCTCGCGCAGCTTGGCGAGGCGGGCGACCTCGGCGTCCCGCCGCTCGCGGATCTCGTCCACCACCTCCTCCGGCGCGCGGGCGAGGAAGTCGGCGTTGCCGAGCTTGCCGTCGAGCTTGCCGATCTCGCCCTCGGCCTTCGCCGCCTCCTTCCCGAGGCGCGCCACCTCCGCATCGAGATCGACGATGCCCTCCAGCGGCAGGGCCGCCACGCTGCCGCGCACGAGGAGCTGCACGGAGTTCTTCGGGGCAACCTCGGCGAAGGTGATCTCGGAGAGCCGCGCGAGGCGCAGCAGCGTGTCGCGCCACGCCTCGACCCGGGCGCGCACGGCCGCATCGGCATTGACGAGGACGAGGGGCACCTGGGCACCGGCCGGCACGCTCGTCTCGGAGCGGGCCGAGCGCACTTCGGAGACGAGATCGACCACGAAGCCGATCTCGGCCTCGGCGGCGCTGTCCGCCAAGCCTTCGAGCTGCGGCCAGGGCGCGAGCGCGAGAAGCCCCCGACCTTCCAGCCCCTCGCCCTTGATGGCCCAGAGCTCCTCCGGGAGGAAGGGCATGAACGGGTGCAGGAGCTTGGCGATCTGGTCGATGAGGAAAGCGACCGTCGCCTGCGTCTCGGTCCGGGCGGCGGCATCGGCCCCCTCCCCCTGCAGCACGGGCTTGGCGAGTTCGAGGTACCAGTCGCAGAAGATGTTCCAGACGAAGCGGTAGGCGGCCGCGGCCGCGTCGTTGAAGCGGTAGGCTTCCAGCGCGCCGGTGACCTCGGCGACAGCGCGGGCCGCCTCACCGAGCGCCCAGCGGTTCAGGACCGATCGCGCGGCCTCCGGCCGGAAGCGCGGATCGAGCCGGCAGCCGTTGAGTTCCGCGAAGCGGGCGGCGTTCCAGAGCTTCGTCGCGAAATTGCGGTAGCCCTCGACCCGTTGCAGGCTCAGCTTGATGTCGCGCCCCTGCGCCGCCATCGCGGTCAGCGTGAAGCGCAGCGCGTCCGCCCCGTACTGGTCGATCAGGCCGAGGGGATCGACCACGTTCCCCTTCGACTTCGACATCTTGGCACCCTTCTCGTCGCGGACGAGGGTGTGCAGGTAGACCGTATCGAAGGGCACGCGGTCGGTGACGTGCAGGCCCATCATCATCATCCGGGCGACCCAGAAGAAGAGGATGTCCTTGCCGGTGATCAGCGTATTGGTCGGGTAGAAGCGGGCGAGCTCAGGGGTGCTCTCCGGCCAGCCGAGCGTCGAGAAGGGCCAGAGCGCGGAGGAGAACCACGTGTCGAGGACGTCCGGGTCGCGGGTCAGCCTCACCGGGCCGCCGCGCGCTTCCGCAGCCTTCGCGGCGGCGGCGGCCTCGCTCTCGGCGACGTAGATCCCGCCCTCGGCATCGTACCAGACCGGGATCTGGTGACCCCACCAGAGCTGACGTGAGATGCACCAGGGCTCGATGTTGGTGAGCCACTGGAAGAAGATCTTCTCGTAATTGTCGGGGACGAAGCGCGTCTGGCCGTCGCGCACGGCCTGGAGCGCCCGCTCGGCGAGCGGCTTCACGTTCACGTACCACTGGTCCGTGAGGTAGGGCTCGATCACGACGCCCGAGCGGTCGCCGTGGGGCACGGCGTGGGTGTTCGGCTCGATGGCGCGCAGGCGCCCGCGCGCCTCCATGAGGGCCACGACCGCCTTGCGCGCCGCGAACCGGTCGAGCCCGTGCAGCGCCAGCGTCTCCGGCTCCGGCTCGGCTTCGGCGAGGAAGTCGGCGTTGCCGTCGAGGAGGATGCGGGCCTCCGGATCGAGCACGTTGATCGGCCGGCAGCCGTGGCGGCGGCCCACCTCGAAGTCGTTGAAATCGTGCGCGGGCGTGATCTTGACCGCGCCCGTGCCCTTCTCCGGATCGGAATACGCGTCGGCGACGATCGGGATCAGGCGGTTCACGAGGGGCAGGCGCACCCGCTTGCCGACCAAGGCCGTGTAGCGCTCGTCCTCGGGATGGACCGCGACCGCCGTGTCGCCGAGCATGGTCTCGGGGCGGGTGGTGGCGACGGTGATGATCTGCCCGGTCTCGGCACCCGCCTCGTCGACGACGGGGTAGTCGAAGTGCCAGAGATGGCCCTTCACCTCGATCTGCTGCACCTCGAGGTCCGAGATCGCGGTCTGGAACGTCGGGTCCCAGTTCACGAGGCGCTTGTCGCGGTAGATCAGGCCCTGCGCGTGAAGATCGACGAAGACCTTGAGGACGGCCGCGGAGAGGCCCTCGTCCATGGTGAAGCGCTCCCGCGACCAGTCGCAGGAGGCGCCGAGGCGCTTCAGCTGGTTGACGATCGCGCCGCCCGATTCCGCCTTCCAGGCCCAGACCCGCTCGACGAACGCCTCCCGGCCCATCGTCCGGCGGTCCGGCGCGCCGGTCTCGGCGAGCTTGCGCTCGACGACCATCTGGGTCGCGATGCCGGCGTGATCCGTGCCCGGCTGCCAGAGCACATCGCGGCCCCGCATCCGCTCGAGGCGGACGAGGATGTCCTGGAGCGTGTTGTTGAGGGCATGCCCCATATGCAGCGTGCCCGTCACGTTCGGCGGGGGGATCACGATGCAGTAGGGGCTGGCTCCGGCCCGCTCGGGGCGCCCGGCGCGGAAGGCGCCTCCGGCCTCCCAGGCGGCGGCGATGCGCGCCTCGACGGCGGCGGGGTCGAAGGTCTTGTCCATCATCGGAGTTCGGGCCGGTTTGAGCGCGCAGCGTGAGCGCCCGCTTTCAACCCGTCCCGGCGCCCGCGTCAACACGGGCGCGCCCGACGGGGCCGGTCAGCGGCCCCGCGAGACCCGCTCGATCTCCGCGCGAACGAGCCGCTCGACCATCACGGGGAGGTTGTCGTCGAGCCATGCTTTCAGCATCGGGCGGAGCATGTCGCGGACGAGATCCTCCAGCGTCCGGCTGTTCTGGCTCAGGACGGTATGGGCCAGGAGGTTGAAGGCTTGGCTGACGTTCGCGTCCGTGGCCGCCGAGACCAGGGGTTCCTCCGCGTCGAGGAAGGCCTCGCGCGGCGGGCTCGCCCGCGGCGGCTCGGGCGGAGGCGCCTGCAGCCGCGCGGGCTCCGGGGCGGCGCGCACCGGCGGCGCGGGCTCCGGCTCCACCTCGATCGCGTCGAAGTCGAGGGGTTCGTCGGCGAAGTCGATCGGGTCGGGTTCGATCGGCGTCGGCTTGACCGCCTGGGGCTTGCGCACCGGCTCGGCGACCTCGGCGAGGTCGAGCACGTCGTCGTTCTCCGGGACCGGCGCGGGGCGAGGTGCCTCGTCGCCGGGTTTGGCCGCCTGATCGTCGGCGATGATGCGGCGGATGGAGGCGAGGATCTCCTCCATCGAGGGCTCGCCGGCCTTCTCCAACGCCTTGTCCTGCGGTTTGGGGCTCGCTGCACTCATGCGGACGGCGCTCGGGCGGGAGGTGAAACGGTCTGGCGGTTCGAGATCAGTATTTCACGCTTGTCCGCCGCAGCAAGCGCACCCGCGACACAGTCCCACGTAAATCCTGCCCCACGTAAATCCTGCCCCACGTAAATCCTGCCGGATCCGTGCCGGGCGGCGGGAGCGCGGCAGCGGGCGAGCCGCTGCCGCGATGGGACCGACCGAGACCGTCGTCTCAGCGGCCGTCGGGCGTCCGCACGCCGTACCAGAGATCCTTGACCTGATCGAAATGGGTCTTGGCGCTGTAGGCGGCGACCGGCAGCGAGACGAAGCGGGCCGTCAGGCGGCCCATCGCCTGGACGACGCCGTAGGAGAAGATCACGCGGTCGCGCTGGGCCAGGATCAGCTGCACGCGGGCGTTGAGCAGTTCCTGCTGCGCGTTCAGCACGTCGAGGGTGGTGCGCTGGCCGACGCGGGCCTCCTCGCGCACGCCGTTGAGCGCCACCTCGTTGGCCTGGACCTGCGCCTGCGAGGCGATCACGCGGGCCTTGGCCGCTTCCAGGTTGCCCCAGGCCGTGACGATGGCGGAGCGGATCTGGTCGCGCGTCTGCTCGACCTGGATGCGGACCTGCCCCACCGTCTCCTTGGCCTGGCGGATCGCCGCGTACTCGGCGCCGCCCTGGAAGATCGGGATCGTGACCCGGCCGACGATCGCGGCGGTGACGCCGTTCGAATTGGCGAGCTGCTGGTCGTAGCGCTGGTTGACCTGACCGGACAGGCCGACCGTGGGGTAGAGCTGGCCCTCGGCGACCCTCACCTGCGCCTCGGCAACGTCGACCGCATGCAGGGTCGACAGGATCGAGGGATGCTCCTTGAGGCCGATGTCGATCGCCGCGTTGAGGTTGCCCGGCACGAAGCGGTCGAGGGGGCGGCCGGGGGCGAGCTGGCGCGGCTCGACGCCGATGACCTGCCGGTAGATGCCGATGCTGGCGCGCAGCTGCGCCTCCGCAGCGCTCACGTCCGAGCGGGCACCCGCGAGACGGGCCTCGGCCTGCGCCACGTCGGTGCGCGTCACCTCACCGACGTTGAAGCGGTCGCGGGTCTGGCGGAGCTGCTCCTCGAGCACCTCGACGTTGTTGCGGCGCAATTCCAGGCTCGCGGTGTCGCTGAGCACGTTCATGTACGCCTGCACGGCGTTGAAGAGCGTCGTCAGCTCCGTGAAGCGCAGGGTCTCGCGCTCCTGCATGACGCGGGATTCCGCGCCGCGGGTGCGGTTGTCGGTCTGGAAGCCGTTGAACAGGGTCTGGTTGACGGTGAGGCCGGCACCGCCGGGCAGCGTCGTCTGGTCGATGTTCGCGCCGCTGAACCGGCCCTGGAACTTCGAGACGCCGATGTCGGCGTCGATGCTCACCGTGGGCCGATACCCGGATTGGGCCGCGGCCACGTCCTCGTCGCGGATGCGCACGCCGGCGCGGCCGGCATTCAGCACCGGGTTCCCGCCATAGGCCCGGGCAAGGGCGCTCTCCAGCGTCTCGGCGCCGCCCGGGCTTGTGGCCGCAAGCGTAGCCGCGACCGTCAGGCTGGCCAGCCGGAGCGCGGGGCGCGTCGCAGGTTTGCGTTCTCTCACGTCGGTCAGCCCTTGCGGTTTCTCGAAAGAACCGGATCTCCGTCGAGCGACGGAAGCGGCGCGGTGTTACGCGCGATCCGGTCAAGTCCGCCCTGATGCAACTTTAGCCGAGCTTGAGCAGTCGGGCACAGAGGTGTGAGCGCCTTCGGGGCGGAATCGCCGGCGGGTGGCGCATAAAAGCGACACTTTCGGAGGGCGCGAACGGCTGCAGAGGGGGCTTGTCCACGCTTTCCCCGAGGGGAAGCGGAACGCGCGCGGCGCGCCCGGGCGCAATGTCCGTGGGCGTACGAAGCCGGGACGGACTGGGCCGTTGGGGCGCCGCGGCCTGCAACGCGAGAGCGAATCGACTGGCGGCAGGATCGCGCCGACCTGGCATGACCCCGCACGGACGAACCGCTCGGGTGCCGTCAGAACGAGAAGGCGGCCTCTGCGGCGAAGGCGGACAGCCCCGGCAGGGAGGCGTCGAACAGGGGGCGCGCCCCGAAGGCGTCGCCCGCCCTCACGAACAGCGTTGCCTTGGCGGCGCGATCGCGGCCGAGCACGCAGGCGAGCCGGCCACCGTCCTTGAGCTGATCGAGGAGGGCCTGAGGGCGCACCTCGACGCGGCCGGCGATCAGGATCGCGTCGTAGGGACCCTTGTCCTTCAAGCCGGCCTGCAGCGGCCCCTCGACGACCTCCGCCGTCCCCGCGAGGCGCTCGCGTGCGCCCGCGGCGAGATCCGGCACCGTCTCCAGCGCCACCACGGCGGCGCCGAGCCGGCTCATCAGGGCGGCGGCGTAGCCATAGCCGGCACCGACGTCGAGGACGCGCGCGCCCGGCCGGATCGAGAGGGCCTGGATCAGGCGGGCGAGCACCATCGGGGCGGGCAGGAAGCGCGCGTCCCCCTCGGCTCCGCCGAGGCGCAGCGTCTGGTCGATATAGGCGAAATCCTCGCGGCCCTGCGGCACGAAACGCTCGCGCGGGATGGTGTCGAAGGCGTCGAGCACGGCGACGTCGTTCACGTCGAAGGTTCGCAGCTGACAATCGACCATGAGGCGTCGCGCCTGCGCGTAGTCGAGCATGATGGCCGTCTTCCCTCGCTGCGTGACCCGGCGCATTCCGCCGCCCGCCATCGGGCCGGAACCGGCGCAGCGCTCAAGGTCGGCGGCTTTTCCAAGATCGGCCGCCAAAACGCAAGTCGTCGATGTCCGTGGAGAAGGGCTGGGGCGGCGCGGAACGCCCGCGGCTCTGAAGATGATGGAGGCCTCGCCCGGAATCGAACCGGGGTGCAAGGATTTGCAGTCCTCTGCGTAACCACTCCGCCACGAGGCCGTCCTGCATCCTCCCCGAAGGCCGGATGCATCCCGGAGCAGGCGGCCGCCCCGGGGAGTGGGGGTCTCTAGCAGAGGGTCGGTGGCCTGGGCAACGGGATTTCTCAGTCCCGTCGCGCTTCGCCCCGCCCCCGCTTCGTTCCGGGCGGAATCGTCAAACAACCCGCAACCACGCCCTTGCGCCCGGCACTCGGGCTGTGTAGAGACACCGCCGCGGTCCCCGATAGCTCAGTTGGTAGAGCAAGCGACTGTTAATCGCTTTGTCGTAGGTTCGAGTCCTACTCGGGGAGCCAAACCTTTTCAGGCACTTGGCCAAGGTTCTTGATCGAACGCTCGAAGGGCGTTCGCGAGCCGCCGGCGCCTCAGCGCCCGGAGATGCCGGGGCACCTCACCACCATCGTCCTTCGCGCGTCCAAGCCGAGGCCGGGCCGTCACGCGCGGAGCAGGTGGAGGGTGTAGCGGCCGAGCGGGTCCTGCCAGAAGCCGGCCGCCTCCCAGCCCCCCGCCGCCGCGAGCCGCCGGAACGCGTCGGGCGTGTATTTGTGCGATGTGTCGGTGCGGATGCTCTCGCCCGCCGCGAAGGTGAGGGGGCGGTCGCCCAGGCGGTAGGTGGCGGCTGCCCGTGCCACGAGATGCGCCTCGACGCGCTCCGGATCGGGGCAGAGCCGAACCTCGTGGCGGAAGTTGCCGGGGTCGATGTCGGTATCGAGCTCGCGCCGGAGGCGCCCGAGCAGGTTCAGGTGGAATGCCGCCATCAGCCCGTCCGAGCCGGCATAGGCGCCCTGCAGGGCCTCGCGGTCCCAGGTCGCGTCCACCCCGACGAGGAAGAGGCTCGGCCCGAGCGTCGCCCGTGCCCGGTCCAGGAAGGCGGTCGCCTCCGCGGGTGTGAAGTTGCCGATGCTGGTGCCGGGATAGAAGCCGAGGACGCTGCGCCCCTCCAGCGTCACCGGGAGGCGCACCGGCTTCGTGTAATCGGCGCAACTCCAGAGCATCTCGACGTCGGGATAGTCGGGCGCGAGCCGCGCGACCGCGGCCGCGAGATAATCGCGCGAGATGTCGATCGCCACGTAGGCCGCGGGACGCGGCAGGGCATCGAGCAGCGTCCGGATCTTGCGGCTCGCGCCGCTGCCGAACTCGATCACCGTCGCGCCGGGGCCGAGCCGCGCCGCCACGTCGGCCGCGGCCCGCGGCAGGAGGGCGCTCTCCTCCCGCATGGGATAGTAGTCGGCGTGCCCGCAGATCCGGTCGAACAGGCCGGAGCCCGCCTCGTCCCACAGATACTTGCCGGGCAGCGATTTTTCCGGGGCCGTCAGCCCCGCCAAGGCGTCGCGCAGGAACTCGGCGCGCTCCCCCTCCGGACCGCTCACGAGCGGGTCGCGGTGAGGACGACGAGGGCGATGCGCTCCGCCTCCCCGTAGGCCGGATCGTCGAGTTCCTCGCCGTAGGCATCGGGGTCGTATTCCCGATAGGACCAGTCGAGGCCGGCGCGGGCGCAGGTCGCTCCGGCCGCGTCCCGGAACCCGTCCTCGCCCTCGACGATCGCGGCGCCCGTGAAAAGAACGAGGCTCCCGCCCGGCGCGAGGCGCTCGGTCGCGGCCTCGACCACCGAGAGCGACAGGCCGGCCCCGAGCGGGCCGCCGCCGTGCCGGTAGGCGCGCTCGGACGCATCGATCATGAAGGGCGGGTTGGAGACGATGAGGTCGAAAGAGCCCTCGACATCCTGCAGGAGGTCGCTCCGGCGGGTCTCGATGCCATCGACTCCCGCGAGCCGGGCATTCACGCGCGCGGCGCGCAGGGCTGCGGGATTGATGTCGACGAGGACGGTCTCGGCGCCGGGACTGCGCTTGGCGAGCGCGATCCCCGCCGCTCCGGAGCCGCAGCCGATATCGGCGATGCGGCGCGGCGAACGCTCAAGGCCGTCGAGATGCGCCAGCACCGCCGCCACGAAGCGCGTCGTATCGGGCCCGAAGAAGACCGCGTCGGCCGCGCTCGGCGGGTAGGCCGAGTGGGTGAACAGCTCCCCGTCGAGGCTCGACAGGCGGATCGTCGGACGCAGGAGCCCGCCGTCGCTCACGGCGGCTCCCGCCTCCTCCATCAGCCGCGCCAGCCCCTGGGGCAGACGATCCGGCCGGACGGGACGGCTCCAGCCGAACACGTCCCGGAGGCTGCGCGCCTCGGCGTTCCGGGGCCTCGCGTTGACGCGCGCATGGCTCGCGGGCGTCACGGTGGTGAAGCTGTAGCCCGTCTCGCGCACGGCCCGCGCCAGAGCGAGAAGCGCCTCCTCATTCTCCGGAAAGGGGCTCGGCTGGGTCGCCATCCCGACCTCGGCACCCATCTCAGCTCTCCATCTGCGGAGCGAGGAAGGCGCCCGTGCGCAGGTCCGCGGCGACCTGCTGCGCGTCCCAAAGGGGTGTCTCCTCTCGGCGCCGGAACGGGCAGGCCCAATCGTCCGCCACCGCGCGCCCGCTGAACTGCCGGGCGGCCGAGCGCTCGCCATGCTCGGCGAGCATCGGGTTCGCCGAGCCCGCGAAGGCCACGTCCCGCTCGACGATCGAGGTGCGCAGGCGCTCATAGCGCCCCTCCGCCCGCAGACGCTCGAACTGGTCGTGCAGGTTGAAGACGAGGACCGGGCTCTCGAAGCGGCGCGCAGGCCGGCTCGCCCCCGGATGCAACCCGACGATGAAGAAGCCCTCGCCGCCGAGGCTCACCGAGAAATGCGGGTCGTCCGGGTCCGCCGTGACGCGCGGATCGTAGCCTTGACCGAGGCACTGATCCTTGTCGGAGAGGGATTGGACGCGCGCCCACAGCGCCGCCTCGAACGCCTCTTCCGAGAGGGTGTCCGGCCCCTCGAACACGACCGCGAAGCTCTGGAACAGGTCCCGCTGCTCGCGGTAGCGGCAGATGAAGGCGAGCAGCGCCGGGTAGATGCGCAGGTCGTCCCACCCCGAAGCGATGTCGCGCGCGACCATGACCTTCATCTGCCCGCGCGACAGGGCGGATTTCGCACCCACGCAGGGAAAGGGTGCCTGTCGGATGAAGGTTCGGAAACGCTCGGCCAGGGGATGGGTGCTGTCGTCGGTGGGCAGGAACATTGCGCCTCGTGTCGTGGTGCCGAAGTCAGCCGCAGTGCCGCCCGACGGTCGTCGAACGCACAAGCGCGGCCGCCCAGCGGCTGATCGCAAGAAGATCGCGGTGGGAACCGTCGTGGCCGACCATGGTTCCGTGCAGTTGAGTCGCATCCACAGATATTAATCTGCGTTAATCTGCGTAATGGAGGCGCAATCCGCTTGAATTCTGAAACATATCTGTCAGTCCAGTGCAGAAAGTCCGGCGGCACTCATCATGCTTCATCCGAAATCTCGTAGAGAATCGGTTTGAAAGCGAAGTTGTTCGATTGCGGAGCCGAGCAGGCGGTGAGCCCGATGATCAGGTCGGTCTCCGCCCGGAGCACGATCCGGTCGCCCGCCCGGCTGAGCGGCGGTCGCACCGCCAGTTCCCCGGTCGTGCCGTCGACCGTGACGTTCATGAAGACGTTGAAGGCCACGGGGATGCGGTCGGGACCGATGCCGTAGGGGGCGAGCGCGTGGGCGAGATTGCCGAAGCAGCCGCGATGGGGCTCGGCCTCGTCGTAGAGGATCCGGAACGTGTCGGCCGAGCAGGGGGTCAGCAGGAAATCGTGGCGCCCGACCGTATCCTCGACGATGCGCAGCAGGACGTTGCTGCGGTTCGAGTAGAGCGCGTCGCCGGTCGTCAGGTAGATGCGGTTCGCGTAATCGAGGCTCCGCCCGGACGAGATCACCTCGTCGATGTCGTCGGCCGCGAAGGCGAGGAGATCGGCGACCTGCTCGCCCTCCGGGTCGATCACCGTGAGGTGCTGCCCGCGCGCGAGACGGAATGCGGCGCCCGACCGCGGCGGGATCGTACACCGCGTCCCGGGTCCCCTCTGCGGCGGCGTATCGGCTAGTGAATCTGGCATCGGAACGCGTCCCTCGCGGTCGCCGACAGGATGACGGGCCGCGGGCGTGAACGTGCGAGAAGCGGATTCGCTCACCCGTCGATGCCACTTATGCGTGCATTGCGGATCGCGACTCCCGAACCCGCGTTGTCGCGAGACCGCGGCGAGTCCGTTCCCGCGGCCGATCCTGCCGGCCTCGGGGAAGCGATGGAAACGAGTGTCGAGACGACGGCTCGGAAGAGGCCTGCGCGTGGCGGCGAGATCACGATCCGAGGTCTCGTGCTCGGAGCCGCCATCACCGTCGTGTTCATGGCGGCCAACGTCTATATGGGCCTGAAGACGGGGATGACCTTCTCCTCGTCGATTCCCGCCGCGATGATCTCGATGGGGTGCCTTCGGCTTCTCGGCGGCGCGGGCATCCTCGAGAACAACATCGTGCAGACCCAGGCCTCGGCCGCGGGGACGCTGTGCAACGTCATCCTCGTCCTGCCCGGCCTCGTGCTGATCGGCCATTGGCAGGGCTTTCCCTTCTGGCAGACGAGCGCGGTCTGCCTGCTCGGCGGCCTGCTCGGCGTCGCCTACTCGATCCCGCTGCGCCGGGCCCTGGTCGTCGGCGCCGGCCTCCCCTACCCCGAGGGAACCGCCGCGGCCGAGGTTCTGAAGGCCGGCGAGGGCGGGCGAAGCGACCTTCGCGCATTGATGGGAGCCGCCGCAATCGCCGCAACCCTGGGTCTCGCCACCAACGGGTTCCGCATTCTGGCGGAGGGCATCCACGGGACGGTCGCCGCGGGCTCGGCCGTCTTCCGCATCGGCACGGGCTTCTCCCTCGCCCTGCTCGGCGTCGGCTACCTCGTCGGGATCGGCGCCTGCCTCGCCCTCCTCACGGGCGTCGCCCTCGCCTGGGGGTTGGCCGTGCCCATGCTCACCGCCCTCGGACATGGTGGTCGGGAAGCGCCGGCCGTTGCCGCCGAGGCCGTGTGGTCGGGCGAGGTTCGGCTGATCGGCGCCGGCATCATCGCGGTGGGCGGTGTCTGGACGGTGGCGTCCCTCGTTCGGCCGATCCTCGACAGCATCCGCACCGCCCTTGAGACCGCGCGCGGGGGCGGCGGCGCCGAGGTGCCGCGGCAGGAGCGGGACCTGCCGATCACCTGGGTCGGCGCTGCCGCGCTCGGCCTCGCGGTGCCGCTCGCCGGCCTCTTCGGCTGGTTCTCCCTCGGCGCCGAACTCGGCCTCCTCCTCCCCGTGCTCGTCGCCGCGGCGAGCCTGTTCGCGATTCTCGCCGGCTTCCTGATGGCCGCGACCTGCGGCTATCTCGCGGGTCTCCTGGGCTCGTCCTCGAGCCCGATCTCCGGCATCGGCATCCTCACGACGATCCTCGCGGCGCTCCTCCTGCCGCTCGTCGTCGGACGGGCGGCGGGGCCGGAGGGCGACCGGTTCGTGATCGCCCTGGCCCTCCTCATCGCCTCCGTGATCGTGACCGTCGCCTCGATCGCCAACGACAACCTGCAGGATCTGAAGACCGGCCAACTCGTCGATGCCACGCCCTGGCGCCAGCAGGTCGCCCTGATCGCGGGCGTCGTCGTCGGCGCCGCCGTGATCGCGCCGCTGCTCGCCCTGCTCTACCAAGCCTACGGCTTCGTCGGAGCCCTGCCGCGGGAGGGCATGGACGCGGGCAACGCCCTGCCGGCGCCGCAGGCCGCGCTGATGACCCAGATCGCGAGCGGCATCGTGCGCGGGGAATTGCCCTGGGCCATGGTGCTCACCGGCGCCGGGATCGGAGCCGCGCTCGTCGCGCTGGAGGCGCGCCTGCGGCGGAGGGGATTGTCCTTCCCGGCCCTGACCGTCGGGATCGGCATGTACCTGCCGGTGACCGTGGTGATGACGATCGCGGCCGGTGGGCTCGTGGGATTCCTCGGCGAGCGTGCCCTGCGCGGCCGGACGAGCGATGGCGACGGAGTGGCCGTCGCCGTCCGTCGACGCGGAGTCCTTCTCGCTTCCGGCTTCCTCGTCGGGGAGAGCCTCGTCGGCGTGCTGATCGCCGCGGCCGACACGCTCATCGGCCGCAGCAACGGGCTCGCCCTCGTCGGACCCGGCTTCGGTTCGGCCGCGACCGGGCTCGGCGTCGCCGTCTTCCTCGCGGCCCTCGCCGTCTTCTACCGCTCCGTCTCGCGTCCGCCGGCCTGACCGCGCGCCGGGTGCGGCGCAGGTGCCACGCGCTGCGGCTCTCCGATCGCCCGTTAACGAACCAGTTACCATGGAGGAATAGCGCATTCGAGAAGACAGGCGCATCTCGGCGCCGACGAGTTCAGGTCATGGTCGCCGCAGACATCGTCCCGACTTTGTTGAGTGCCGTTGGATCTCACCTCGATATCTTCGGAGCTCTGGGGCTTGCCCTCGGGTTTGCTGCGGGGATGATGCCAAGGCGGAGCCTGATCCTGTGCGTCTCCGCGGCCTGTGCTGCCACCTTCGGTCTCCATTACTGGCATATCGGAGCGGTCACCGGCATGGCGATGTGCTCCATCTCGGTGGTGCAGAGCCTCGTCTCGGCCCGGTTCATCGGTCCGGGGAGCCGGCGAGCCTGGGTCGTCCCGGTCTTCGGGGCGAGCAGCCTCGTCGCAGCCTCGCTGACGCTGGCGACCTGGAGCGGCTGGGCTTCGGCCTGTGCGGGCGTCGGCGCATTGCTGGCGAGTGCGGCACGCCTGCAGGCCGATGCGCAGACGATGCGCCGCCTCTTCGTCGCAGCGTCCCTGTGCTGGGCCGCGCACAATCTCCTGGTCGGATCGGTCTTCGGCCTGACCTGCGATCTCCTCACGATCTCCGGCCTGGTCGTCGCGCTGCGGCGCCGTGCCGGGCGGACCGGCGCCGGTCCCCTCCGGGCAAAAGCCGCCGACACGGGCGGCCGGGAGGTCGCGGCCTCCTGTCCGGTCGCCGCCTGATCCCGCGCGCCCCGCCCGCTTCGCCTCGATGCCGCCCGCACAGGCCGCCATCGTTCGGGAAATAGTGGCACATCATCAGGGATGATTCGGCAATATAGAGCGGGCCGAATAGGCGCTTAACAGGGCGGTCCGGTCCCCCTACTCTCGCAACGATGACGGCCACGTGGCCGGCTCGCAGGAGGAACGTCGTGGCGAGAGTAGTGCAAGGGAGTAGTGCGACCGATTTCTTTGAGATCGGAGAGGACGATGATCCGATCATCATCTACGCCAATGGTGGGGACGACCTGTTCAACATCACGGGAGACGACGACAGTTTCAATCAGGTCGTGGTCATCGGCGGCAACGGCAACGAAGCCCTGAACGCAACCTTCACGAACGGCACCTTCGCCGGCGGCGCCGGCAACGACACGCTCGACTTGGTCGAGGGCAATTTCGTGTTCGATGGCGGGCCGGGCGTCGACATCCTCAACCTCGGGGCACCGATCACGGCCTTCACCATCGCGTCCCGGGGCGTCGCCGCCACGATCTCGACGGGCGACGATGACGACGACGACGACGACGACGATGATGATGACGACGTTGCCGTCCCGGCGCAGGCCGCGGCCCTCGATGACGACGACGATGATGACGACGATGACGGCGGCGGGGTCGGCACCGTCTCCGTCCAGACCGTCTCGGTCGAGACCTTCGTCTTCGGCAATCTCGTGGTGAAGCAGAACGACGGCAACGCGCTCGTCGACGACCTGCATTACCTGAGCCAGAATCCGGACGTGGCGGCGGCCGGACTCGATCCGGAGGATCATTACGCCGTCTACGGCTGGCGGGAGGGACGCGATCCCAACGCCTTCTTCGACACGGACGGCTACCTCGACGCCTACGCCGACGTGCGGGCCGCGGGGATCAATCCGCTCGACCATTATCGCACCTTCGGCTGGCGGGAGGGCCGCGATCCGTCGGACGATTTCGACACGAAGGCCTACCTCGCGGCCAATCCGGACGTGGCCGCGGCGGGCATCAACCCGCTCGAGCACTACCTCGCCTTCGGATCTGCCGAGGGCCGCGCGGTGGTCGACGACGGCGTCTTCGGCTGAGACCGGAGGGCGCCTAGTCCGTCTGCGCCGCGCCTGAGCCCCCTTTCGGGGGCGGTCGCGCCTCTTGCCGGCGGAGCGCGGGCGAGCGCATCATCCTCGGGCGAGACCAGGTCCCTGCGTCTCGTTCCGACAACTTCGCCCTGCGGTCTTCCGGACCGCGGGGCTTTTCGTATCGGGTGCTCGAAGCCGGATTCCGCGCCAAACCCGGGAGGCCGGCGCCGTGGTGGAACGGCCGCACCATCGCCGTGGGCCTCGAGACCGATCGGGAGGCGCGGACCTCCCGGCGGCCGAAGGTTTGGATGCGACAGAGCCCAGGCCTTGCCCCGGTCGGGGCTGCGAATGCTGCCTCCGGCGGACCCGAACCGGGTTTGCCCGCGTTCCGTCACGACCCTTCAACGAGGTGGACGCTGATGGCAACGAACACGCAGGGCCTCTCCGACAAGGCCCTCTCGATCTTCACCTTCGCCGCCTATCACCGTCTGCTGAGCGGCGAGCGCGTCGCCTCGGTGGTGCGCAAGGATGGCCACGGCCACGAGGCCGACCCGGACGGCGTGGCCGAACTCGAGCGGCGCGGATTGATCAGCGCCGACGACACGCGGATCTCCCTGAACGACGAGGCGGAAACGTTCGTCGACGGCTTGGTCTCCGCGATCCGCCGGGCGGGAGGCGCTTGAGGCGCCGGCAAGCCCCCGCGCGACCGTGCTCGGCGCGTTCCGGACGAGCCGCGGGATGACAACGCGCGACGCCGCTCCAGATCGGGAGGGAGATTCCCGCATCCGGAGGCGGGCGCGGTGTGTTTCGCGGAGACTGGGGAGACGACCTTGGCGGCGACCAATCGGCAGAACACGGAGTTTCTGTTTCGCCTCGCCGACGAGGCTTGGCGCGCGGAGATGGCCGGGCGCTACGGGGCGGCGGCGGCCGACCTGCGATACGCGCCGGAGGCCCGCGGCGAGGCGGGTTCCCGCTTGCGGCAGGCCTTCAACGCGCGTGAGCGCGCCTATCACCTCTGGCTGAAGGCTCGGGGGCTGGGCGATTTCCGTCACGCACCGCTGGTCCGGGCGCCGGAGCCCCTCGCGGTCGGGCGCAACGGATTTCCGGCGTCCCTGTCCTCCTGACACGGCCCTGGAACGGAATGGGCGGTGGGGCGGATGCGGCCCGAGAGAGGAGCGCAGATCGCCCGCTTCGGCGACCGGCATGCAACCGGACCGTGTCCTTATCACCGGCCGCGCTGAACTCTTGCCGGCGGACCGGCGTTCCTTCGTCCCTGATCGAGGCTCACTCGACGGATGGAGGAACGCTCATGCGTATGAAGATCCTGCTGCCGCTGGCCGCTCTGCTCGCACTCACCGCCTGCAAGGACGAGAAGAAGGCGGAGGCGCCCCCCAACCCGCCGGCCTCGACCACCACGGCTCCGACGAACCCGGCTCCGCCCCCGCCGGCCTCGCCGACGCCGGCTCCCGCCAACAAGCCGGCGGGACAGTGAACGGCTGACACTCCGATCGGAGCGACACCGACGTCGCCGATCCAGGGCAGCGCGTTGCGGAAGCCGCGCGCTGCTCACGGCGCCCGTCCCATCCGCGTGATGGGCGCCCGCCGGCTCACCCTGACATCGCCGAAAGATCGACCAAGAGATCGACCAAGAGATCGGGAGAGGTGTGGCGGGGATGCCGCCGTGTTCCTGGTGCCTGGAAGCGGAACCGGAGTCAGAGACGGGCGAGGCTGACGCGGGCTGTTCCCGCGACGCCGATGGCGCGGGCCGAGGCGTTCGACAGATCGATCACCCGGCCGCCGACGAACGGGCCACGATCGTTGATGCGGACCACGACGGAGCGGCCGTTCAGCCGGTTCGTCACGCGAACTTTGGTGCCGAAGGGCAGCGTCCGGTGCGCCGCGGTCAGAGCATGCGTGTTGAAGCGCTCGCCATTGGCCGTGCGCCGACCCTGGAAGCCGGGCCCGTACCAGGATGCGACACCGGACTGGCCCTGATGGTGGCCTGCGTGAACACCGTGCGTCCGTGCGCCCCGGGCCTGGGCCTCCGGAGTGGCAAACCCGCCCAGGACGATGACGGTCAGGGCGACGAGTGCGCGGCGGATGGTCGAGACCATCGTACATTCCCACTGTTGTTTTCGACGAGGCGCAAGATGTCTGGGAATGCGGCGAGACTATGTTGCGGTGCAATATGACCATGTTCGGGCGAGATTGCCGTATTTGTGGCAGTTTTTCATGAGAATATCGACGTAAGATCTCGATGATAATTGCAAGTAGACCGAAATTGATCATCGAATAGCGCGAACGCTCCGAATGATATCGCAGGACGCACGAATGTGCGCGCCGTCGGCAAAAGGTCACTCTTTGGCCCTCGGGCGGCTGCCATTTCGTGGCAGGAGGACCCGATCGGCAGCGATTGCCGGCCCCTCCCGCGCTCGAGATCCCGATGGTCCTGCGTCCGCCGTTGTTCCGGCTCAGCCTGTATCTCCTGCTCTGTCTGTCGCTGCCGGATGCCGCCCACGCGGAGCGCGCGGTGGGCGCCTCGGTGCGCACCTGGCTGTCGGCCGTCGTGACGAAGATCGGCGCGGCCGACCGCTCGGCCGCGCCGCGCTCACCGGGCGGCACCGTCACGATCCGGGTTCGCATCGCCGCCGACGGCAGCCTGAAGGATGCGTCGGTGGAGGCGGGTTCGGGTTCTGCCGCCCTCGACGACCGTGCCCTGGCCGCCGCGCGCGCCGCGGGACCCTTCGCCCCGCCCCCGCGGGAACTTCTCACGGAGGATGGGACGACGGAGTTGAGCTTCCCGCTCGATCTCGCCCGCCGCCGCTGAGCGGGGCCGACGCGCCGCGGGCCGCTCCTGCGGACGGAACGTGCCGGCTCGACCCGAGGCCCTGCGCCGCGGCAGGACGCTCGCGCAGCTTTCATGATCGATGAAGGCTGGGCGGCGTCCTAGTAGCTCGTGTCGCTGTTGCGCTGGCGGCAGCGGTAGCCGGCGAAGCACGCCGGATCGTCCCGCGCCGGCACGAAGGCGGGCGCGGCCGTGGTGTCGCCGGTGCAGGCGCCGCCCGTCCGCGAGACCTGCTCGTAGGCGTTGGGGCTCGTCGCCAGCGTCACGGATCCGGCCCGCGTGACGAGGAGGCGCACGTCTTCGCAGGCGAGGGCCGGGGTGTAGGGGCGTTCCCCCGCCCGGGCGGGACCCAGCGCGAGGGTTCCCGCGAGCGCCAGGTATGCGGTGCGAAGCCGAAACCCGTCCATGTTGCGGATTGCCTCCCTGCCCCGCCGTGATCGGCCGGCAGGCCCGATTTATCGATCCCGCCCCGCCGGCGGGCAAGAGGCTCCGGATGCGGCGCCGCGCGCGCCGAGGGCAGCCAGCAGGATCGCTTCCATGGCCCGGTAGCCCTCCGGGGTCAGGTGAACGCCGTCGCTGCCGAAGCCGGGCCGCAACGCGCCTTCCTCCGTGGCGAGAACCGCGTGGTAATTGATGAAGCGCGCCCCGGCGCCGGCCGACTGCTCGCGAAGCCAGCGGTTCAGGGCGGCGATGGACGGCCTGGGGGAAACCTCCGGGTTCCAGGCGATGGCGGTCGCCGGCGTGATCGAGCCGAGCCAGACGGGCAGGCCGAGCCTCCGCCCCTCGGCCACCATGGCGGCGATGTTCTCCTGGATCCGCGGAAGCGGCACCGGCCCCTCGACCTCGGCGATGTCGTTGATCCCGCACATCAGGTGCACGCCGCGGGCGCCCGCCGCGAGGATCTCGTCGCGGAAGCGCGCACGGATCCGGCCGGAGGTCTCGCCGCCGATCCCGCGATTGACGAAACCGTGCCGCGCGAAGAGGCCGGGCTGCGCCTCGCCCCAACCCTCGGTGATGGAATCGCCGACGAAGACGATCGGCCGCGACATCGCCCCGGAAATCATAGCCGCTGCCTCATCGGCGTCGGGCGATCTCCGGCTCGGCATTGTGCCGGGTCGCCGAGGGCTGAAACGGCCGCGCTGAAACCTTCTGCTGTCCGCGTCATTAATTCCTCGAACCTGTCACAAGTTAATCCACGACCCCGGTCGGCGGACGAGGCGCCTCGCCGGAAGGAGGTGCCATGCGCGACTGTAACGGACGCCGCCCGTTCTGCACCGGAGTGACCGCGGATCCGCGCCTGCACGGGATCGCGCGGGGGCTTGCGGAACTCTACGAGCCGCAGCTTCGCGAGACGACGCCCGAGTCGTTGGCGAAGCTTGCCACCGTTATCGATCGCCGCCTCCGGTTTCAGCCCCCGAAGGGAAGGACCTGATGCGCACGATCACGCACTCGCCGCCCCTGGCCCTCGTGGTCGAGACCGTCCCGGCCGAGCGCGAGCGGGCGGTGGCCCTGCTCGAGGAGACGGCGCTCGACGTCCTGACCTGCGCGAGCGGCGAGGCCGCGATCGAGGTGCTGCAGAGATGTGGGCACGACGTCGCCCTGATGGTCACGCGCGCGTCCCTGGACTGCGAGCGCGACGGCATCCGCCTTGCCAGGGCGGTGGGAAAGCTCTGGCCGCGGATCCGCCTCGTCGTCACCGCCGGAGAGCCCGAGGCCGGGGCCGCCGATCTCCCGGGCGCTGCGACCTGCCTGAGACGCCCGTGGCTGCCCCTCGACCTCCTCGTCGAGGCGCACCGGGCCGTGGACCGGCCGGCCCCGGTCGTGTGAGGCCTTAAGCGCATCGCACGGGCCCGGCTGCGAAAGCGACCGATCCGCTGTAGGGTGATCCCCCGGCCGTCCGGCCCGACGAGGCGAGCATGATCGACACGACGCCCAGCGCCCTCTTCGTCGCGGCCTTCTGTGCCGCAGCGATCGTCCTCAGCGGCCACTTCGCCTGCGCCACGCCCTTTGCCGCCCTCGCGACGCTCGCCGCCCTCACCCGTCCCGGCCGCGCGGCGCTCCTCTGCGTCGGTGCGGCGTGGCTGCTCAACCAAGTGATCGGCTTCGGGCTCCTCGGCTACCCGGCCGACGGGGCGACGATCGGTTGGGGTTTCGCGCTCGGGGCCTCGGCGCTCCTCGCCGTGCCGGCCGCCCGGGGTGCGGGACGATTCGCCCCGATTCCCGCCGCGCGCGCTGCGACCGGTCTCCTCGCCGCCTTCGCCGCCTACGAGGCCGGCCTCTGCGTCGCGGCCCTCGTCCTGCCCGGGAGCGTGGGGGCCTATGCGCCCGCCGTCGTCGCGCGGCTCTTCCTGATCAATCTCGGCACGCTCGCAGGCGCGATGCTCCTTCGTGCCTCTGTCGCTGCCCTCGCCCGCCCTCGCCTCGCCCGCCCTCGCCTCGCCGCCTGAGCCGGCCGCCATGCGCCGCTTCCCGCCCGAACGGATCGTCTGCCTGACGGAGGAGACGGTCGAGACCCTGTACCTGCTCGGCGAGGAGGACCGCATCGTCGGCGTCTCGGGCTACGCCGTGCGCCCAGTCCGGGTGCGCCGGGAAAAGCCCCGCGTCTCGGCCTTCACCAGCGCGGACCTTCCCAAGATCCTGGCGCTCCGCCCCGATCTCGTCCTCGCCTTCTCCGACCTGCAGGCCGGGATCGCGGCCGACCTCGCCCGTGCGGGCATCGCCGTCCACCTCTTCAACCAGCGCGACGTTGCCGGCATCCTCGCGATGATCCGAACCCTCGGGGCGCTCGTCGGCTGCCCGGATCGCGCCGAGGCGCTGGCCACCGCCTACGCGGCCCGACTGGCCGAGATCGCCGCGGGGGCGGAGAACGACCGCCGGCCACGGGTGTATTTCGAGGAGTGGGACGAGCCGCTGATCTCGGGGATCGGCTGGGTCTCGGAGTTGATCGGGATCGCGGGCGGCAGGGATGTCTTCGCCGACCGCGCCCGCGAGCCGGCGGCCCGGGACCGGGTCGTGACGCCCGAAGCGGTGATCGCGGCGGCGCCCGAGGTGATCCTCGCCTCCTGGTGCGGCCGGAAGGTGGTGCCGGCGCGCATCGCCGCCCGCCCGGGCTGGGGCGCGATCCCCGCCGTGGAAGCGGGGCAGATCGTGGAGATCAAGTCGGCCCTGATCCTGCAGCCGGGCCCCGCCGCCCTCGGCGACGGGCTCGACGCGATCCGGGCCGCGCTGCGGCCGGCAGCCGCCGGTCGCGTCCAGCCGCCGGTCATCCGGACGGCGTGAGGCGCTCGCCCGGCGTGCCGCCGCCCGCCCGTGCGCCCCGTGCGCTGACGATGCCGTGGCGCAGGGTCACCTGCTCCAGATCGTCGATCACGGCGAGCAACCCCGCGCGGGCGCTCGCGAAAGCGTCCGGCTCGTCGTCGGGCGGCGTCTCCGCGAGCTTGACGGCGGCGATCAGGACCCGGTCCCGCTCGTCCTCGATGCGGGGATCGCGCTCGACCTGCCCGCGGATCCGGGCGTCGAAGGCCGCGATCACGGCGAAAGGCAGGTCGTCCCGGCCGCTGCCGCCCGAGAAGGCCCGCGCGCGAGCCCGGCCCTCGGCCGCCGCCTGCCTCATCGCATCCGCGAGTCTGTCCGCCACTGGCCGCTCCATGTCCGGGGTCGTCCTCGGACAACGCCAAGGCCGCGCGGTCGCTCCCGGGGCGCCGTAAGCCCTTTGCGCCGGCGCTGGGATGCCGGATCCTCCAGAAAGAGGCTTTACAACGTCGCCGCCCCTGGCGACTGATGGGCTCCAAGGCCGCTCGTTCTCCCCGGCTGCTGCCTGTCCCGAACCATCGATTCCGACGGCGGCCGATGCCCCAGCGATACTTCTTCCGATTGGTGCAGGCACAGGCCGTGATCGAGGATCCGACCGGTGTCGTGGCCGACGATCTGGATCAGGCGATCACGGAGGCCCGGGCCGCCGTGGAGGAACTGCGGTTGGTGGGGGAACTTCCGGACGATGCCGGCGCCTGGCGCATGGAGATCCGGGACGAGGCGGGAAGCCTCCTACACGTGCTCAGCCTCGACTGAGGCGACGGGGAGCCGGGGGATCTTCAGCAGGATCGCCCGCACATGAGCGCGAACCAGGGCGGCGGTCGATCCGGACGGGGCGGGTGCGGAGATACCCAACGCATCAACCTGAAGGAGCATCTCCGTCGAAACGCCACCGCCGGACAACATGACGCGACTCCCGTACGAACGCCCTCATCCGTCATCGCAGCGCGAATCGGTGGACGCAGACTGTATCGGGTCGGGGGATGAGGAAATACCAAATGTTACTTTTGAAGCCTTGGCTATAAACGGCCCGACCCGCTAGGCTGCCATCATCCGGCCGTTCCGTCGGAGCGCCACTCTTGAGCGTTCCCACGCCTCCTGACCGTTGACGGCCGCGCTGCCCGGCTTCCCCTTCACACCGACACGGCTCGCGTCATCCCGGATGCCCCCGATCTCCCCGACCCTGCGCGCGCTCCGCCGCGGCGATCTCGCCGGCGTGCGGGAACTCCGAATTTCAGAGGGGCTGACCGAATTCCCGGCCGAGATCCTCGGCCTCGCGGACACGCTGGAGGTCCTCGACCTGAGCGGCAATGCGCTCGCGGACCTGCCCGCGGAGATCGCGCGCCTCGGCCGCCTGCGGGTCCTGTTCTGCTCCGGCAACCGCTTCGAGCGCCTGCCCCCCGCCCTCGGCGGCTGCCCGATGCTGAGCCAGATCGGCTTCCGCGCCGCCGGCCTGCGCGAGATTCCGGGCGAGGCCCTGCCCGCGACCCTCCGCTGGCTGACGCTGACCGACAACGCGATCGCGCACCTGCCGGATGCGCTCGGCCGGCGGCCGCTTCTGCAGAAGCTGATGCTCGCCGGAAACCGCCTGCGCTCCCTGCCGCCCACCCTCGCGGGGGCGGAGCGGCTGGAATTGCTGCGGATCTCCGCCAACGGGATCGAAACCCTTCCCGCCTGGCTCGGCGGCCTGCCGCGCCTCGCCTGGATCTCCTGGGCCGGAAACCCCTGCGAGCCCGCCGCGGGACAGGCGCGCGCCGCGGAGATCCCCTGGTCAGAAATCGTTCCCGGCGACCTGCTGGGCGAGGGCGCCTCCGGCCGGGTGCACCGCGCGCTCTGGCATGCGGAAGGGGGAGCCGGAGGGCCCGTCGCCCTCAAGCTGTTCAAGGGCGCCATGACGAGCGACGGGCTGCCCGAGCGGGAGATGGCCGCCTGCCTCGCCGCGGGCGCGCACCCGAACCTGACCGGGGCTCTCGGGCGCCTCACCGGCCACCCGGACGGCGCGCAGGGGCTCGTGATGCCTCTCCTGCCGCCGCATTGGCGCCCGCTCGCCGGGCCGCCGAGCCTCGCGAGCTGCAGCCGGGACGTCTACGCTCCCGAGCTTCAGGTCGGATGGGCGAGCGCAACCCGGATCGCGCGCGAGACGGCGCGGGCCGCCGCCCATCTCCATGGGCGCGGGTTCCTCCACGGCGATCTGTACGGGCACAACATCCTGTGGGACGGCAGCGCCGGGGCGGCTGTGCTGAGCGATTTCGGGGCGGCCTCGGTTCTTCCGCCCGGTGACCTCGCCGCGGCCCTGCTGCGGACGGAGGTCCTGGCCTGGGGCCTCCTCCTCGGCGAGTTGCTCGACCTGTGCCCGTCCGACGCGTCCGCGACGAGCGTCCTGCGGACGCTGGAGGCCGCCTGCCTTCAGGCCGATGTCGCGGCCCGTCCGGACATGACCGAGATCCTGCACGCGCTTCCGGCCTGAGGCCGCGCGTCGGCCCTCGGGGCGGGAGGGGGCGACCATCGCGGGCGGCCCGGTCCCCGCGAGCGCACAGGCCCGCGCCGCCTCAGAGCCGGTCGGCGAGCCCGACGAGGGCTGCGGGCACGCTCGGGTTGGAGGCACCGGCCGACGGCTCCTCGGCCGCCGAGCGGAGCAGCCTCAGAAGCTTGCCGCGGTCGAGGGAGTCACGGTCGGACAGGCAGTTGACGATGACCTGCAGGCTGTACTCGATCGCGACGATGCGAGCTTCGAGCTCGCGCTGCTTCGTTTCCATCCCTGCCACTCCTCGTTTTTCTGCCGAGGATGGTAGCCGGCGCGGCGCCGGGCAGAACCCACAGTTTCGCCGACCCTGACCCGCTTCCGGCAGCGCGCGGCTCAGGTGCGGAAGGCCGCGCCGCAGACGATGGGCGCCGGTGCCCCGCAGCGGGGACAGGGACCCGACAGGGCGACGAAGCCGCTCTCGCCACGGCGGCCGCAGGACGCGGCGCTCGGCCCCTTCGGCCGGACGCGGACGCGGTAGATCAGCCGGCAGGTGCCCTGATAGAGCATCGGCGTCTCCGCCAGGCGCCGGCCGAGGCGCGCCTGCGCCTCCCGGAAGACCGTGACGCCGTCCGAGCGCCGAAAGGCGTTGATCCAGTACGCGGCTTGGTCGTGTGCGGCCTCGGGCATGTCGGCGCTCCCTGTCGGCGGCCGGTCGCTGTCTCCCGCGAAGGCCGGGCGTGACGCGGGGACCGGCCCGAGCCTCAGGCGGCCTCCCGGTCCGGAGGCCAGGGTACGAAGCCCGCCTGTGCTCCGGTCCCCACGAGGCCCTTCGAGCGAAGATAGGCCGCGAGCCGCGGATATCGCTCGAGGTCCGGGCCGTCCGGATTCTCGGCGCGGCAGGGGTGGCAGACGGCGACGTTCCAGGCGGCGATGTGCCGTCCCTCCCCGAAGGATGGCCCCAGCCGCATCGAGCGGCGGCAGAGGATGCACGCGGTGCGGAATGCCTGTTCCATCGCGGATCGATGTCCTTGCGCCCCCGGCGCGTCTCTGGCCGGAAAGCTCTTGTGGATCGGTTAAGGCCGTTGGGCAGAGGGTGGAGAACCCCACCCGCGCGACGCTTTTTCCCCGTGATGTCCGTGCGCGCCGCGCTATGCTGGCGGGGATGAGCAACGTCATCCGCCCCGATTTCGGCAGAGCCCGGCGCCCCGAGCCGGATCCGGACACGCGTCGTGCCGCGGAGGCGATCTGCCTCTACGGTGAGGAGGCGGGCTACCGGGTCGGCTTGGTGGCGGACGAATCCGAGACGCAGGGACCCGTTCTGACCGTCTTCGTCGGGGCGCTCGACAGCGAGGAGGTCGAGGCGGTCGCGATCACGCCCGCGACGCCCGAGGGCCGCGCCGACGCCGACGCGATCGGTCTCGCGATCCTGCGTGCGCTGGAGATCGTCGGCCGCGGCCGGGACCCCGAACCCGGCGAGCCGGCCTGAGGGCGGTCAGCCCCGCTTCTGACCTTTGGTGTAGGCCGAGATGGCGGACTGGCAGTTCGGCGACAGCTTGGCCTTGTTCTGCCGGAAGCAGGCCTGAACCTCCGGGCTGTCCGGCTCCAGGTCGCCGCAATAGGTGAAGTAATCGCCCGTGCAGGACCTCTTCAGCTCGCTGCGGTCGGCGGACGTGGCGCCGCCTGGGGCCGCCACCGCGGCGGCGGTGGTCAGAAGGAGGGCGGAAACGGTGCGTACCAGCAAGGACTCTACTCCAGACAGCCCGGTCCTGCCGGGCGGAGGCCGTAGACCAAGGGATCGCGACGAGAATGGGTTAGCGTGGCCGTAGCGGCCCCTGGATGCGATGAAGCCCGCCGCGGCGCGAGCCGGGCGGGCTTCACCGGATGGATCGTCCGATCGCTCAGCAATCGTCGTCCTTCTTGCCGACCTTCTGATCCGCGCCCGCATTGTTCATGGCACCGACGGTGCCGGGCGAGGCGGGCTGCTCGCCGCCGGCGAGGTTCTTGGCGGCCGGGTCGGTCCGGTCGCCCTTGCTGGCCTGATTGCCCGTCCCCTGGTTCGGACCGGTCGCTTGGTTCGCGCCGACGTTGTTCATCGCGCCGACGGTGCCGGGCGAGGCGGGCTGCTGACCACCCGCGAGGTTCTTGCTGGAATTGTCGACGTCCGAGCTCTTCGTGTTCGTCGCCTGCTGCTCGGGATTCTTGTCCTTGGTCGAGCCGGTGTTGCACGGCGCGGCGAGAACCGACCCCGCCGTGAGGGCGAGAATGGCGGCGCTGCTGATTAGAGTTGTGACTTTCATGGCGATTTCCTCCTCTAGTTGCTGCGGGGAAGGAAATCGTTCGGCTTACCGGAGGTTCCGCGCGGACGTCCCCGAGTTTCGGGAACGTCCGCGGTCGGATCGGGCGGCCGATGATCGCGATGCCGGCCGCGCGGCCCCGGCTCAGTGGCGCGGCAGCGTGTGCAGGGCCTTCAGGAAGACGTCGACGTCCTCCCGCGTGTTGTAGAAGGCGAGCGAGGCGCGCACCGACTGGTCGACGCCGAAGCGGCGCAGGGCCGGCAGGGCGCAGTGATGGCCGGAGCGCACCGCGATCCCGTGCGCGTCGAGGTGGTGGGCCACCGCCTCGTTCTCGTGCCCCTCGATGACGAAGGACATCACGCTGGCCTTCTCCCGCGCCGTGCCGATCAGCCGCAGGCCCTTCACCTCGGCGAGGCCGGCCTGCGCGTATTCGAGGAGATCGTGCTCGTAGGCCGCGATGCCCGGCAGGCCGACGCCCTCGAGATAGTCGAGGGCGGCGCCGAGGCCCACGGCGCCGGCGATGTCGGGCGTGCCCGCCTCGAACTTCTCGGGCGCGCCCTTGTAGACGGTCTTCGAGAAGGTGACGTCCTCGATCATGTGGCCGCCGCCCTGCCAGGGCGGCATCGCCTCGAGGAGGTGCGTCTTGCCGTAGAGCGCGCCGATCCCGGTCGGCCCGAACACCTTGTGCCCGGAGAAGACGAGGAAGTCCGCGTCGAGCGCCTGCACGTCGAGGGGGATGTGCGGCGAGGATTGCGCCGCATCGACCAGCACCGGAACGCCGTAGGCGTGCGAGAGCTGGATGATCTCCGCGACCGGGTTGATGGTGCCGAGCGCGTTGGCGACATGCGTCACCGAGACGATCTTCGTGCGGCCGGACAGGAGGGCGGCGAATTGCTCGAAGATGATCTCGCCCCGGTCGTTGACCGGGATCACGCGCAGCGTCGCGCCGGTGGCCTGGGTGAGGAGCTGCCAGGGCACGATGTTGGCGTGGTGCTCGATCGTCGAGACGATGATCTCGTCGCCCGGGCCGATATGGGCGCGGCCGTAGGAGTTCGCGACGAGGTTGATCGCCTCCGTGGTGCCGCGCAGGAAGACGATGTCGTCCTTCGTCGGCGCGTTGAGGAAGCGGCGCACCTTCTCGCGGCCGCCCTCGAACAGGTCCGTGGACCGGGCGGCGAGCGTGTGCGCGGCCCGGTGAATGTTCGAGTTGTGCCGGCCGTAGAACTCGCTCGTCGCGTCGATCACGCTCTGCGGCTTGTGGGTCGTCGCCGCGTTGTCGAGCCAGACGAGCGGGTGGCCGTTGACGCTCTGGTGGAGGGCCGGGAAATCCCGGCGCACGCTCTCCACGTCGAAGGGCGCGGCGACCGGGCTCGACCCGTGCGAGGTGACGCGCGGCGCGGGGCCGGGATGGCGCGAGGGCTCGACGCGGGGCCGGGCGTGGGTCTTCGGAGGCCGCGCGGCGGCGGGCGCCAGGAAGTAGTAGTCGGAGGCCGGCGCCGCGGGCTCCGGCGCCCGCGAGAGACGGCCCGTCCGCCGGAAGCTCTCCTGCGCCTCGTCGACGCCGTGGCGCGACGGGTCGGCCGGCACGAGCCCCGGCGCCAGCGCATGGGCGAAGGCGTTCGCCCGCGGATGGTCGGCCGCGATCCGGCGGTGCAGGTCGCGCCCGCCCGGCAGCGCTGCGGCCACCTCGGGCAGGCTCGGCACGAAGAACTCGGGCAGGGCCCGGCGCGAGGCGAACGGGTCGGAGAGGGGATGGACCGAGGGGATCGCCGCCGCGTCGAACGAGACGGGGCCGGCGGGCGCTGGGTTCGGCACGGAGGCTCCCGTCACCCCCGGCAGGCCGACGGGCGGCGCGCCGAAGGAGCGGGCGGCGAGCGCCGAGGCGTCCGGCTGCAGGCCCTGGGGCAACCCGCCCGCGGGCGCCGAGGGGACACCCAGGCCGGCGCTCGGCAGGGGCGCGCCGCCGGGCCCCTGCGGCAGGCTCTCGAAGCCCTGCGGCACCTGCGGGCTCGCCGGGAGTTCCGGCGCGAAGGGCTGGCTTGCCGCCTGCCCCTGCCCGTAGATCTCGCGGGCGAGGCGCCCGACGAGATCCGCATGCGCCAGCTCGCCGGGGTTGCCCGCCGGCAGGCCCAGGCTGGCCGCCGGCAGGCCCAAGCTGGCCGCCGGCAGGAAGGCCGGCGCCTTAGGCGTAGTCATGGTAGTTGCCCAGGAGCACGTTATCGAGACGGGCGATCGCGTCCTCGACCAGCACGGCGGCCGAGAAGTAGCGGGTCACGAGATGCGAGGCGATGGAGTGGTCGTTGGTGCCCATGTAGCGCACCGACAGGCCGGGCTCGATCTCGCCCGTGACGCCCGACTTCTGGAGGGCGACGACGCCCTGCTCGCCCTCGCCGACGCGCAGCAGCAGGATCGAGGTGGTCTGCGCCCCCGTGACCGGGTCGGTGTCGATCGGCAGCTTGTCGCTCGGCACCAGCGGCACGCCGCGCCAGGTGATGAAGGGCGCGCCGAACAGGTGCACCACCACCGGCGGCACGCCGCGGCGGGTCGCCTCCCGGCCGAAGGCCGCGATGGCGCGCGGATGCGCCACGAAGAAGGCGGGCTTCTTCCAGACGAGCGTCAGGAGCTCGTCGAGATCGTCCGGGGTCGGCGGGCCGCCGCGGGTCGGGATGCGCTGGCGCGAGCCGACCTCGTGGAGGAGGCCGAATTGCGAGTTGTTGAGGAGCTCCCACTCCTCGCGCTCCTTCACGGCATCGACCGTGAGGCGGATCTGCTCGCGGAGCTGGTCGATCTCGTTCGAGTAGAGATCGGTGACGCGGGTATGGGTGTTGAGGATCGTCTGGATCGTGGAGAGGTGGTACTCGCGCGGATCCACCTCGTAGTCGACGAAGGTGGTCGGCAGGCGCGGCTCGCCCGCATGCACCGCCAGGAGCTCTATACCCTGCTCGCCGTAGGAATTGGTGTGGCCCTTGAGCCGGTCACGCTCCTCGATGTGCTGGGTGATGCGCGAACGGATCGCCTCGTCCTCGATCGCGGCCCGGTCGAGGGTGAGGAGCGTCACGGCCGAGAGCGCCTTCACGGCCGGGGCCGGCCCGGCCTCGCCGACGAGGGTGTCGTCCCCGAAATAGTCGCCCCGGGTGGCGAGGCCCTGGCGCAGCCGGCCCTTGTAGGGGCCCGACAGGCTCAGCTCGACCGTGCCGTCGGCGACGATCGTCAGGCTGCGTTCGGCCGAACCCTCCTCGCTGATGACCTCGCCGGCCTGATGGCGGCTCTCGGTGAACTTGCCGGCCAGCGTCGCCAGTTCGGCATCGCCGAGCCGGCTGAACAGCGGCACGGCCCGCAGGGAGCCGGGGCGGATGACCCGGCCCTTGTCGTCCGTGGCGAGATCGATGCGGCCGGGCTTGGCCAGCACCACGGCG
>NZ_SMNT01000044.1 GCF_004348265.1 Methylobacterium segetis
CGCGCCGCACGCGTTTCTCCCGTTCCGGGAATCTCCAGTGTGAAGGCGTCGGGGATGCCGATCACGCTCACCACTTTAAGGCGAGCACCAGAAGGCGAGCGGTCGCGCAGTACACAGTCGATCACTCCACCACCTAGCAAGAGGATCTTGCCTGGGATCAATGCCCGCCGGCGCGTCTCTGACCGTTTGTCTTCCATATCGATCCCGCCCCGCGACTGCGGAGGCGAGCTTATTCGGCCGCGCATTAGCAAACGGTTGCTGCATTGCACCGCCATCCGCCTAGAAGAGAGCGCGATCGTGAGGCGGCAGCCGAACCGTCAATTTCTAGGCTTTGCGCCGCGCTGCTTTCAGATCGTGAAAGCCACGCCCAGCCGTTGCCCAGTCCGCCGCACCACCAGGCAGCTCCGAACAAGTCCGTCAGCGTGGACAACCAGATCAAACGCATCGGGCGGGCTGCTTGGCGGTTCTACCTCGATCAGAGCTCCTGCCTCCGACATGTTCCAGACAAGACATGGGGTACACGCCGCCTCGCCGAAGAGAAGCTCACCAGAGCTGAAACATTCGGCTCTTTGTTCTTTGCGACGCTCTGCGAACATAGATCTGCTCGTCCTGTCTGATTTTTTTGCGTTCACCAGCGCATGTGCGATGCGCCGATCTCAGAGCACGAATGCGACGCCGATCTTCCGCCCATCGCGCCAGATTTGCATGGCGTTGCAGTCTAGGTGCAGGGCGGCCACCGTCATTCGGAAGCGGATTGGCGGGCGTGTGTCAGGCTCGACTTCGATCAATGCGCCGAAGTCCGAGAGATTCCAGATCAGGCAGTCGAGCCGGTGCGGTTTTTCGTGAAAGAAAATCGACCCGAGCTTGAAGGCATTCCGGCGCGGTGCCTTACGGCGCTCGACGAACATCGCGCGACTCCAAGTGGCCCCAGCCGCTTCGTTACCTAATCACAGGTTAAGTATGTCTGAAAGTGTACAGGAAGCTGCGTGCGCTCTCCTCGCCAAAGGTGGATGCCCCCTGATGCTCTTCGCGCCCATCCAGCACCTCGATGTCCTCGACATCGGAGCCGTGGCATGACGCGCCCTAACACTGGTCGATGCTCCGCGAGCAGCGGTGCACTTCGCGAAGATGACCGGCTAAGCCGGGGTTTGAGCGAAAAATGCACCGATCTCGTCGGCCTTTCGCCAAGCGGTTCTGCAGACCCGACCAGGGCCGAGGCTCGGCGACGAAAGGAAGAAGACGTCTGGGACCTGCTTGGTTTCCAGCATGGTCACGCGAACGCCGATATTCGAGACGTCGTAGACGATGCAACCCATGGAGCTGTGCTCGTCGAGGGCAATGAAGCCGGGCTCGTCCACCCGGCGCCGTTCCTCAATTCGACGATCCTGCATCTGCCGTCCCGCTGTTGCCGTGCGCGACAGCAGCTTCGAAGCCTCCCGTTAAGACGGCTTCGTTGGCGAGAGCAGGATTTTACGCATCGGCTGCGTGATCGCCCCACAGTTAATACTGAACAGGAGGCGCGGCGTGGCTGAGCGTAACGAACCCGGCCGCACGACCTACGAGATGCGCTTCGCCGGGCAGAAGCTCGGTCCGCGCGGCGTCGCGTCGGCCTGGGCGAACCTCGAGCCGGAGGCGCAGGCGATCTGGGCCCGCATCGAGGCGGCAGCGACTGAAGATCTCCGCGCAGCAGCTCGGGAGGCCGTGCAGGCCCATGACGCCAGAGCCGGGGCGGTCGCGGCTGAGTCCGTCGATGAAGCGATTGAGGCCGAGAAACGCCTGGAGGACGCGATCAAGCGGCTGCGCGCGCTGATCTGGAATCAGGGGGAGAGGGATGACGCGTAGCGGACCTCCGAAGCCCACTGACATCCGCTTCAAGGTGGATCCCGGCGATGTGCCTCCGGAGAAGGTGGCGCGCCGGATGCACCTGTCCGAGGCGCAGTTCCGCGAGTGCCTGCCGCGACTGCTGGCGCGCGGATTCCCCATGCCGGATCCAGACACCGGCATGTACGACCTCGAGGCCGTCGACCGCTGGCGGCACCGCAGGCATGCTTCCCTCTTCCCGGAGCTTGCTGCAACTCTGCCGCCCGAGCCGGCGCCACCGGCCAAGAGCCTGGGAGCGAAGTTCCGTGAGGAGCAGGAAGCGCGTCGGGGCGGTCGAGCTGCCTAGGTACGTCTGGAGCCGGCCGAACAAGATCGGACGGCACTATTACAGCTACACCCGCCACCGCGGCCGCGAATGGGCGTGGCCTACGATCCCCATCCCCTTCGATCCGCAGACCCAGGAATTCTGGCAGCGCTGCAAGCAGTGCGAAGCGCTGGAGGCGGGCCAGGAGAACGGTGAGTGGAGCTGGTCCTGGCGTGGGCCGAGCGGACGCCTGTACCCCCTGCCCTCGCCCAAGACGCCTGAGTTCTGGTCCGCCATCGACGACGTCGAGAAGCGTGATGCCTCGCGAGATGGAGAAGACCGGAAGACGTTCGGCGCGCTCGTCGAGGCGTACACCGCGCACAAGGCCTACATCGACCTCGCCGACCTGACGAAGCGGGACTACGACCGGCACCTCCGCGAGATCGTGCGGATCTGGGGCGACGAGCCGGTTGCGGCGCTGACCGCGGTGGATGCCCAGGAGGCGATCGACAGCTTCCAGAGCACGCCCTCGGTCGCGCGCTACTTCCGCGCCGTGTTGTCCAAGCTGATCGGATTCGGGGTGCCGCGCGGCTTCGCCACCGTGAACGTCGTGGCTGGCACCGAGAAGGTCGAGCACGAGGTCGAGCCGCACGAGCCCTGGCCGGACTGGGCCTTCGAGCTCTTCTTTGAGCATGCGCGGCCAGCCCTCCAGCTGCCGGTCTACTCGGCGCTCTACACCGGGCAACGCTCGGTCGACGTGGTGCCGATGGTGCGCCCGGCTGCTGGCGCCAACGCGATCGAGCTCGTCGCTCGCAAGACCGGCAAGAAGGTTTTCGTGCCGATCCACTCCGAGTACCGCGAGATCCTAACCCGGACGCATCTCGACCACCCTGCCCTGCACCTGCGCGAGGACGGCGAGCCGTGGACGCTGGCGGCCTACCGCACGGCCTGGCAGCGCGACTTCACCAGCGTGAACGCGAAGGGCACGCCGACATCAGCCCCGGCCGCGAAGAAGGCCGCGATGGCGCGGCTGCGCGAGGCCGGCCTCGTCTTCCATGGGCTGCGCAAGAATGCCGTGAACATGCTGCTGGAGGCTGGGGGCACCGAGGCCGAGGTGTCGGCGATCGTCGAGATGTCGGAGCAGATGGTGCGGCATTACAGCCGCGACGTGAACAAGCGCCGGCTCGCCCGGAACATGATGCGCAAGCTCGAGGAGGGCTGGGTCGAGACGCGTCGCAACCTGTTCGGCGAGGGCGCTTCCAGGAGGTGAATGCACACACCAGGTCCGAAAATGCACACACCGTGCTGGCTCGGGCAGGCCAGAGATCAAGTAAATCGCTGATTAAATGAAGATATTTGGTGAGCGCGCTGGGACTCGAACCCAGGACCTACAGATTAAAAGTCCGTTGCTCTACCAGCTGAGCTACGCGCTCGCATCCGCCATGGGCGTGGCTGTCGGGCCGCGTCCGGGGAAGCGTGGCTCGCAATAGGGGAGCGGCTTCGAGGGGTCAACCGGCCCGTCCCGGCACTTCGCGTCGGGCGATGATCTCGGCGTCGCGGCAGATGCACCGAAACTGTCCTTAGGTTGATCGGGACTGATCACATTTCGGGCAAGTCCGAGCGAGAAACACGAGCCGCACCGATCCCCCTTTAACCTGTCGTTCTGCCTGTTGATCGTCTCATGGCGGCAGTTCGAGGACCCCTCCACATGGCCGCGCCCGACGCCGTCGATGCCAACCTGATGTACCGCCTTCTGGTTCAGGGCGTGACGGACTACGCGATTTACATGCTTGATCCGCAGGGGGTGATCAGCAACTGGAACGCCGGGGCTGAGCGAGCCAAGGGGTATCGGGCCCACGAGATCGTGGGCCGGCACTTCTCCTGCTTCTACGGAGAGGAGGAGCGATCCCGGGGCGTGCCGCATCAGGGGCTGGAGACGGCCCGCCGCACGGGGCGCTTCGAGGCGGAGGGGTGGCGCGTCCGCAAGGACGGCAGCCGCTTCTGGGCGCACGTCGTGATCGAGGCGATCCACGGCGAGGACGGTCGCCTGCTCGGCTTCGCGAAGATCACCCGCGACTGCACCGAGCGCCGTCTGCAGGCGGAACGGCTTGAGGAGACCTCCGCCAATCTCGACCTCGCCCTCGCGCACATGTCGCAGGGCCTGTGCCTCGTCGACGCACGCCGCCGGCTGATCCTCTGCAACGCCCGCTTCCGGGAGATCCTCGTCCTCGACGCCGCCCTGACCCAGCGGGGCACGCCGCTTTCCGCCATCCTGCGGCGCCTCATCCGGGACGAAGGCGTGGGATCCGGCGAGCCGGGCGCGCGTCCGCTGCGCCCGTTCAGGCCGGCGGGCGCGGCGATCCCGCTGTCCCGGGACCTCACGCGCCAGGGCCGAACGATCGCGGTCACCACGCGCGCTTTGCCGACCGGGGGCTGGGTCTCCACCGTCGAGGACGTGACCGAGCGGCGCCGGATCGAGGACAGCATCCTCCACATGGCGCACCACGACGCGCTCACCGGATTGCCGAACCGGGCCGCCTTCGGCGCTCACCTGGAGCGCGCGCTCGCGGCGAACGGTGCGACGGCCGTGCTCTGCCTCGACCTCGACCGCTTCAAGGCGATCAACGACACGTTTGGTCACCCGGCGGGCGACGCGCTGCTGAGGACCGTGGCCGAACGCCTGCGGGGCGTGCTGCGCGGCAGCGGCATGATCGCCCGGCTCGGCGGCGACGAGTTCGTCGTCGCCCTCGCCGGGACGGGGGACGGACGCCCGATCGAGGGGCTGGCCGAGCGCCTCATCGAGGCGGTCGGCCAGCCCCTCGAGATCGACGGACATCTCGCCCATGTCGGGGTCAGCGTCGGCATCGCGGTCGGGCCGCGCGACGGAGCCGATTCCGACACGTTGTTCCGCAACGCCGACATCGCCCTCTACCGGGCCAAGGCCGCCGGGCGGAACACGTACCGCTTCTACGAGACGGGCATGGATGCGCTGGCGGCTGCCAGGAACCTGCTCCAGCTCGAATTGCGCGACGCGGTGCAGACGGGCGACCTGCGCCTTCACTACCAGCCGGTCATGGACCTGAGGCGCGACGGGGTCGGAGGGTTCGAGGCGCTCCTGCGCTGGCCGCATCCGCAGCGGGGCTCCGTGCCGCCCGACACCTTCATCCCCATCGCCGAGGAGACGGGTCTCATCACGAGACTCGGGGCCTGGGTGCTGCGCGAGGCCTGCCGGGAGGCCGCCGTCTGGCCGGAGGAGATCCGCGTCGCCGTCAACGTCTCGGCCGTGCAGTTCGCCCGCGGCAGCCTGGAGGAGGTCGTCACCCTCGCCCTCGCCGTCTCGGGCCTCGCCCCGCATCGGCTCGAGCTCGAGATCACCGAATCGGTCCTGATGAGCGACAGCGAGGCGGTCGTCGCCTGCCTCCACCGCCTGCGCAGGATGGGCGTGCGCGTCGCGCTCGATGATTTCGGCACGGGCCACTCGTCGCTCAGCTACCTGCGCCTGTTCCCGTTCGACCGGATCAAGATCGACCGCTCCTTCATCCGCGAGATCGGCCGACCGGAAAACGTGGCCATCGTGCGCGCCGTCCGAGCGCTGGCCGCGGATCTCGGGGCCGCCATCACCGTCGAGGGCATCGAGACGCAGGAGCAACTCGCCTTCGTGCGTGGCCTCGACTGCGAGGAGGCGCAGGGCTTCCTGTTCAGCAGGCCCCTGCCCGCCTCGGACCTCGCGCCCTTCCTCGCCACCCGCCCGACCGCCCGCGCAGCCTGAGCGGCCGCCCTACGCCGATTCCCGACCGGACGCGCGCTCCATCTCGGCCCGCGCCCAGGTCTCGCGGGTCTCGCCCGCGAAGTCGGCGAGCCGCCCGGCCCGGATCGCCGCGCGCATGCCCGCCATCAGCTCCTGGTAATAGGCGAGGTTGTTCCAGGTCAGCAGCATCATGCCGAGGATCTCGTCCGAGCGGACGAGGTGGTGCAGGTAGGCCCGGGAATAGTCGCGGGCGGCCGGGCAGGCGGAGGTTTCGTCGAGGGGGCGCGCATCCTCGGCGTGGCGGGCGTTGCGCAGGTTGACCCGGCCGTGGCGGGTATAGGCGAGACCGTGCCGCCCGGCCCGGGTCGGCATCACGCAGTCGAACATATCGATCCCACGCTCGACCGAGCGCAGGAGGTCGTCCGGCGTGCCGACGCCCATCAGGTAGCGGGGCTTGGCCGAAGGCAGGTGCGGCTCCACCGCCTCGATCATGGCGAGCATCACCGCCTGCGGCTCGCCGACCGCGAGCCCCCCGATCGCGTAGCCCTTGAGGTCGAGGCCGACGAGCGCCCGGGCGCTCTCGACGCGCAGAGCCGGCACATCGCCGCCCTGCACGATGCCGAACATCGCCTTGCCCGGCTGCTCGCCGAAGGCGCTTCGGCAGCGCTCGGCCCAGCGCAGCGACAGGTGCATTGCCCGCTCGATCGCCTCCGGCTCGGCCGGCAGGCGCACGCACTCGTCGAGCTGCATCTGGATGTCGGAGCCGAGCAGCCCCTGGATCTCGATCGAGCGTTCCGGGCTCATGTGGTGCGCGGTGCCGTCGACATGCGAGCGGAAGGTGACGCCCTGCTCGTCGAGCTTGCGCAGGCTCGACAGCGACATCACCTGGAAGCCCCCGGACTCGGTGAGGATCGGCCCGTCCCAGCGCATGAAACGGTGCAGGCCTCCCAGGCGGGCCATCCGTTCGGGGCCGGGGCGCAGCATCAGGTGATAGGTGTTGCCGAGCACGACGTCGGCGCCCAAATCGCGCACCTGCTCCGGGTACATCGCCTTGACGGTCGCGGCCGTGCCGACCGGCATGAAGGCCGGCGTCCGGATGGTGCCTCGCGGCAGGGCGATGGCGCCGGTGCGGGCATGGCCGTCGGCGGCGTCGACGCGGAAGGTGAACTCGGTCGGGCGCGGATCCTGCGGGGTCGGGTCTTGCATCAGGTGCGTCCGTCCGGGAAGAGCAGGCTCGAATCGCCGTAGGAGTAGAAGCGGTAGCCCGCCTCGATCGCGTGGGCGTAGGCCGCCCGCATGGTCTCCAGTCCCGAGAAAGCCGAGACCAGCATGAACAGGGTCGAGCGCGGCAGGTGGAAGTTCGTCATCAAGGCGTCGACCGCGCGCACGGGGATGCCGGGCGTGATGAAGATGTCGGTCGGCCCCTCGAAGGCGCGCAGCCTGCCGTCCGCATCGGCCGCGCTCTCCAGGAGCCGCAACGCCGTGGTGCCCACCGCCACGATCCGCCCGCCCCGGGCCCGCACTGCGTTGAGGGCCTCGGCCGTCTCCGCGTCGAGCCGGCCGATCTCGGCGTGCATGCGATGATCGGCGGTGTCGTCGGCCTTCACGGGCAGGAAGGTGCCGGCGCCCACATGCAGGGTGACCCTGTGGCGGGAGAGGCCGGCCGCGTCGATTCCGGCGAGGAGATCCTCCGAGAAGTGTAGCCCCGCGGTCGGGGCGGCGACGGCACCCGGCTCGGCCGCGTAGACGGTCTGGTAATCTGTGGCGTCACGCGCGTCGGCTGGGCGCTTGCCCGCGATGTAGGGGGGCAGCGGCAGGGTGCCGAGGGCGGCGATGCGCTCGTCGAGGATGGGGCCGGCGAGATCGAAGCGGAGCACGATCTCCCCGCCCTCCCCCTTCTCGACGAGAGTCGCGGTGAGCCCGCCGAGCTCGCAGGGTGCGCCCTCCCAGTGATCGCCGAAGCGCAGGACGTCGCCCGGGGCAAGGCGCTTGGCCGGCCGCGCGAAGGCGCGCCAGCGGTCCGGCGCCTCGCGCAGGTGCAGCATCACCTCCGTCTTCAGGCCTGCGGCGCCGGGCCGGGTGCGGAGCGCCTGGAGACGGGCTGGGATCACCCGCGTGTCGTTGAAGACGAGGGCGTCGCCCGGCCGCAGCAGGCCCGGCAGGTCGCGCACCGCCCTGTCCTCCAGGGACGGGTGGCCGCCGGGGCGCACGACGAGGAGGCGCCCGGCATCGCGCGGGTGGGCGGGCCGCAGCGCGATGCGCGCCTCCGGCAGCTCGAAATCGAACAGGTCCACACGCATGGGGCGCTGAAGTGCACGCTTCGCGCGCTCCGATCAATGCGGCGCGTGGCACGGCTGACCTGCTGCCGGCTGCCCTCACCTCGGACCGGCCGGCCACCGAGGCCGGCTCAAGGCTTGACCGCGCCGCGCGCCGGTTCACCATGCGCGCCTCACTGGAGGTGGAGACGAACCGTGCAGGACGGCAAGATCAGGCGGCGGATCCGTCAGACGCTCGATGCGCAACTCGTCGGCTACTGGGATCGGGAGGCGGCCCGCCTCGATGCCCTCGCCGAGCAGGCGCGGTTCGGCTGGATGGCGCGGCGCTACCGGCGCAAGGCGGTGCAGGCCCGGGCCCAGGCCGATCGCAGCCGGGTCCGCGAGGCCGCGCGGGGCGGCGGGGACGCCGCGTCCGAGGGCGCATGAGAAGGGTCGCGGACGCCTATAGCTGCGGCTAACACCTTTGCCGTGGCCTTGCGGGCCGTCCCCGGCCTATGTGCGGGCGGACAACGGCCGGGCGGACGCCCTCGCCAAATCCCCTCGCTGAAACCCCCCATGGAACGCACCCAGAAAGCCGCCCTCGCCGGCGTCGGCGTCGGCGCCCTCGTCACGGCCCTCAAGTTCGGCGCCTTCTGGCTGACGGGGAGCCTCGCGCTCTACTCCGACGCGCTGGAGAGCATCATCAACGTGGTGGCGGCGGGCTGCGCCTTCGTGGCACTGCGGGTCGCCGCGGCGCCGCCCGACGCCGACCATCCCTACGGCCACCACAAGGCCGAGTACTTCTCCGCGGTGATCGAGGGTGCGCTCATCATCGTGGCGGCGCTCCTGATCCTGCGCGAATCCTACCACGGCATCCTGGCGCCGAAGGCCCTCGACGCGCCCGCGCTCGGCCTCGCCGTCAACGGGCTCGCCACCCTGATCAACGCGGCCTGGGCGGCCGGCCTGATGCGGCGGGGCCGGGCCTGGCGCTCGCCCGCCCTCGTGGCGGATGCCCGGCACGTCCTCGCCGACGTGTTCACCTCGGTGGGCGTCCTCGTCGGCGTCGCCCTCGTGGCCGCCACGGGCTACCTCGTGCTCGATCCCATCGTGGCCGGGCTCGTCGCCCTCAACATCCTCTGGTCGGGCTGGGGCATGGTGCGCGAATCGATCGACGGCCTGATGGACCGGGCCGCGCCCCCGGAGATGGTCGAGCAGATCCGCGCCCTCATCTCGACCCATGGCGCCGGCGCGCTGGAGGCCCACGACGTGCGCACCCGCCACGCGGGCCAGGCGACCTTCATCGACTTCCACCTCGTGGTGCCGGGCGAGATGACGGTGGCCGATTCCCACGCCATCTGCGACCGCCTGGAGAGTGCGATCGAGGGCGCCATCGAGGGGGCTGTCGTCGTCATCCACGTGGAGCCCGGCGATCACGCCAAGCAGCGCGGCGTGCCCGTGATCTGACCCGGATCAGGGCACGAGCACGGTCTCGCCGAAGATCGTCTCGAAGGCGGCGCGCAACTGCATGTCGACTTCGGGCAGGCTGACGAGGTGGCCGAGATCGACGAGGCTCGTCACCCCGTGGCCGCGGATGCCGCAGGGGACGATGCCCGAGAAATGCGAGAGATCCGGCTCCACGTTGAGGCTGATGCCGTGGAAGCTCACCCAGCGCCGCACCCGGATGCCGATCGCCGCGATCTTGTCCTCGGCGCCCTCCCCCTTCCCGGGCCTGCGCACCCAGACACCGACCCGGTCCTCCCGGCGCTCGCCACGCACGTTGAAGGCCTGAAGCGTCGCGATGATCCAGGCTTCGAGCGCGGCGACGTAGGCGCGCAGGTCCGTGCGTCGGCGCGCGAGATCGAGCATCACGTAGGCCACGCGCTGGCCGGGCCCGTGATAGGTGAACTGCCCCCCCCGCCCCGTGCGATGGACGGGAAAGCGCTCGGGCTCGACGAGGTCCGCCTCTCGCGCCGAGGTGCCCGCCGTGTAGAGCGGCGGGTGCTCGAGGAGCCAGACGCATTCGGGCGCGGCTCCGCTTCGGATCGCCTCGGCCAGCGCCTCCATCTCGGCGACCGCAGCCTCGTAGGCGACGAGATCCTCGCTCACCCGCCACGCCACCGGCGGCGAACCGGGCCGCGGCCGGAAGGCGTCGGGCGCTGTGGCGAGGCGGGAGACGGCGTCGTTTACCAAGACTTCACCATGATGCGTGGACAGTCGGCTCCGAGCCGGCCGTCGCCGGCAGTGCGGGGCGTGCGTCGCGTGGCGGTTCTCGAAGATCTCAAGGTCGATCTCACGGTCGTGCTCGGGCGCAGCCACATGCCGCTGCACATGCTGCTGCGCATGGGACGCGGCGCGGTGATCGAACTCGAGTCGACCGAGACCGATATGGTCGAGATCCTCGCCAACGACCACCCGATCGCCCGCGGCCAGATCGTGGTGACGGGCAACCGCATCTCCGTCGAGGTCACCGAACTGATCCGCAAGGCCGAGGTGATCCGCACGCCCGGCGTCAGCATCGGCGAGGGGGCGGTTCCGCTCATCGAGACGGATCTGGAGCCGGTCTGATTGCAACGCGGCGCTTGTCGGGGCGGATTCGATCTGTTATCCGCTGCGCCGCTCCCCGAGAAACGGCCCGCCCCGCGGACCGGACGAACCGGGAGCCCGGCCCCTCACGGGCGCCGATGCGGCCATGGCGGAATTGGTAGACGCGCTAGCTTGAGGTGCTAGTCCCGCGAGGGGTGGAGGTTCGAGTCCTCTTGGCCGCACCAACTTGATTTTGTTGGTGTTTCTCCTCTCATCTTCGGATCCTTCGAAGCTTCGCTGAGTGCGGTCTGGAGACCGATTTGCGAGGTGTGGTCAGGTGATGTCTTGGGACGGGTTTGCGCGAGGTTCCAGCTCCTGAGAGGGCGGAGCTACCTGCGAAATAAAGACTCCCATGTTAGCCTGGTGAAACGCTGAGGAGTTCGGTCCGCGAGACCGAGCGTGATCGGGGCGCGTGATCCGGCCCGACCGTGGACGATGGACTCATCCGATCGCGCTTGCGCGCATGGGTCTGCGCCGAGCGCTTCGCCCGGTTCGCCGAGCGAACCCAGGCCATGGTGCCCCGGCAGGGACCCTAGAACTCCCCCGCCAGCCCGGCCCGCACCCCCTGAGAGCTGCTCTGGCTGTAGCTGTAGCCTGCCGTCAGGGCGATCGGGATCGACGTGTCGAGGCGGTGGGCGAGGGCGAGGCCGCCGGCCCATTCGCCGCGGAAGGTGGCGCCGTTGAGGGCCCAGGTCGTGCGGCCGGGCTGGGACGGCATCGAGGCGGCGGTGGACGCCATCGCGGCCGCGATGCCCTGTCGGGCCTCGCGCCGGCTCGCCGCCGCGTACTGGCCGAGGCCGTTGATCTGTGCCCCGAGCGCCCCGATCTGGTTCTGGAGGCCTGCGAGGTTGGCGGGGCCGGACTCCGCGAGGGCGAGGTTGCCGTTGGCGTCCGCCGTCACGAACCGCGTCGCCCCGGTCTGCGCCGCGCGGCTGGCGGCCGTCCCGAGGCCCGCCAACGTATAGGTGCTGCGCTCGCTCCCGACCGCGACCTGCCCGGCCCGCGTGGTGGCGACGCCCGCGCCGATCGCGATCGCGTTCGCTTGGCTGGCGCGGGCGCCCCGGCCGAGGGAGAGACTGTCCGCCCCTTGCGCGCTCGCCCCGACGCCGACGGCGGTGGCGCCGGCCGCACTCGCCGTGGCCGAACGGCCGAGCGCGGTGGAATCGTCGCCCGTGGCGCTCGCGTAGGCGCCGAAGGCCGAGGCCTCGTTGCCGCCCGCAAGCGCCTGGTATCCGACCGCCGTGGTCGGATCGGCGACGGCCCGCGCGCCCGTACCGATCGCGGTCGCGCCCTCCCAGGTCGCCTGGCTGCCGGTGCCGATCGCGGTCGCTCCCATCGCCGCCGCGAGGCTGCCCTGGCCGAAGGCGGCGCTGTCCGTCCCGCTCGCCACGCTGCGGGCCCCGATCGCCGTGCTGCGATCGGCCGTCGCCGCGCTGTCCGTTCCGAGCCCGGTCGTCTCCAGGCCGTGTGCGGTGGCGTCGGAGCCGACCGCGACGCTGCCGGTGCCCGAAGCCGCCGCCCCGTAGCCGCTGGCATAGGCATCCCGGCCCGAGGCGCTCGGCGCCGCGGCCCCGCGCGAGTTGTTGCCGCGCACGGGAAAATCCTTCAATCGCGCCTCGAAGGCCTGTGCCGTCTGACCGAGTTGCCCGACCGTGGCTGCATCGCTCGGCGCGACCCCGCTCGCCACGCCGCTGATGCGGCGAGGGCCCTCGGTGCCCGAGACGTCGACGGAACTCCCGCCCGTGCCTCGCCCGATCGCGACCGGCGCGCCGGGAGCGGGCTGCTGCACGAGGCCGGTCCCGCCGCCGGTAGCGCCCCCGACGCTGCTGCTCTGGAGGCTCGCGACCTGCTGGGCGACGGCGTCCAGGCCGCTCGCGGTCCGGACCAGGGCGAGGTCGACGGCCCCGAGGGCGCTGCCGACATCCGCGTAGGAACTGCCGCGGATCCGGTAATCCGGCGCGCTCCAGGTGCCCGCCATCGCATCATAGCGGCTGCCGCCGCCGAGGCTTGCCGCGACGGCGGTGCCGAGATGTCCGAGCGCGACGCTCACCCGTGCCGTGTCCGCCCCCTGCTGGGCGAGCTGCTGGTTGGTCGCGAAGAGCTGGCCGCCCGTGACGGCATCGGCCGAGCCGACCGCCAGCGTGCCCGCGGAGACGTGGACGATCCGCCGCTCCGCACCGGACGTGCCGACCGAGACCGTGCCGGCCTCGGCCGCCACCGAGCCGTTGCCGAGCGCCACCGAATGGGCAGCCGCGGCGGTCGTTCCGAAGCCGAGGGCGAGGGCGTCGGTGCCGGTGGCCGCGGCCGGCAGGCGGCCCGACTCGTTGGTCGCCGCGACCGGCCGGCTGGCGAGGCCGGAGCCGAAGACGGTCACCGCCGCGTCGAGTTGGGCCAGGGTCACGGCATCGCTCGCGCCGAGGCCGGCCGACAGGCCCGTCACCCGGCGGTTGCCGGCCGTGCCGGCGATATTCAGCGTGGTGCCGTCCGTGCCCGCACCGACCGTGAGGGTGCGGCTTGCCGGATCCTGCCGGACGAGGCCGATCGTGCCGCCGTCGAGGCCGCTGCGCAGGCTGCCGAGATCCGTTCCGAGCGTCGTGATCGCCGCCGCGTTCGCGCCGATCCTCCCGTCGAGGGCGCCGATCGCGCCGGAGACGGTGGCGTAGCCCGTCCCCTGCACCGTGAAGGTCGGCGGCGTGTAGCGCCCAGTCGTCGGATCGAAGGCCGCTCCACCCCCGAGCGAGGCGGCGAGGTTGCCGCCGACGCTCGCGAGCTGTCGCAGGTTGACGGCATCGGTCGGCAGCGTGCCTCCCGCCACGTTCGTGATCTGGCGCTCGGCGCCGACCGCGCCCACGGAGACCGCGCCGCTCGTCGACGTCACGATTGTGCCGGTGAACGCTTCCGAGCCACCGCCGAGGGCGACCCGGTTCGCGATCGTGCCCGCGCCGAGGGCGACCGCGCCCGCGACGGTCGCCGTGCTGCGCGCGCCGAGCGCGACCGCTCCGGGGCTCGTCGCCGCGGCGTCGGTGCCCATCGCCATCCCGTCATCGCCCTCGACGCGGCCGCGAAGGCCGAGCGCGATGCCGCCGCCCCCGGTCACCGCGGCGCCGTTTCCCAGGGCCAGGGCATCGTGGCTTCCCACCGCCGTGACGGCCCCGTCCCCGATCGCGACGGCGCTCACGGCGCCCGCGCTCGGCGCGATCGCCGTGAGGTTGCCGAGCCCGCTGACGCGGCCGGCGCCGATCGCGACACCCCTGCTCGCGTCGAGGGAGAGAGTGGACGCGCGGAGGTTGCATCCGCCGGGGCTCGCCACGCTCGCCAGATTGCCGTTCGCGTCGAGAACCCCGACGCGCAGCGTGACGTCGGAGAGGGGCGCGACCACGTTCTGGTTCAGCCCGTTCACAAGCCCATCCAGGACGGTGTTGAGCCCGAGGGGGAGCCCCGGCGTGACCGCTCCCACGCTCTGGAGTTGCGGCAGACGCACGCCGAGCCCTGCACAGACGTCGATCAGCCCCGGCGCCTGGGCGCTGGCATCCGTGGGGATGAGGGCGAGGGCACTGACGGAACAGGCAAGGAGCGAGATCGGTTTCGGGCTTCCGCCCTGCCCGCCACGACGTCCGGCCGATCCAACTTTTGAACGAAAAATGTCCAACATTTGATAACCCTAGATTGTCTTCTGGGCCATTCAACGTCCCGGAAACCTTAATGTGCGGTTAATATTACAACCTGTGGTTAAAAGCCTAGGAGCTGTGCTGAAATTCCCTCCACAACACCGCGATTCGACGCATTTCGACTATGGAAATGCCCTCCGCATGCCGATATTATCTTGAATACGATAGGATTAGCCGCCCCAATTCCGTTGCAGGGGCGGAATTTTTCTGTTTTCCATGCCCTGCTTGTGTCGCGGCATCGCCCTGTGTTGGTCATCCCGGATCTGGTGGAATTGCATCAGCGACGTCTCGCCATCTGATGTGTTGTCTGATCATTCCCGCTCTGAATTGACCTTCGAAGCGGGCTTGGCGGCGTTTCTGTTGCTGGATGGCAACAGGCGGCCGCAATCGATGATGGGAGGTATTAGCGACGTGCGGAGCGCCCTGACGGTGGAGATTCGTACTGTTTCGTGCGAATGCTTGACTGCTCGCGCCCGCGCTCACTTGAAAGGTTGTGTTAACCGTGTCGACGCCGGAGGCCGCATGCCGCTCTCCCACAATCGCTTCGACGACCCGCATATCGACCGGGCCACTTCCGAGCACATCCGCTTCTCGATGACGGACGGCCAGCGCATCGTCGCGGGACGCGTGCCGATCGCCGCGTTGCGGGCCCGGCTCGGCGGCGATGCCGCCGATCCCCTCGTCCTCTACGGCCGCTGCCGGGAGGTGGTCGAGGCGGCAGCGAGCCGGCGCTTCGACCGGGACGGTGCGCCCGACGCGATGGTCGACCTCGATTCGGACGATCTGGCGGACGCGCGCGCTTGATCGAGGGACCCGGCGACAGATCGCCCGTGCTGTGGTCCCCGGCCTGCCGCTCTTAAACAAAGTGAAGGCGGTTCCGCGTTGCCGGGCGGAGTCTCCCGGTTTCGGGCATTCGGGCCCGCTGGCCCGGGCCCGACCCAACGGGAGGCTCGCCATGGAACACAGGGGTGTCGATCGGCTTCAGGCCGTCGCGGAGGTCACGTCTCAGCCCCCTCTCCTCGCCACGCGCCGCGCGCGCCTGGAGCGGTGGGCCGAGATCCTGGAGCGCGATCCGCACCGCGTCTTCGCGACCTTGCCCGAAGTCGAACTGGTCCCCTGGCCGCGCCGGGGCACCCTGCGTTCGGAGAATTCGCCGGTCGGCCTCGCCCTTGCCGATCCGCTCCTGCGCGCGAGCGGCCTGATGAACGATACCTACGGCGAAGCCCGCCGCTTCTTCGGGCTGCGGGAGGGACAGGCTCACCGCCTCCTCTGCTCCTGCGTGAACGGCCGCCAACTTCGGGCCGATCTCACCGCGCGTCGGCTGCGCGCCATCGCCGGCTACCGAACGGAGCGCTGGATGCTCGGCCTCGCGACCGGCGCGGCGTGCGTGCCCGGGTTGATGTACCTGTTCGGGTGAGCGGCCGTTCCGGGTCCGGCGATCCCCGGGTCGAAACCGGCTGGTAACGCGCGCGGAGGCAAGGTCCGCGCACGAGCCCGGCCGGGTGAAGCGGCCGAGGGACCAGCCACGGGATCCTGAATGCTGACGAAAGACCAGCTCGCCGCGGAGCTGAAACGCATCGCCACGACGCAGATCAGCGACATCACCCGCGCGGTGAAGGAAGGCCAGAAAGCCATCGCCCTCAACGAGGTGCGGGACATGGCCCAGCGCCTCAACAGGCTGGCCGACGCCTTCAGCCCGAAAGCTCCCGCACGTCCGGCCACCGAGGGTGCCGAAGCCGCTTGAGCGGCGGACGTTCCGATCCTCCGACGAGGGGCGGCCCGCGCGGGCCTTGCGCCCCAGACGAACCGGGAGAGCCTGCCATGCCCCGCTTCTTCTTCAACATCCGCCTCGATGACGCCTATCTGCCGGAGCGCACCGGGCAGTGCCTGCCCGACGCCGAGGCGGCGCGGGCGGCCGCACGCACCATCGTGCGCGCCCTCGTCTCCCAGCACGGGGGCGAGCCGCGCCTCCTCAACGCGGCCATGGTCGTCACCGATGCCGAGGGGGCGGAGGCCTTCGAGCTCTCCTTCTTCGAAGCGATCTACGTGCCCGTGGCGGCGCCGGAGCCCCTGCGCGCCCTGCCCCGGGCCGCCGCGATCCGTCCTCCTGCCGCGACCGATCTCCTGCGCGCCAACTGGGCGCGCCTGGAGCGCCGCCTGCGCGGCTGGCGGGTCCTGTGGGCCGAGACCCTCCGCGCGCTCCAGGCCCGGCCGCGCTTCTCCCTCGGATTCGACGGCGGGCGCTGAGGCGCGTCTCAGCCGAACAGGTCGACCACGGCGAAGCCGTGGCCTGCGAGGCGCTCGGCGAGGACGCGCCGGTGGCAGCGCTCGGGGTCGCGCTCGAAGCAGAGCAGGCAGACGGGCTGCCGGGCCGCCATCTCGGCCAGCGCCTCGAGGGCGAGGCCCCCGTCGGCGGTGTCGAGCACCTCCTCGCAGTAGATCCGCCGCATCAGCGCGGCGTCGTGCGCGCGCGCGGCCTCGCGGCCGGCCTTCGGCGTTCCGAGCTCCCGCAGATGGGCGTAGCCGAGCCCCGCCTCCTCCAGCCCGGCACGAAGGGCGCCCTTCGAGAAGCCGCGCTTGCGCGAGTTCGCCACCGCACGGACATCGGCGAGGAGGCCGATCTCGGCCTCCTTCAGCGCCGCCCGCAGCCGCTCCGGGTCGAGGCCTTCGTAGCCGATGGTAAACAGGATCTTGCTCAACGGCACCATCCTTCGAAACGCGAGGCGCGGCTGCAACTTAAGGCGAGCGGCCGGTCGCGCCAGGGGCGGTCCCGCGGCGCCGGCGGGCCTCCATGTCACCGGCCTGCAACGACTTCCGGAATTCCGCCGCAATGACCGCAAAGGTCTGTTAACCGCGCAAGGGGCATCGAATACCCGTGATTGTGGCGCATAGGACGATGGGCCGGGCATCGATGTCGCAGTGGAACGGGACCTCCCTGACAGCTGACGCTCCGCGCGGCCCCTTGGCCCGCTGGCGCGCCGGCGCGAAGCGGGTGCTCGCCGCCGGCCTCCTCGCGAGCCTCGCCGCCTGCGCCGCCAACACTGATTTCTATCCCACCAAGGGCGACGCGAAGCCCCATCCGGGCGTCGCCCGGGCCAAGCGCCACCCGGTCCAGGGCATCGACATCTCCCGCTGGCAGGGGCCGGTCGACTGGGCGTCCGTGCGCGGCGCCGGCACCCAGTTCGCCTTCATCAAGGCGACGGAGGGCGGCGACCACGTTGACGAGCGCTTCCGTGAGAATTGGGACGGGGCCGCCCGGGCCGGCGTGCCTCGGGGCGCCTACCACTTCGTCTACTGGTGCCGCTCCGCGCAGGACCAGATGGAGTGGTTCAAGCGCAACGTCCCGAACGACCCCTCCGCCCTGCCCCCGGTGCTCGACGTCGAGTGGAACGGCCACTCGCAGACCTGCCCGCGCCGTCTGCCGAAGGCGCAGGCGCTCGGCATGATCCGCTTCATGCTCGCCGAGATGGAGCGCTACACGGGCAAGCGGCCGATCATCTACACCGACATCACCTTCCACAAGGACGTGCTGGAAGACGAACTGCCCGACTATCCCCATTGGGTCCGCTCGACGGCTGCCGAGCCCGAGCAGCGCTTCGCCAACCGCAAGTGGATGCTCTGGCAATTCACCTCGACGGGCCGGGTGCCCGGCGTGCGCGGCGACGTGGACCGCAACGCGTTCTACGGGACGCCCGCCGAGTGGGCTTCCTTCCTCGCGACCGATTGCGATCCGCGCGAGCATCGCAGCCTGACGGCACAGGGTCTCTGCTCCGGAAAGTAGCGACACGCCTGCGTCCCGCGAGGCCGGGGCGCATCCCCGCCAGCCCTGCCGCGCGGCACCGCGAAATTGTTCAGTGGTCTGTCTACAAGTAGACAGACTAAGCCTGAAACGCTGCTGTAGGGAACATGCGTAAGCACTCGTTCCAGCAGCGTAGCCTATGTCGTCGGCGTTCGACTCCCTCTTCGAAGGCAATCTTCTTCTCAAGGCGCTGCACGATGACGATCGTGCGCTGCTCGGGCCGCACCTTGAGCGCCATCATTATGCCAAGGGCGACACCCTGTTCTCGGCGGGCAGCGCCGTGTCCGCCATCTCGTTCCCCTGCGAGCAGACGGTCGCCACCCTGGTGATCGCGATGCAGGATGGCCGCAGCGCCGAGACGGCCACGATCGGCCGCGAGGGTGCGGTTGGCGGCGTCGTCAGCAACGGCTGCCTGCCCGCCTCGACCCACGCCGTGGTGCAGATCGGCGGTCCCGTGCTGCGCATGGAGGCGACCCGGCTGCAGGAGGCCAAGCGCCGCTCGGCGACGCTGCGCAACCTGTTCACCCGCTATTCCGATTGCCTTCTGGCGCAGGTTCTGCAGTCGGTCGCCTGCAACGCCCTCCATCCAATCGAGGCGCGCTGCCTGCGCTGGCTCCTCACCCTGCAGGATCGGATCGGCGCCGATACCCTGCCGATCACGCACGAATTGCTCGCCGCGATGCTCGGCGTGCAGCGAACCTACCTCACCCGGATCCGGCGCACGCTCCAGCAGCAGGGGCTGATCGAGGTCGGGCGCGGGCGCATCACCATCCTGAACCGGACGAGCCTGGAAAACGCCGCCTGCGAGTGTCACGGCAACGTCAAGCGCCACTTCGAGACCGTGCTCGGCGCCGTCTACGGGCCGAAGGGACATCTCCTGAAGGTCCGGCCGCCCGAGGATGCCCGAGAGGCGCGCTCGCTCGCCCTGGCCTCGATGACCGAGAAGGCCGACCGATGAGGGATCGGATCCACGGGGATGCCTTGAATTGCGCACAATCGAAAGTTAGGCCGACCGGGACGGTGCGGGCCTCGGTCGTCCGGACATGAGCGGCTGCCCGCACCCCCTTGCCTGAGCCCGCCCGGACCCTCCCCATCTCCCCCCGATGAGAGACGCCGACCGAAACGCTGCCGAGTCGAGCGCCGCCGAGGAACGGCTCGCCGCCCTTGCGCGCTACCACATCCTCGATACCCCGCCGGAGGCCGGTTTCGACGACATCGTGCTGGTCGCGAGCGAGCTCTGCGCGGCGCCCGTCGCCCTCGTCAGCCTCGTCGCGGCGGACCGGCAATGGTTCAAGGCGCGGGTCGGGTTCGAGGCCTGCGAGACCGGGCTCGACAGTTCGGTCTGCGTTCATGCCCTTGCCGGGCCCGGGCTTCTCGTCATCCCGGATCTCAGCGCCGATCCCCGCACCCGCGAGAATCCGCTGGTCACCGGCGCGCAGGCCCTCCGCTTCTACGCCGGCGTGCGTCTCGACACGCCGGAGGGCCTGGGCCTCGGCACCCTCTGCGTCCTCGACAAGGCGCCGCGACCCCGAGGGCTGACGCCGGGCCAAGAGGCGGGCTTGCGCGCGCTCGGCCGCCAGGTCACGGCGTTGATCGAGCTGCGCCGGACCGTGTCCCGACGCGAGGACGATATCCGGCGCCGCCACGAGACGCAGGAGATCAGCAACGCGAGTGCGATCCGCCTCGGCGAGAGCGCGCTCCTGATGCGGCTCGCCATTGAGGCGACCGGCATCGGCATCTACGATTACGACCTCGTGGCGGACCACCTCGAATGGGACGGGCGCACCCGCGCCCTGTTCGGGGTCGGCGCGGGCGAGCCGGTGAGCTACGCCGGCACCTTCCTTGCCCGCCTTCACCCGGACGACCGGGCTCGGGTCGAGGCCGCCCTACAGGCTGCCCTCGACCCGATGGGGCGCGGCGTCTTCGAAAGCGAGTATCGGGTCGTCGGGCCCGACGGGGCGCTGCGCTGGCTCGCCGCCCGGGGCCGCCTCGTCGTGTCGGGGGGGCGGGCGACGCGCATCGTCGGCACCGTCCTCGACATCACGGCCCGCAAGGAGGCCGAACTCGCCCTGCAGGCGACGCGGGACCGCTACCAGCTCGTCACCCGCGCCACCAACGACGCGATCTGGGACTGGGACCTCGTCGCCGATCACGTCCTCTGGAACGAGGCGCTCCAGACGGCCTATGGCTGGGCGCCGGAGCAGGTCGAGCCGACCGGCGCGTGGTGGATCGACCACGTCCACCCGGATGACCGAACACAGGTCCATGCCGACATTCGCGCCGTGATCGACGGGGCGGAGAGCGAGTGGAGCCACGAGTACCGCTTCCTGCAGGCCGACGGCAGCTACGCGGAGGTGCTCGACCGCGGCTACATGGTCCGTGGGCCGCAGGGCGAGCCCCTGCGCATGATCGGCGCGATGCTCGACATGACCGAGCGCAACCGGAGCGAGGCGCAGTTCCGGGCCGTGTTCGAGGGCGCCAATGTCGGCATCGTGCAACTCGATCCCCGCAGCCTCACGGCGCTGCGGGTCAACGCCAAGCTCTGCCGGATCTGGGGCGCGGAGCCGGAGGACATCGTCGGCCATTCCGTGGCGAAGTGGACGCCCGAGGAGGATTCCGTCGCCCGCGACGCCCTGCACCGGCGCCTCGCCAACGGCGAGATCATGCAGGAGACCCTGGAGAAGCGCTACCGGCGTGCCGACGGGCGCCTGATCTGGGGGCGGGTGAACCTCGTCTCGCAGGTTCTCGGCGACGCGATCCAGACGACGGCGATGATCGAGGATATCACGCAGGAGCGCGTCGCTGACGTGTGCCAGGCAGCCCTGATCGTGCTCGGCGACGTCCTGCGCGATGCCCCCACCCGCGAATCCATGCTGGCAGAGGCTGTGGGCATCCTCGGGCGGACGCTCGGGGTGGCCGAGACCGGCTTCTGCGACATCGACCTGCCGGACGGCAGCTACCGCGCGGTCGCGCGCTGGCCCTCGCCCGCCGATCCGGGCGCCCGCTCCCTCGCCGGCTTTCCCCGCACGCTGCAGGCCCTGCGGCGGGGGGAGGTCCTGGCGGTGGCCGACATCGCGGCCGATCCGCGCTTGGCCCAGGAGGCTGAGGCCTACGCGATGCTGGGCGCGCGCAGCCTCCTCAAGATCCCCCTCGTCCAGCGGGGCAGCCTCGGCGGCGTGCTCTACGTCTACGCGCCGACGGCGCGGGATTGGGTCCCGGCGGAGGTTACCTTCGCGCGCGACGTGGCTGATCGGGTCTGGGGTTCGCTCGGCCGCCTCCAGGCCGAGGACCAGCAGCGCCTTCTCAACCGAGAGCTGAGCCACCGGCTCAAGAACACGCTGGCCATGGTTCAGGCCATTGCCGCGCAGACCCTGCGCAACGCGCCCGATTTCGAGACGGCGAAGGAGGCCCTCGCGGCCCGCCTGATCGCCCTCGGAAAGGCTCACGATCTCCTGCTCACCGGCGAGCGCGAGAGCGCGGGGATCGACGCGGTGATCGCGGGCGCCCTCTCGCTGCACGACGATCGCCAGCCTGGCCGTTTCGCCGTCCGGGGACCCGCGGTCGAGGTCGGCCCGCGGGCGGCGCTCTCGCTCAGCCTGATGATGCACGAGCTCGCCACCAACGCCGCGAAGTACGGCGCGCTGTCCGTCCCCGAAGGCCGGGTCGCCGTGGAGTGGGACATCGCGGCCGACGGCGCGGAGCCGCTCGTCCGGATGGCCTGGACAGAGAGCGGCGGCCCGCCGGTCTCGCCCCCCTCGCGGAAGGGGTTCGGCTCCCGCCTGATCGAGCGGGGCTTGGCCGGCGCGGTCGGCGGCGAGGTCGCCCTCGCCTTCGAGCCCGCGGGCGTGGTCTGCCGGGTGACGGCGCCCCTCTCCGGCTTCCAGGCGGCGGAGTAGGCTACTCCGCCGGCTGCGGCGCCGCCTCCGGCGCCGTGCCGGCCTCCCGCCCGCTTCCGACCGAGCAGCCGCTCGGCGGCGACGTAGAAGGTCGGGGTGATGAACAGGGTGACGAGGGTCGCCACCAAAAACCCCCCGATCGCCACCGTGCCCATCGAGAGGCGGGCATTGGCCCCCGCCCCGCTGGCGATGGCGAGGAATACCGCGCCGAGGATGAAGGCGAAGGACGTCATCAGGATCGGGCGGAGCCGCAGGCGGGCCGCGTCCTGGGCGGCCTTCAGCGGATCCTCGCCCCGGTTCCGGCGCAGATCCTCCGCGAAGGCGACGAGCAGGATCGCGTTCTTGGCCGCGAGCCCGACGAGGAGCAGCAGCCCCACCTGCCCGAAGATGTCGAGCGGGAGCCCCTCAGCGCCAGGAAGCCGACCGCCTCGAAGATCGCCACCGGCGTCGCGAGCAGGATCACGAAGGGCAGGCGCACCGACTCGTAATGCCCGGCGAGCAGCAGGAAGATCATCAGCACGCCGAGGCCGACGATCAGCGGCGCGTAGCCGCCCGCGATCTTCTCCTGGAAGGCCACCTCGGTCCAGGCGACGGCGTAGTCCGAGGGCAGCTTCTCGGCGGCGAGCCGCTCGATCACCGCGATCACCGTGCCGGAACTCGCCCCCGGAGCGGTGTCGACCGCGACCTCGATCGCCGGGTAGGTGGTGTAGGAGAGGACCGCGGTCGGGCCGCTGACGAAGCGGGATCGGACCAGGGAACCGAGCCGCACCGGCTTGCCCTGGCCATTGTGGACGGTCAGGCGCTCGACGTCCTCGATGGTGCGCCGGCCGCTCGCCTCGCTCTGCACGTAGACTTGGTAGACGTAGCCGAACCGGTTGAAGAGGTTGACGAAGGACGAGCCCACATAGGTGCCGAGCGCGTCGAACAGGCGCTGCAGGGGCACGCCGTAGCTCGTCGTCGGCAGGGCGCGGCCGATCGAGGGCAGCTTCGTCACCTCCTCCAGGAAGCGGTCGTCGGCTTGGGCGAGCTTCACGCTGCCCGCGCCGCTGCGGTCCTGGATCTGCAGCGTCAGGCCGCCGATCGAGCCGAGGCCCGCCAGCGGCGAGGGGTTGACGATGCGCCGGAAGCCCGGAACTGAGGCGTCCCGCACGGGCCGCCAGCCGGCGTTCCCCTCCCAACGAGGAGGAGAACGCGTTGCGCGCCCTCAGGCCGCCCGCACTGTCGCGAGGAAGCTGCCCACGGCCGCGCGCAGGTCGTTCGCCTGCGCCGAGAGGTCGCCCGCGGCGGCGAGCACCTGCGCCGAGCCGACACTTGCGGTTCCGGCCGCCTCGCTCACCCCCGCGATGTGACCCGAGACCGCGCGGGTGCCTGCCGAGGTCTGCGCCGTGGTGCGGGCGATCTCGGCGGTGGCCGCGCCCTGCTCCTCGACGGCCGCCGCGATGTCCCCGCCGATCCTGGCGAGGCGCTGGATCACGCCCGTGATGCCGTCGATCGCCGCGACCGAGGTCGTCGTCGAGGCGGTGATCTCGGAGACCTTCGCGGCGATCTCGTCGGTGGCGCGCGCGGTCTGGCTCGCGAGATTCTTCACCTCGGCGGCCACCACCGCGAAGCCGCGGCCCGCCTCTCCTGCCCGCGCCGCCTCGATCGTGGCATTCAGCGCCAGCAGGTTCGTTTGGCCGGCGATGTCCGAGATCAGCCCGACGATCTGGGCGATGCTGCCAGCGGCGGCCGCGAGGCGGTGCACCTCCCCGGCCATGTCCGCGGCGTCGCGCTCGGCCGCCGCCGCGAGGTCGGCCGAGGCGGTGACCTGGGTGCCGATCTCGCGCACGGAGGCCGAGAGTTCCTCCGTCGCCGCCGCGACCGTGTCGGCCGAGAGGGCTGCCTCCTGCGAGGCATTGGCGACCCGGGCGCTCAGGGAAGCGGTGTCGCCTGCGGCCCGCGCCATGCCGCCCGCGGCGGCCTGGAGCTGGGTGGCGGCCGAGGAGACGGCCGCGACGATGCTGCCGACCCGCGCCTCGAACCCGTCCGCGAGGCTCAAGGCCGCCGCGCGCTGGGCGGCAGCGCTCTCCTGCGTCATCTGCTCCTGCTCGGCGCGGATGCGGTGCCGCTCGCGCACGCTGTGGCGGAAGTCGGCCGCCGCCGCTGCGATGGACCGGACCTCGCGCGGGCCGCCCTCGGGGATCGCCACGTCCTCCTCGCCCCGGCCGATCGCCGTGAGCGCCCGCGACATCCGCACCAGCGGGCGAGCGATGGCGGTGCCGAGGCCGAAGGCCAGCGCGCCGGAGAGCAGGAAGGTGGCGAGCCCGGCCCCGGCCCAGAGAGCGAGGCTGCGGTCGGCCTGTGCCCGCACGGCGCCGGCCACCGCCAGCAGGTCGCCGGTGAGGCCGTCCTCGACGCGCTTCAAGGCGTCGATGCGCTGGGAGGCGAGCTTGAACCAGAGAGGGCTGTCGCGGAAGGCGAGCCCTTCGCCCGGCAGCGTGTCGAGGACGAGCTTGCGCAGGCGCGCCACCTCGCGGGCGGATTCCGCCGCCTCCGCCGTCTCGAAGGCGGCGGTCTGGGCGGGCTCGGCGCGCAGGCGGAACAGGGCCTCGTAGGTCCCCTGGTTGGCCGCGAGCGTCGTCAGCCGCTTCAGCCCGGCGAGATCGAGGCTGCCGCCCGCGACGATCGCGGAGGCGGCCGCCCGCTCCTGGCCGGCGAATTCCTTGAGCGAGAGGAAAGCTGCGTAGGTGGCGAGGCGATTCGCGATGCCGGCGTGGCTCGCGGTCTTCGACATCTCGCCCACCATGCCGAGCCCCTGGCCGATGAGCCCGGTGAAGTAGGCCATTGCCTGGGGCGGGGTCGGCTCCAGGGCGTCGACCGCCTTCCGCTGTCCCTCGAGGCGCCCGAGATCCTCCCGGAATTGCGCCACCTGCCGTGCGAGAGGCCCGCCGGATCCCGCGCTCGCCGATGCCGAGACCGCGCCCGCGAGGTCCGCCCGGGCCGCATCCGTACGCGTCCGCTGGGCGGCGAGCTCCGCCCTGAACTGGCTGCCCTTCGAGCCGAGGAAGAGGCTCGACGCACCGCGCTCGCGCTGGGCCTCGTGCACGAAGGCGCTGACCTGCGAGGCAAGGCCGACGAGATCCTGGACCGCTTCCATGCCGGCCCGCTGCTCCAGGCGATCGGAGACGGCGAGGGCCGCCACCACCGCGAAGGCGAGGCAGGGCGCGAGCGCCACGGCCAGGATGCGTCCCCGCAGGGACGCGATGAAACCACCCGTTCTCATGCCGATATCAATCCAGAATTGCAGTCCGAATCTGGATCGGCGCGGTGATGTAAATTCAGCGTTTCCGTTTCGAGATTCTGCTCAACATTTGGTCATAAGAATCAAATTTGAGCATTCAAGATCCCTGAAGAGGCGCGGGGACTGTCGAGGAGGGCGCGACCAGCACGGACCCGCGCGTCGGAGACCGGTTGGACTCGGGCTTGGCGCTTCCTACATCGGGATAGCGCCCGCGTATCGGCCGGCCCGGTCCCGGGTTTGCTCCTGTACCGTGTTTGTTCTAAGCAGGATCGTGTCGGACAGTGCCCTGCCCTTGTCCGAAGAAATCCTGCGCCTCGATCGAAACGCGGGGCCGGTGACGCGTTGGCCTGCCGACGCGGTTCCGCGTCGCGGGGACCGGCTCGCCGGCCGGGACGCATTCGGCTCGCCGCCGACCGACAGACTGCGAAGAGACCTGCCTGCCCATGGCAAAAGCCAGCGCCAAAGCCGCCCCGAAATCCGCCGCGCAGCCGGATGCGGGCCCGAGCACGCGATCCGGCAGGAAGCCCCGGGCCGTGGCCTCGCCCGTCGCGAACGAGGCCGCGGCGGAGCAGGCCCGCGAGGTGGCCGCCGACGCCAAGCTCGGCGCCCTGTTCGACGCGGCCCGCGACACCCGGGTGATCTCGGTGCGGGGTGCCCGTGAGCACAACCTGAAGAACGTCGATCTGACGATTCCCCGCGACAAGCTCGTGGTGTTCACGGGCCTGTCCGGCTCCGGCAAGTCCTCGCTCGCCTTCGATACGATCTACGCGGAGGGGCAGCGCCGCTACGTCGAATCGCTCTCGGCCTATGCCCGCCAGTTCCTCGAGATGATGTCGAAGCCCGACGTCGACCAGATCGACGGGCTCTCGCCGGCCATCTCGATCGAGCAGAAGACGACCTCGAAGAACCCGCGCTCGACGGTCGGCACGGTGACCGAGATCTACGACTACATGCGCCTTCTCTGGGCGCGGGTCGGCATCCCCTACTCGCCGGCCACGGGGTTGCCCATCGAGAGCCAGACGGTGAGCCAGATGGTGGACCGGGTTCTGGCGCTGCCGGAGAAGACCCGCCTCTACCTGCTCGCTCCCGTCGTCCGGGGCCGCAAGGGCGAGTACCGCAAGGAGATCGCCGAGTTCCAGAAGAAGGGCTTCCAGCGCCTGCGCATCGACGGCGAGATGGTCCCGATCGATGACGTGCCGAAGCTCGACAAGAAGCTGAAGCACGACATCGACGTGGTGGTCGACCGGATCGTGGTGCGCGACGACATCGGCTCGCGGCTCGCCGAATCCTTCGAGACGGCGCTGGAACTGGCAGACGGCGTCGCGCTGATCGAATTCGCCGACGCTCCCGAGGGCGGGGCGCCCGAATCGATCACCTTCTCCTCGCGCTTCGCCTGTCCGATCTCAGGGTTTACCATCGCCGAGATCGAGCCGCGGCTGTTCTCGTTCAACAATCCCTTCGGCGCCTGCCCGACCTGCGGCGGCATCGGCCACGAGATGCGGATCGATCCCGAGCTCGTGATCTCGGATTCGGCGCTGAGCCTCAAGCGCGGCGCCGTCGCGCCCTGGGCGAAATCGACCTCGCCCTATTACGGTCAGACGCTCGACGCGCTCGCCAAGCATTACGGTTTCAAGACGACCGTGCCCTGGGGCGAGTTGCCCGAGGAGGCGCGGCAGGTGATCCTCTACGGCTCCGGCCGCCAGTCGATCCGGTTCGACTACAATGACGGGATGCGCGCCTACGCGGTGAACAAGCCCTTCGAAGGCGTGATCCCGAACCTGGAGCGCCGCTACAAGGAGACGGAGAGCGACGCCTCCCGCGAGGAGATCGGACGCTTCATGGGCGAGACTCCCTGCGAAGCCTGCGGCGGCAAGCGGCTGAAGCCCGAGGCGCTCGCCGTGAAGGTCGCCATGCAGGATGTGGGCGAGGTCACCGCGCTCTCGGTGCGCGAGGCGCATCGCTGGTTCTCGGACTTGCCGGACAAGCTCAGCCCGAAGCAGAACGAGATCGCGGTGCGGATCCTCAAGGAGATTCGCGACCGCCTCACCTTCTTGGTCGATGTCGGGCTCGAATACCTGACGCTTGCCCGCGGCTCCGGCTCGCTCTCCGGCGGCGAGAGCCAGCGCATTCGGCTGGCCTCCCAGATCGGCTCGGGACTGACGGGCGTCCTCTACGTCCTCGACGAGCCCTCGATCGGCCTGCACCAGCGCGACAACGAGCGGCTCCTCGGCACGCTGAAGCGCCTGCGCGACCTCGGCAACTCGGTCATCGTCGTGGAGCACGACGAGGATGCGATCCTGCAGGCCGACTACGTGGTCGATGTCGGCCCGGGCGCAGGCATTCACGGCGGCGAGATCATCGCGCAGGGCACGCCCGCGGAGGTGCTGGCCCATCCCGCTTCGCTCACCGCCAAGTACCTGACGGGCGAGCTCAGCGTCCGCACGCCCGCCGCCCGCCGCAAGGCCCGCAAGGGCAAGCTGAAGCTGACCGGGGCGCGGGGCAACAACCTCAAGAACGTGACCGTCGAGATTCCGCTCGGCACCTTCACCTGCATCACCGGCGTCTCGGGCGGCGGCAAGTCGACCCTCGTGATCGACACGCTCTACAAGGCGGTGGCCAAGAAGCTGAACGGGGCGCTGGAGCACCCGGCCCCCTACGAGCGGCTGGAGGGGCTGGAGCATCTCGACAAGGTCATCGACATCGACCAGTCGCCGATCGGGCGCACGCCGCGCTCGAACCCCGCCACCTATATCGGCGCCTTCACGCCGATCCGCGACTGGTTCTCAGGGCTCCCCGAAGCCAAGGCCCGCGGCTATCAGGCGGGGCGCTTCTCCTTCAACGTGAAGGGCGGGCGCTGCGAGGCCTGCTCGGGCGACGGCGTCATCAAGATCGAGATGCACTTCCTGCCCGACGTCTACGTCACCTGCGACGTCTGCAAGGGGCGGCGCTACGACCGCGAGACGCTCGAGGTGAAGTACCGCGGCAAGTCGATCGCCGACGTGCTCGACATGACGGTCGAGGAGGCGGCCGACCTGTTCAAGGCGGTGCCCTCGATCCGCGAGAAGATGGAGACGCTGGCCCGGGTCGGCCTGCACTACGTCCATGTCGGCCAGCAGGCGACGACCCTGTCCGGCGGCGAGGCTCAGCGGGTGAAGCTCTCGAAGGAGCTCGCCAAGCGTGCCACGGGCCGCACCCTCTACATCCTCGACGAGCCGACCACCGGTCTGCACTTCCACGACGTCGCCAAGCTGATGGAGGTGCTCCACGAGCTCGTGGACCAAGGCAACACCGTGGTCGTGATCGAGCACAACCTCGAGGTCATCAAGACCGCCGACTGGGTGATCGACATGGGTCCCGAGGGCGGCGACGGCGGCGGTGTCGTCGTGGCCGAGGGCACGCCGGAGCAGATCGCGAAATCCACCGCGAGCCACACCGGGCGCTTCCTGCGCGACGTGCTGGCCCGCCGTCCCGCGGCCGCGATGCCGGCAGGGGGCCGCGCGGCCGCCGAGTGAGAGGGGTGGGGGCCGGGTGGCGCAGTCCGGCGCCGCGACCGTCCGATTCGCCGCGGGACCGCCCCACCCCGCCCGATTCGACCGAAAGCGGGCCCTCGCGGTAGCCGCCCGCACCTCCCTCGAGCCCGGATCTCCCGTGTCCGCGGGGCCGTCCGCCAACACGGCCTTGCCCGATTTCCATGGGGCAACTGCGCAATCGTCCCGGATCGCGGACGCCCGGCAAGAGCTTGAGCGATCTGCGTTATTCTTCCGGATGAGGCGCCGGCCCCCGCGCCATGCCCGTCGCCCCGCACCTTTGGCCTCCCGGCGGCCGGGCTGTTGCAACGCGGCAAAAATGCGGCTTTTGCGCAACGGTCCGATCCGATCTGCCCGGATGCGAGGCATTCCACTGTCATTCCGAGCGCGGCTGTAGAATAGTTCTCAGCGTTGAGACTTGAGGTGGGGCCGTAAGGGGGCGCTTGGCACCATTGGGGCGGAAGCCGACGCGTTCGGCAAACCGGCAATGTTGTGCACAAGGCTACGGGGCGCACGCCTGAAATCCTTGGGAAGGAAAGACAAAATGATGAAGAACTGGCTCGCCGCGGGAGCGGTCGCGCTCTCCGTCGGTATGACCGGGACCGCCGCCTTCGCTCAGACCACGACGGTTCCGGGTGAGCAGGTCGGCCTCGCGGTCGGCGCCCCGCTCCCCGAGGGCGTCTACGCGCTGAACACGTTCCTGTACCGCTCGCCCGACGTTTCGCCGGTCGATGTCGGGATCAACATCCCGATCCTGCTGTGGTCGACCCCGTGGAAGATCCTCGACGCCCGCGTCGAGCTCGCCGTCGCTCCGCCGACCGTCTTCTCGTTCGGCCGCGGCCGTAACGGTGCGGCTCTCGACACCAGCATCAACGTCGGCACCTTCGTCGGCGGCATCTTCGCCTGGGATCTGGGCAACAACGTCGGCGTCAGCTACCTCGCCGGTGTGTACCTCAACGAGCTCAACGCGGGTCGCGGCTGCGGCATCGGCTGCCTGCCGATCCTGTCGTCGAACACCTACCGCCAGGGCTTCGCCATCAGCTACACCGGCGACGGCTGGAACCTGACCGCGAACCTCACCTACAACTTCTACGACACGCCCTCCTTCTTCTCCGGCGGCTCCCCGCTCGTGCGTGGCCCGTACGCTCCGTCGGACGCCCTCAACCTCGACCTGACGGCGACCAAGAAGTTCGGCAAGTGGGAGATCGGTGCGATCGGCTACGGCACCACCGACCTCGCCAACAACTCGCGCTTCTCGCCCGTCGCCCTCGGCGGCGCGCGCGCTGGCTACTTCGCTCTCGGCGGCCTCATCGGCTACGACTTCGGACCCTTCACGGTCCAGGGTTACGCCGCCCGCCACATCGTGAACCGCGTCGCCGGCGCCGAGGCGACCGAGGGCTGGTTCCGCGTGATCGTGCCGCTCTACACCGCAGCCGTCGCCCCGGCTCCGGCCCCGGCTCCGCTGATCCGCAAGTACTGAGACATCTTCCGAACCCGGCCCGAGGCGACTCGGGCCGGATCCGGCAGGGTCAGCAAGCCGCCCGCTCCTTTCGGAGTCGGGCGGCTTCTCGTTTGGGCCGTGCCGATCGGGCCTGATCCGCGCGCGCGCAGAACGAAGCTGAAAAAATTCCGCACCGCTGTTCGATTGCGCGAAACCTTCCTTCGCAGAGCCCCGTAGAGGCCTGCGTCCGCCCCCGTAGGGGTCAGAAGAGAGGTTACGCTCAATGGTCATCCTGAATGCCGGCCGCACCCGCGCTGCCGCCCTTGCCCTCGCCATCGGCCTCGCGCTGCCCGGTGCCGCGCTCGCCAAGAACCCGATGGTCGGCGGCGCACCGATGTACGCGTCGAAGAACATCGTCGAGAACGCGGTCAACTCGAAGGATCACACCACGCTGGTGGCGGCCGTGAAGGCGGCGGGCCTCGTCGACACCCTGGCCGGCCCCGGCCCCTTCACCGTGTTCGCGCCGACCAATGCCGCCTTCGCCAAGCTGCCGCCGGGCACCGTCGAGACGCTGGTCCAGCCTGCCAACAAGGCGACGCTCACCGCGATCCTCACCTATCACGTCGTGCCGGGCACCTACACCGCGAAGGACCTGACGGCGCTGGCCAAGCAGGGCGGCGGTGAAGGTCAGCTCAAGACCGTGCAGGGCGCGCCGCTCACGGTCTCGACCCGTGGCAAGAAGGTCTACGTCACCGACGCTAAGGGCAACACCGCGACCGTCACCATCGCCAACGTGATGCAGTCGAACGGCGTCATCCACGTCATCAACGGCGTGCTGCAGCCCTGATCGGAAAGGGGCCGGCCCGCGCGGCGGGGTCGGCGCCCGTCCGCGTGTGCGGCCTTCCGTCCGGACGGTGCGAAGCGCCGGATCCGGCTTCCAGGGCCACGCGAGGCACATCAAGCTGCGGGCTCCGCCTCCCCGAGGCGGGGCCCGTTCACGTTGATCTCGCGGTCACTTGCGGATCGCGGTCACTCGCGGATGAGCTTGCCCGTGTAGACCACAGGCCCCGTCGGCAGCCCGGTCGGGGAGCCGCCCGGCGGCTCGACCGAGACGGCGAAGACGCCCTCGCCCGCCCGGGCGCCCGCCGGCAAGGGGAGGCGGGCCGCGTCGGCGCCGATCAGCCCGAGCGGCTTCGGGACGGCGTCGGTGCCCACGTACCAGAGCTGCAGGCTGTGCCCGGCCGGCGTCTCGGCCGCCACCGGCCGCACCGCGGCCTGCCCGGTCGCGGTGTCGATGCTCACGAGGAGGGCGGGTGCGGCACCGCCGCTCGTGACCACGGCGACGTAGCGGGCTCCGTCCGGTCGCTCGGGCCGGGGCGAGAGGATGACGAGGGCGAGCCCGGCGGCTGCGAGCGCCGCAGCGGCGGCCCCGCCCTGCCAGAGGCGCAGGCGCCGCGTCAGCGCACGGACGCGGTTGTCGTTGGCCGCCGCGCCTCCGGGCAGCGCACGGGCGATCCGCTCCCAGACATGCGGCCCCGGCCGGATCTCGGGTGCGACGAGGCTCAGGGGGCCGAGGCGCCGTTCCCAATCGCGCACCGCCTGGGCGAGGGCCGGATCCCGGGCGAGATCGCGCGCGAAGGCGACCCGTTCGGCGAGCGTCAAGGTGCCGAGGACATATTCTCCCGCGCGGTCTTCTCCGGGCTCCCGCGCCTCCTGTCCCGCGCTCACGACACGGCCTCCAGGCAGCCCTTCAGGCTCGCCAGCGCGCGGTGCAGCCAGGTCTTGATCGTGTTGACGGGGCGCTCGAAGCGTTGGGCGAGGTCCTCCCGCGAGAAGCCCTCGCAATAGGCCAGCACGACGCAATCCCGGTGCGCGGGATCGAGCCGTGCGAGGCAGGCCCGCAGGGCGTCCCGGCCGAGGATCGAGTCCTCGCTGTCGTGAGGATCGGCGAGCCGCTCCAACCAATCCTCCCCATCCTCGTGCACCGGCCCCTGCGCCTCGGTTCTGCGGCGGATCGCATCGATGGCGCGGTTGCGCGCGATCGTGCAGAGCCACGACAGGGGGCGCCCCGCCTCCGGAACGTATGAGCCCGCCGATTGCCAGACCCGCAGGAAGACGTCCTGAAGGATGTCCTCGGCAGCCGACCGGTCGCGCTGGATACGCAGGATCACGCCGAGAAGTTTCGGCGCGGTGAGATCGTAGAGGGCGCGAAGCGCCGCCTCGTCCCGGGCCGCGACCGCGTCGAGGAGTCGCTCAAGGGTCGCGTCGTCGCGCACGGGACTTCAACCTTCCTCTCGCGCGCGCCGGCGCTCTCGGCAGGACATGCGGCACACGCGCCCGGGAGCCCTGCCTGGCTGGGCAAGGACGGAGCGTTTCCGCAGCCGGCGCCCCGGGTCTCGCGCCCTCTCCGCCGGCGGCCGGATCGTAGAGCAGAGCCGCCCGGCGCGCCATACGCTTCCGCTGGCACAACCTGTGGGTGGCGTCGCCGCGCGAGCCTGTCGGGCCCGGAGCGGCGACCTATCTCAGGCCGTCTCGTCATGTCCCCGAGACGCAGGAAGGACGGAAACGCCATGGCCTCGCAGGGCGACTGGAGGATCCCCGCATCCGTGCAGCCCAAGCCCGCCGATTACGGCTACGACCTCGACCGGGCGCTGAGCGCCGTCGTCGCCCTCTCGACCCGGGTCCCGGCCGAGGCCTTCACCGCCGAGACGCTCGGCACCGAGCGGGCGGGCAACGGCGTGCTGATCCGCGAGGACGGGCTCGTGCTCACCGTGGGCTACCTGGTCATGGAGGCCGATACCGTCTGGCTCACCACCCATGACGGGCGCTCGGTCCCCGGCCACGTGGTGGGCTTCGACGCGGCCACCGGCTTCGGCCTCGTGCAGGCGCTCGGCGACCTCGCCCTGCCGGCCCTGCCGATCGGCCGCTCCGCCGGGCTCAAGATGGGCGACCGGGCGGTGCTGGCGGGCGCGGGGGGACGGGCGCGCAGCGTCGCCACCCAGGTGGTCGGCCGCCAGGAATTCGCGGGCTACTGGGAGTACGTCCTCGACGAGGCGCTCTTCACCGCGCCGTCGCACCCGCACTGGGGCGGTACGGCCCTGATCGGTCCGGGCGGCGAACTCGTCGGCATCGGCTCCCTGCAGCTCCAGCAGGGCGGCAGCGCGGGCGCGCGGCCGATCAACCTCGTCGTGCCGATCGACCTCCTGCCGCCGATCCTCGACGATCTCGCCGCCCGGGGCCGCCCGAACCGGCCGCCCCGGCCCTGGCTCGGCGTCTACGCCACCGAGACGGAGGACGGCATCGCGGTGATGGGGCTCGCCGACGACGGTCCGGCGGAGGCGGGCGACCTGCGCGTGGGCGATTTCGTCGAGGCCGTCGCCGGAGAGCCCGTTTCCGACCTTGCCGGTTTCTTCCGCCAGGTCTGGGCCCTCGGCGAGGCGGGAGTGCGGGTGCCGCTCTCGGTGCGCCGCGAGGGCCGCCCGATCGCCCTGAGCGTCGTCTCCGGAGACCGGGAGAGCTATCTGATGAGCCCGCCCCTCCACTGAGGGCTCACAGGGCGATGCCGAGGCGCCGGTTGATCCGCGTCACGATCCAGACGGTGACGATGGCCACGCACACCCCCCATCCCACCTCGAACACCCGCGACCACAGCATCCGCTCGACGCTGCCCAGATGGGGGACCAGCAGGAGGATCGTGGCGGTGATGGCCGCGAGCCGCCCGGCGCTCGCCACGTTGACGAGGCCGCAGGCGACGATCGAGAGAATCACGCTGAGGGCGTAGCTCGGCAGGCTCGGGCCGGCCGCCAGATAGGTGCCGAGCCCGATCATCCCGCCGATCGCAGCCCCCGTGAACTGGTCGCGGGCGGTGGAGCGGGTCGCGCCGAATTCCGTCTGCGCCACGGCCAGGGCGGTGATGGCGCTCCAGAAGCCCTCGCGCAGGCCGAGCGCCTGCGTCGGCAGGTAGGCGACGATGGCGGCGCAGGCCGACATCACGCCGTGCGCCGTGCCCCGGCTGAGGCGCCGCCGCAGGGGCAGGCGCTTGGCCACACGGCCGAGCTGGTCGCGCAGCAAGCCGAGACGGCTGACGTCGCGCGCCGTGCGCCGCTCGGACGCGCGCATCCCCTCCCCGCCCGAGACGGCATCCGCCTCCGCAACGGAGGCCGCACTCCACGGCCGCTCCTCTCGCGTCTCCGTCCGGGGATTCGACTCGCTCATCCTCACCGTCTCGCCGGGACCCATGCGGGCGTCAACGGCGCGGCCGGAGCCCCGGTTCAGTCCCGTGGCGTGGACCGTTGATCGCCCCTGCCCGCGGGTTTAAGTCCTCCGGATGACGGCGCGAGATCCCATCCATATTGTCGGCGGCGGGCTGGCGGGCTCCGAGGCCGCTTGGCAGATCGCCAGCGGCGGCCACCCGGTCGTGCTCCACGAGATGCGGCCCGTGCGCGGCACCGACGCGCACCAGACCGAGAGCCTCGCCGAGCTCGTCTGCTCGAACTCCTTCCGCTCGGACGACGCGGAGGGCAATGCGGTCGGCCTCCTGCACCAGGAGATGCGCAGCCTCGGCTCGCTCATCCTGCGGATGGGCGACGCGAACCAGGTTCCGGCGGGCGGGGCGCTCGCCGTGGACCGCGAGGGTTTCGCGGCTGCCGTGACGAGAGCCCTCGAGGCGCATCCCCTCGTCACCGTCGTGCGGGAGGAGATCGCGGGGCTGCCGCCGGACGCGTGGGGCTCGACGATCGTGGCGACCGGTCCCCTGACCTCCCCGGCGCTGGCGGAGGGGATCCGCGCGCTGACGGGGGCAGAATCGCTCGCCTTCTTCGACGCCATCGCCCCGATCGTGCACCGCGACTCGATCGACATGGGGCGTGCGTGGTTCCAGTCGCGCTACGACAAGCCGGGTCCCGGTGGCACGGGGGCCGACTACCTGAATTGCCCCATGGACCGGGCGCAGTACGACGCCTTCATCGCGGCGCTGATCGCGGGCGAGAAGACGAGCTTCAAGGAGTGGGAGACCTCGACCCCCTACTTCGACGGCTGCCTGCCGATCGAGGTGATGGCCGAGCGCGGTCCCGAGACCCTGCGCCACGGCCCGATGAAGCCCGTGGGCCTGACGAACCCCCACGACCCGACGGTGAAGCCCTGCGCCATCGTGCAGCTGCGCCAGGACAACGCCCTCGGCACCCTCTACAACATGGTGGGTTTCCAGACGAAGCTGCGCCACGCCGAGCAGGTGCGGATCTTCCGCACGATCCCGGGCCTGGAGAACGCCGAGTTCGCCCGGCTCGGCGGCCTGCACCGCAACACCTATCTCGACTCGCCCCGCCTCCTCGACGGGACGCTGCGCCTGAAGGCGCGGCCTTCCTTGCGCTTCGCCGGCCAGATCACGGGCTGCGAGGGGTATGTCGAGAGCGCCGCGGTGGGCCTGATGGCCGGGCGCTTCGCGCTCGCTGAGGCGCAGGGCCGCCGCCTGCCGCCGCTGCCGCAGACGACCGCGCTCGGCGCGCTCATCGCCCACATCACCGGCGGGCACATCGTGCAAGGCGGCGAGCCGGCGGCCAACGCCCCCCGCTCGTTCCAGCCGATGAACGTGAATTTCGGGCTGTTCCCGCCGCTCGAGCGGGCGCCGCGCAACGAGACGGGTCGCCGGTTGCGCGGACCGGAGAAGGCGGCGCTGAAGAAGCGGGCGCTCACCGACCGGGGCCGGGCCGCCCTCGCCGCCTGGATCGCGGAGGCGGGAGAACCGCCGCGGGCGGCGGCGGAGTAGAGGGGCGGGGGCGCCTCCGTCACCCTCCTCTCCGAGGGCGTGGGAAGCGGCCGACCTTCAGACTAGTGTTCGAAACGGATCGGTCTTCATCAGGAGCCGCCGTCCCGGCCGGTGCCCCTCCTCGCCGGTATCCTCGAAGCCGAGCTTGCGCAGCAGCCCCCACGAGGCGACGTTGCCGGGACGGCACTCGGCGACGACGCTCCGGTGGGGAAAGCGGCGGGCGAGGAGGCCGAGGAGCCCCGCCACCGCCTCGGTCGCGATGCCGCGGCCGCGGGCTGCTCCTCCGACCCAGTAGCCGATCTCGATGGCGCCCTCGCCCCGCAGGTGCGTGCCCACCACCGCGACGAGGGTGCGGCTCTCCCGATCCCAGACACCGTTGAAGCGGTCGCTGCCCCTCCGCCCGGAGGCGATCAGCGCGCGCGCATCCGCGAGCGTGAAGGGTTCCGGCAGGAAGTCGACGGCGCCGGTGATCGCCGGATCGTCGGTGAGGCGGCGCAGGGCCTCGGCGTCGCGCGCGGCGAGGGCCGCGATGCGCAGGCGCCCGGTCTCGAGCCCGGGCAGGGTCGCGAGGCTGTCGGGCTGGGCGGCACGCCGGAACAGGAACATCCCCCTCAGGTGGGGCCGCCGCGGGCGGCGGAAAGGTACGCCGCAGGCACCGCGTTCATCCGCGCGAACATGAAAAACCCGCCCCGGCCGAGGGCCGGAGCGGGTTGCAGCATGGCCGGTGCGGCCGACCCTACGGGTGGATGACCATCGCGTTGAACGGGTACACGTAGGCCTGCAGCATCACGAGGCCGCCGACCATGCAGGCGAGCACGATCGAGTGCCAGAACACGAAGCGCAGGATCTTGCCCTCCTGGCCGAAATAGCCGGTGGCGGTGGAGGCCACGACGATCGACTGCGCGTCGATCATCTTGCCCATCACGCCGCCCGACGAGTTCGCCGAGGCCATCAGGATGCCCGACAGGCCGAGCTGCTCCGAGGTGATCTTCTGCAAGCCGCCGAAGAGCACGTTCGAGGCCGTGTCCGAGCCCGTCAGCGCCACGCCGAGCCAGCCGAGCAGGGTGCCGAAGAACGGGTAGAGGATGCCCGTGCCGGCGAAGGCGAGGCCGAGCGTCGCGTCGACGCCGCCGTAGCGGGTGAGCACGCCGAGCGCGAGCATCGCCGCGATGGTGATGAGCGAGTAGCGCAGCACCCAGATCGTCTCGAGATAGGCGGTGACGAGGCGCCAGGGCGAGAAGCGCATGATCAGGCCGGAGATGATCGCGGCGATGAGCACGCCCGTGCCCGTGTAGGACATGTAGGTGAAGGCGAAGACCGCCGCCTCCGGATGCGCCTTGGCGACGACCGGGGGCACCTTCATGATCACGTTGTGCAGGCCCGGGACCTCGTACTTGATCGTGAAGATCGGGTTCACGAGGCTCTTGAACCAGCCGGTGCCCCAGATCGCGACGACGACCGACAGGATGATCCACGGCACCCAGGCCCAGGCGATCTCGCTCGAGGTGGCGGTGCGGGCGCCGGTATGCACGCGCGGCAGGTCGCCGGGCACGCCCGCGCC
>NZ_SMNT01000045.1 GCF_004348265.1 Methylobacterium segetis
GGCGCGGCGCATCCGGTCGCGGTCGGCAAAGCCCGTGTCCCGGGCGACGACGTCCATCGTGTGGCGCCCCTCCTCGAGCATGACCTGCGCCGCTTCGAGCCGCAGCCGCTCGACGCCCTTGGCCGGCGACTGGCCGGTCTCCTCCCGGAAGAGGCGGCTGAACTGGCGCGGGCTGAGGCTGGCGGCCTCCGCGAGCTCCTCCACGGTGAGCGGGTTGCGCAGGTGCTCCTTGGCGTAGAGCAGCGCGCGGCGGACGCGGTCCGAGCGGGGCTCCAATTCGAGGAGGGCCGAGAATTGCGACTGCCCGCCCGGGCGGCGGTGATAGACGACGAGCTTGCGCGCCACCGCGCGCGACAGAGCCGCGCTGTGGTCGTCCTCGATCAGGGCCAGGGTCAGGTCGATCGCCGCGCTCATCCCCGCCGAGGTCCAGACATTGCCGTCGGAGGCGAAGATGCGGTCGTCGTCGACGCGGGCGAGGGGGAAGCGTTCCTGAAGGTCGCGGGCATGGGCCCAGTGCGTGGTGGCCGTGCGGCCGTCGAGGAGGCCGGCCTCGGCGAGGGCGAAGGCGCCCGTGCAGAGCCCCGCGACGCGCCGGCTCTGCCGGCCCGCCGCGGCGATGTAGTCGCGCAGCGCCGGCGTGAGCGGGCGGGGCAGCAATTCCCCGACGACCATCAGCGTGTCGGGGAAGTCGGTCAGCGGCACGGTCTCGATCCGGATGCCGAGCGAGGAGCGGACCGTCCCGCCCCGCTCGGACATCACGGTCAGGCGGTAGGCCTCCTCCCCGAGGGCGACGTTGGCGAACTCGAAGGCCGACAGGGCGGCCATGCCCATGACCTGGAATCCGTCCTCGAGGATGAACCCAACCTGCCGCACCGGCCCCTCCCGACGTGATGTCCTGATTTGACGGGTTTATGTCATTTCGGACATTGCCGTCCAGTCCTAGGGTTCCCGCATCGCCAACCGGCCACGCCTTCGGGAAAGGGCACGCCCATGACCACACAGCAGGGAACCGTCCTCGTCACCGGCGCCTCCTCCGGGATCGGGGCCGTCTACGCCGACCGCTTCGCGGGGCGCGGCCACGACCTCGTCCTCGTCGCCCGCAACCGCGAGCGCCTCGAGGCCGTGGCCGAGACGCTGCGCCGCCGCCACGGCGTCGCGATCCGGACCGTCGCGGCCGATCTCGCGAGCCGGGCGGGGCTCGCCGAGGTCGAGGCGATCCTGAGCACCGACGCGCGGATCACGCATCTCGTCAACAATGCGGGCTTCGGCAGCGCCGCGCCGCTCGCCTCGGCCTCGGTCGACGAGATGGAGCGGATGATCGCCATCAACGTCACCGCGCCGATGCGCCTGACCTACGCGGCCGTGCCGGCCCTCCGGGCGCGCGGCGCGGGCACGGTCATCAACATCGCCTCGATCGTCGCGATCGGCCCGGAAGTGCTCAACGGGGTCTATGGCGGCTCGAAATCCTTCGTCCTCGCCTTCAGCCACGCCCTGCGCAAGGAACTCGACGGCACCGGCGTCGCGGTGCAGGTGGTGCTGCCCGGCGCGACCGGGACGGAGTTCTGGGACATCGCGGGGCTTCCCGCCAGCAACCTTCCGGCGGATTGGGTGATGTCGGCCGAGGATCTCGTCGACGCCGCCCTCGTCGGGCTCGACCGGGGCGAGTTCGCCACCGTGCCCTCCCTGCGCGACGCCGCCGAGTGGGAGGCCTGGGAGGCCGCCCGCCGGACCATGCTGCCGCACCTGTCCAGCGCCCGGCCGGCCGAGCGCTACCGCACCGCCTAGGCCCGCGCCCTTGGCCGGCGCCGCCCCGCGCGCGATGCTCCGGCTCGACCGGCTTCGCGGCGCGGCGGCGGCTGCACCGAACGGTTCGGCACGGTTCCGGTCGGAAGGACGCCCGCGCGGGGCAGATGGCCCGCCTCTGGCTTGCGGCCGGGCAGCGGCGCGGATCGCGAGGTCCGCTGAAGGGAACAGCGATGCTCGACATCGGCGTTGTGGCCACCCCCGATCCGAAGCCGATCTCGCTCCCGGCCCCCGCCGTGCTCCGGACCGCGAGCACGGTCGCGGGCAGCCCGACCGACAACCTGCGCCTGATCTCGGAGGCGGGCGGCCTCGTCCGGAGCCGAGGGGCGAGGCGGCGGTTCGGCCGGGCCGTCCAGGCGGAGGTCGCGCACGCGCCCGAGGGCATGTCCGAAATCGCCGTGTTTATGACGTTTGCGACATGGCCCGCCTTGCCTAAGCAGGTTGTTCGCTCTGCACCGAACCGGAGGGACGCAATCATGGTGACGCTCACGGTCAACGATCGCCGGCACTCGGTCGACGCCGAGCCGGACACGCCGCTCCTCTTCGTCCTGCGCGACACGCTGGGCCTGACCGGCACCAAGTACGGTTGCGGCATCGGCCAGTGCGGGGCCTGCACCATCCTCCTCGACGGGCAGGCGGTGCGCTCCTGCCAGGTGCCGGTCGAGAGCGTGGGCGCGCAATCCGTCACCACCATCGAGGCGATCGAGCAGGATCCGGTCGGCGCCCGGGTGGTCTCGGCCTGGATCGGCATCGAGGTGCCGCAATGCGGCTATTGCCAGTCCGGGCAGGTCATGGCCGCGACGGGCCTCCTCAAGGAGAACCCGAGGCCGAGCGAGGGCGACATCGCCGCCGCGATGACCAACCTGTGCCGCTGCGGCACCTACACCGTCGTCGCCGCGGCCGTGCGGCGGGCCGCGGCCTGAGGGGAGGGCGCCATGAACGGCCTCACGATGAACGGCCTCACGATGAACGACCTCACGATGAACGGCCTCGCCCCCCACCTGCTCGCGGACCCGCGCCGGGCGGCGGGCCGCGCGCCCGTCCGCAACCTCTCGCGGCGCGGCTTCCTCGGGACCGCCGCGGGCGCGCTCGTCCTCGGGGTCGGCCTCGGTCCCGCCCTCGCCCAGGAGCGGGCCGAGGGAGCGGGCGCCGTCGCCCCGAAGCCGGGCACGCGCGTCGCGGCCTTCCTCGAGATGAGGCCCGACGGCACGGCGCGCCTGCTCAGCCCCTTCGTGGAGGGCGGCCAGGGCATCAATACGGGCCTCGCCCAGACGATCGGCGAGGAGTTCGACCTCGATCCGTCGCGCTTCGCGGTGGAATGCGCGCCGCCCGGCCCCGATTACGCGGTCGTCAACGGCCTGCGCATGACGGGCGGCAGCTTCTCGACCCGCTCCAGCTTCGACGCCATGCGGCGGCTCGGCGCCACGGCCCGCGAGATGATGCTGCGGGCCGCCGCGGCGCGGCTCGGCGTGCCGCAGGCCAGCCTGACGACCGATGACGGGCGCGTGGTCCACGCCGCCTCCGGCCGCACGCTCGGCTACGGCGATCTCGCCGCCGCGGCCCTCGCCCTGCAGCCGCGGGACGACGTGCCCCTGAAGGACCCGAAGACCTTCCGGTGGATCGGCAAGCCGGTCGCGCGGCTCGACGCGCGCGACAAGTCGACCGGCCGGGCGATCTACGCGATCGACATCCGCCTGGACGGGATGCTGCACGCGGCCGTCCAGCACGCCCCCCATCTCGGCACCGAGCCGCAGGACATCGCCAACGAGGCGGAGGTGCGCGCGATGCCGGGCGTCCGCTCGGTGCACCGCCTGCCGGGCGCCGTGGCGGTCGTTGCCGATTCCTGGTGGCGCGCGCGCAAGGGGGCCGAGGCCCTCCGCGTCGCCTGGACGAGCCCCGCCGCCGAGGGCATCGCGACGGTCTCCGCCGGCTTCTCGTCGGCGGCGATGCTCGAGGCCCTGAAGGGCGCGACGGATGCGGGCATCCCGGCCGAGCAGGAGGGCGACGTGGCGGGCGCCTTCGCCGGGGCCGCGACGCTCGTCGAGGCGGAGTACGACGCGCCCTATCTCGCCCACGCGCAGCTCGAACCGCCCTCGGCCGTCGCCCGCTTCGCGGCGGACGGGACGCTCGATCTCTGGCTGCCCAACCAGATGCCGGAGGTGTTCCAGCAGGTCGCCGCCGGAATCGCCGGGCTGCAGCCGGCGCAGGTGCGCATCCACTCGCCGATGCTGGGCGGCTTCTTCGGCCGCCACTTCTATTACGGGCCGGCCAATCCCTTCCCGCAGGCGATCCTGCTCGCCCGGGCGACCGGCAGCGCCGTGCGGGTCCTGTGGTCGCGCGAGGAGGAATTCGGGATGGACGCGGTGCGTCCCCTGAGCTTCGCGCGGTTCCGCGCGGCGCTCGGCCCCGACGGGCTGCCGGTGGCCCTGCAGATCCGGGCGGTGGGCGAGGGCCCGATCGGCCGCTGGTTCGGCGCGCTGTTCAAGGCGCCGGTCGAGTCCTCCGTCGTCGAGGGCCTCGACCGGAAACCCTACGCGATCCCGAACCGGCGCCTCGACTACGTGAAGGTGCCCCACCCCGTCACGATCGCCTTCTGGCGCTCGGTCGGCCACTCGATGAACGACTATTTCTACGAGAGCTTCCTCGACGAGGTGGCCGCGGCCGGCGGCCACGACCCCTTCGCCCTCCGCATGGCGCTTCTGAAGGACAGCCCGCGCCACCGCACGCTCCTGCAGACGGTCGCCGATCGCGCCGGGGGATGGAAGCGCGGGCCGTTCGAGGCGCCCGACGGCACGCGCCGGGCGCGCGGCATCGCGATGGCCTCGCCCTTCGGCTCGGAGACCGCGACCATCGCGGAGGTGTCCCTGACGGACGGCCAGGCGCGGGTGCACGACCTCTGGATCGCCATCGATCCGGGCAGCGTGGTCAATCCGGGCATCGTCGCGCGGCAGGTCGAGGGCGCGGCGGCGCTCGGCCTCTCGGCGACGCTGCTGGAGCAGGTCGTCTACGAGGGCGGCCGGCGGCAGGCGCGCAACTACGACGCCTACCCGATCCTCGACCGCGAGCGGATGCCGCGCGTCCACGTCACCATTGTCGAGAGCGGCGCGCCGATGGGCGGGATCGGCGAGCCGGGCCTGCCCGGCGTGCCGCCGGCGGTGGTCAACGCGGTCGCGGCCCTGACCGGCCGGCGCGTGCGCAGCCTGCCGCTCGCCAAGGCGCAGCTCTCGGGGGTCTGAGGGTGGAGCCGGCCATGACCACGATCGCGACGGCGGAGGCGGCGGCCCCCGTCCGGGCGGGCCGCGCGCCCCTGTTCGACTACCTGCCGGTCAGCCTGTTCGGCGCCGTGATGGGGCTGGCCGGCCTGAGCGTCGCGTGGCGCCTCGCGAGCGCGCGCTACGGCCTTCCCGCGCTCGTGTCCGACCTGATCGGGTGGGGCGCCCTCGCCACCTTCGTGGGGCTCGCGCTCGCCTACGGCGCCAAGGCCGTCACCGCGTGGCCGGCGGTCCTCGCCGAGTTCCGGCACCCCATCGCCGGCAACCTGTTCGGCACCGTGCTGATCAGCCTGCTGCTGCTGCCCTTCGTTCTCCGGGGCCTCAGCCCGACCCTGGCCGCGGCGGCCTGGATCCTCGGCGTCGTCGGCATGGTGCCCTTCGCCGTGCTCATCGTGAACCGCTGGATGGGCAGCCGCCAGAGGCTCGCCCATGCCACCCCGGCCTGGATGGTGCCCGTCGTCGGCCTCCTCGACGTGCCGCTCGCCGCCGCCTCGGTCGGCCTTCCGCACACGCAGACGCTGAGCCTGTTCTCCCTGAGCGTGGGGCTGTTCTTCGCGCTCCCGCTCTTCACCCTGGTCTTCGCCCGCCTCGTCTTCGAGGAGCCGCTGCCCGCCGCGCAGCAGCCGACGCTGATGATCCTGGTGGCGCCCTTCGCGGTCGGGTTCTCGAGCTACGCGGCGACGCTCGGCCGGATCGACGCCTTCGCGGAGGCCCTGTTCCTCATCGCGCTGTTTGTCTTCGTGGTCCTCGTCGGCCGCCTGCGCGACCTGCCGCGCTGCTGCCCGTTCCGGGTGTCGTGGTGGGCCGTGAGCTTCCCCGCGGCCGCGATGGCCGTGGCGGCCCTGCGCTACGCCGAGCATGTCGGCGACGTCGCGGCGGACGGCCTCGCCCTGCTCCTGCTCGCCCTCGCCACGATCCTCATCGCCGGCCTGGCGCTGCGCACGCTCCTCGGCATCGCCCGCAACGAGCTTCGCCAGCTCGCCGGCTGAGGCCCCGCGCCCCCATGCACCGCCGACCCCGCGAACGGAAACGGTGGCTTTCGATCGTTTCCGTTTCCGGAGAACGCGCGGCGCGGCACTCTGCGCGTCGTTCCGCGATCAGGGGCCGCGGCCCGACCCGCCCCAGACCCCGAGGAGGTTCACCATGCCGACGATCACCACGAAGGACGGGACCGAGATCTTCTACAAGGATTGGGGGCCGCGGGAGGGCCGAGTGATCGTCTTCCATCACGGCTGGCCGCTCAGCGCCGACGATTGGGACGCGCAGATGCTGTTCGTCCTCGAACAGGGCTTCCGCGTCGTCGCGCATGACCGGCGCGGCCACGGCCGCTCCAGCCAGACCGCCACCGGCAACGAGATGGACACCTACGCGGCCGACGTCGCCGCGCTCGCCGCCGCCCTCGACCTGAGGGAGGCCATCCATGTCGGCCACTCGACCGGCGGCGGCGAGGTCGCCCGCTACGTCGCCCGCGCCGAGCCGGGGCGCGTCTCCCGGGCCGTGCTGATCGGCGCCGTGCCGCCGGTCATGGTCCGGTCCGAGGCGAATCCGGGCGGCCTGCCGATCGCGGTCTTCGACGGGTTCCGCGCGGCGCTGGCGGCCAACCGGGCGCAATTCTACCGCGACGTTCCGGCCGGCCCCTTCTACGGCTTCACCCGCGCGGGCGCGCAGGTCTCGCAGGGGATCGTCGACAATTGGTGGCGGCAGGGGATGATGGGCGGCGCCAAGGCGCAGTACGATTGCATCGCGGCCTTCTCGGAGACCGATTTCACGGACGACCTGAAGGCGATCGGGGTGCCGGTCCTCGTGCTGCACGGCACCGACGACCAGATCGTGCCGATCGCGGATTCGGCCCTGCTCTCGCACCCGCTCCTGAAGGCGGGCACCCTCAAGACCTATGACGGGTTCCCGCACGGGATGTGCACCACCCATCCGGACGTCATCAACCGGGATCTCCTCGCCTTTGTCCGCGATTCGCGATGATCGCGATCAACGCGGGGAGGGCGCGGCCGGAGATCGCGATCATCGGGCCGATCCTCACTTCTCGCGGAAGGCCCGGCGCGTCTGATCGGTGAGGGGCTTGGTGAGGTAGGACAGGACCGTCCGGTCCGCCGTCTTGACGAAGGCCTCGACCGGCATGCCGGGCATCAGCGTCGTCCCCTCGAGGCGGGCCAGTTCCTCCTTCGGCACGCCGAGCCGCACCAGGTAGTAGGCGGTCCCTGTCCGCTTGTCCTCGCTGACATCGGCCGCGATCCGGGTCACCGCGCCCCGGAGCTCGGGCGTGGTGCGCTGGTCGAAGCTCGGGAAGCGCAGGCTCGCCGCCTGCCCGAGCCGCACCCGGTCGATGTCCTGGGGCGCGACCCGGACCTCGACGACGAGCGAATCGGCCGTCGGCACGATCAGCATGATCGGCTCGCCGGGCGAGATGACCCCGCCGCGCGTGTGGACGGCGAGTTCGTGCACGTATCCGGCCTGAGGCGAGCGGATCTCGATGCGTTGAAGCTGATCGTAGGCGGTGATCTTCTGCTCGATCAGGGTGGCGACCTTGGCCCGGATCTCGGCCAGTTCCTTCGCCACCTCGCTGCGCAGGTTCTGCTCCAGCTGGATGATCTGCAATTCCGTCTCGGAGATCTTGCCCTTCGTCTGCGCGATGTTGGCGACGAGCACGCCCCGCTCGCCCTTGAGCCGCGCGATGTCGCGCTCCAGGCTCGTGACCCGGCTCAGCTGGATCAGGTTCTTCCTCCAGAGGTCCTGCACGCCGTCGTACTCGCGCTGGATGATGCCCGTCTCCTGCTCCTTGGCCTCCCCCTGCTCGGACAGGCCGCGGATCTCGTCCCGGAGCTGGCCCACCCGCTCGCGCAGCTGCGCCTCCTGCCCGAGCCGCGCGTCGCGGCGGAACCGGAAGAGCTTGCGCTCGCCGTCGACGATGCGGGCGACATCGGGGCCGGCCGCGCGCAGCTCGGCGGGAAAAGCGACCTCGCCGAGGCCGTCGCGCTCGGCCTCGAGGCGCGCCGTGCGGGCGGCCAGTTCCCAGAGGCTCTTGCTGACGCTGTCGTAGGTGCCCCTGGCCGTGGTCGCGTCGAGGCGGATCAGGAGGTCGCCCGCGTTGACGCGGCTTCCCTCGTCCACGCGCAAGTCGGCCACGACGCCCCCCGTCGGGTGCTGCACCTTCTTGATGTTGGTCTCGACCACGAGCGAGCCCGCGGCGATGATCGCCCCGGACAATTCCGTCAGGGCGGTCCAGGCGCCCACGCCGGTCGCGAGGGCGAGGACGGCCAGGACGCCGAGGAGGTGGCGCCGCAGGGAGCGGCGCGTCGCGCGGGTCGGATCCTGTCCGGTCATGCCACCCTCGTCGGGGTCTGGCGCGTGAGCGCGGCCAGTTGCGCCAGAACCTCGTCCCGCGGCCCGTGCATCTGCACCCGGCCGTCGCTCAGGACGAGGATGCGGTCGACCGCCGTCAGGGCGCTCGGCCGATGGGCGATGACGACGGCGACGCCGCCCCGGGCGCGCACCCCCTGCACCGCGGCGGACAGCGCCCGCTCGCCATCGACGTCGAGGTTGGAGTTCGGCTCGTCGAGGACGACGAGGAAGGGGTCGCCGTAGAGGGCCCGGGCGAGGGCGATGCGCTGGCGCTGTCCGCCGGAGAGGGCCGGAAGCCCCGGCCCGATGGGCGTGTCGTAGCCCGCGGGCAGCCGCAGCACGACCTCGTGGACGCCCGCCGCGCGCGCCGCCGCCAGCAACGCCTCCGGGTCGGGCTCCGGGTCGAAGCGCGTGATGTTCTGCGCGATGGTGCCCTCGATCATCTCGACGTCCTGGGCGAGGTAGCCGAGGCTGCGCCCGAGCTCGTCCCGGTCCCACTGGTCGAGGGCGGCGCCGTCGAGCCGGATGACGCCCCGGCTCGGGGGCGTGATCCCGACGAGGGCGCGGGCGAGCGTCGACTTGCCGGAGCCGCTCTGCCCGATCACGCCGAGCGCGCTGCCGGGCGCCAGGGCGAAGCTCACGTCGTGCAGGGCGAGCGTGTCGCTCCCCGGCAGGGCGACCGACAGGGCCGTGACCCTGACGCTCTCGCGCGGCCGGGGAAGCGGCACGGGCGTCGACGCATCGCCGTCCGGCAGAGCGGCGACGAGCCGGGCCCAGGCCTGGCGGGCCGCGGCCACCGACTTCCAGTTCGCGATCGCCAGATCCACCGGCGCGAGGGCGCGGGCGGAAAGGATGGTGGCGGCGAGCATCACGCCGGCCGTCGCCTCCTCGCGGACCACGAGCAAGGCGCCGAGGCCGAGGATGCCGGATTGGAGCATCGTGCGCAGGAGCCGTGCCGCGCTGCCGAAGCCGATGGCGAGATCGTTGCCGTAGGTCGTGACGTCGAGGCTGCGCCGCGACCTGTCCTGCCAGAGCGCGACCATGCGCGAGCGCATGCCGAGGGCGGTCAGAAGGGGCGCGGTGCGGTGGACCATGTCGGTGAAGGCGCGCCGCTCGGCCGTGGCCTTCACGGCCGCCCGGGTCGGTCCCGCGCTGGCCCAGTCGGTGAGGAGAGTCAGCGCGGCGAGGACGATGGCACCCGCCGCGATGGCGACACCGATCCAGGGATGGAACAGGAAGCAGATCGCGATGTAGAGGGGCACCCACGGCAGGTCGAAGATGGCCGTGAAGGCCATGCTGCCGAGGAAGCCCCGGACCGTATCGAGGTCGCGAAGCGCCTGCGGGCCCTCGTCCGTGCGCGGCCCCTCGGTGCCGCGCGCGAGCAGCGTGCGGAACAGGCGCTCGCCGAGCCGCTCTTCGACCAGGCGCCCGAACCGCGCCAGGATGCGGGCGCGCAGCACTTCGAGCAGGCTCTGGATCAGGAAGAGCATCCCCGCGATGCCGGCGAGCCCGAAGAGGGTCGGGATGCTGCGGCTCGGCAGCACCCGGTCGTAGACCTGGAGCATGAACAGGGGGGCGGTGAGCATCAGCAGGTTGATGACGCCGCTCGCCACGATCGCGGTGACGAGCGCACCCCTGCCGGCCCGCAGGGCGCCCCAGAACTCGCGGCGCCCGCGCCGACGCAAGGTTCGATCGTCACCCAACTCGTCCCCCCTCGTCCCTCAAGTGCCTCCCCCGCGGCATCGAGACGGCCTCCGCCGCGCAGCGGCGGAGGCGCCTCCCGTCAGAGGCCGAGCAGATGCAGACCGGTGGTGCTGGTGTGCCCGCCCGGATCGGCGTGATGGGTGTCGACGTGGCCGCCGAGATCGAGCGAGGCGATGCCGAGATCGAGGCTCAGCCCGCCCGAATGCTCCGTTCCCCCCGGCCCTGAGGAGACCGGCGCGAGGTCGAGGAGCTTGCCGACGAGCGCGTCCGAACCGCCCAGGCCGCTTTCGGGGAACGCGATGCTGTCGCCCTCGAGCAGGTTGATGCTGGCAAGGCCCGGCTGGCCGGCCGGGGCGGTGAGGGCACCGACCTGGATCGCGTGGGACGGATCGGCCTGGGGCGAGGCCACCGCCACGTCGGCGATCGGGTTCGCTGCGGCCGGACCGATGCCGATCTCGATGAGGGGATGGGCCGAGCCCGAGCCGCCGGATCCGGAGCCGCCGAGGAGGCCGCCGAGCAGATCCCCGTTCGTGCCGCCCGTCGCGCCGTCGAGCAGGGTCGTCACGGGCGCGAGGACGCCGCCGGTTGCGCCTCCGTTGCCGCTCTCCTGTCCGAGCCCTCCGACGGCGCCGGTCAGGCCGTCGAGGAGGCCGCCGGCCGCGTTCGTCACCGCGCCGAGGTCCCCCAGGATCGGAGCGACGGTGCCGAGCCCGTCTCCACCGAGGAGGCCGCCCGGCAGGCCGGCGACATCGGTCAGGAGCGTGCCCGCCTCGCCCAGATGTCCGAGCCCGACCGTCTCGCCGAGATTCGTGAGCCCGTGCAGGGCATCGTTCAGAAGCGGCACGTCGTGCCCGACATCCTCGATCCCGGCGTGCAGGTTGAGAACGGCGGCGTTGGCAAGGTTCGAGACCGGGGCGAGGAGCCCGTTCGGCGAGAGAAGGCCGCCCCCGGCGCTCGCCGCGCCCGTCAGGCTGCCCACGAGCGTGCCGGCCGAGGTGAGAACGTCTGCGAGGTCCGACAGGAGGGGCGTCACGGCCGAGACGCCGCCGCCGCCGAGCAGCCCTCCCGGCAGAGTGAGCGCGTCGGTGACGAGATGGGCCGGCTCGCCGATATGGCCGAGCCCCAGCGTCTCGCCGAGCCCCGTGAGCCCGTGGATCGGCCCGTTCAGCGTCGGGTTCTGGTGCCCGACATCCTCGAGCGTGGTGTGAAAATCGAGCACGCCCTGATTGAGCAGGTTCGTCACGGGATCGAGCGCGCCGTTCGGGCCGACGATCCCGTTGCCCGATGCCGGCGCCGCGGTCAGGGATTGCACCAGCGTGCCCGCCGCGTCCGTGACGTGACCCGCGTCGGTGAGCAGGCCGGCGGCACCCCCGATATCCGTCGGGCGACCGGCCGCACCGGCCAGATCCGTGATCAGGTTTCCGGACTCGCCGATATGGCCGAGGCCGAGCGTCTCGCCGAGATGGGTGAGGCCGTGCAGGGGGCCGTTCAGGGCGGTGACCTGATGGCCGGTCTCCTCGAGCTGCGCGTGCGTGTCGAGCACGAGACCGTTCGCGACGGCGCTCAGGCTGTCCGGCACGAGGGCGTTCGGGGTGTCGGAGCCCGTCCCGTCGAGGGTCGATTCGACGAGCGAGGCGACGGGGCCGAGGCTCGACAGCTGCGCCGTCGACAGGGCCGTCGAGGAGAGAAGGGCTTCAGGGCTGACGAGCCATTCGAGGCTGCGGGTCAGCGGCAGGCCGAGGACGTTCAGGGATGATGCGGACATCAGACACTCCGATGATTTCGCATACAACCCTTGCTGTTCGCCCCCGTTGCCCGGCCAACGAATGTTAAAGACCGAGTTTTCCCTGAAGATTTTAATAATCGACCCCCGATGATCGATTAAATCTCTGACGATCAACGTCTTTTGGAATAACAGTCGGACTTTTCCGTTTCTGGATAAGTCCTTTGATAAATGGATTATCGGCGCTCGAAAGCAGCAGGTCGACGCGAGACAGCAGGCGAGCGCGCCTCGCCGCCGGCGCGAGCGGCCCGAGGCCCTTCAAGGCCGGGGGACGGGCTTCGAGCGAGAAGGGGCCCCCGTGCGGGACGGCACATGGCCGAGCCTCCGCTCTTGCGTAGACGCGCCGGAATGCGCATGGCAGGTCGGAATGGCTAAGCACCGCCCGCGGCGTGGCCGGCGACCGGTCATCCCGGGAGCGGCCGCGCCGCGGGCGGCATGTCCCGGCCCGTTGCACACAGGAGTTCTGGATGATCACGAGCGGGTACAGGAGATCCGTGGCGGCGGCCGGCCTCGCGGCCCTCGTCGGCCTCACGGGCCGGGCGGAGGCCGCCCAATGCGGCAACTCGGCCGCCGGTTTCGAGGCCTGGAAGCGGGAATTTGCCGAGGAGGCCCGGGGCCGGGCCAGCGCGGCGAGCCTCGCCGCCCTCGCGCAGACCTCCTATTCGAGCCCGACCATCGCGGCCGACCGCGGCCAGAAGAGCTTCAAACTCTCCCTCGATCAGTTCCTGGCCAAGCGCGGCGGGCCGGCCATCGTCTCGCGCGGGCGCGCCCTCAAGCAGCAGAACGCCGCCCTGTTCGCCTCGATCGAGCAGCGCTACGGCGTGCCGCCGGGGCCGCTCCTCGCCATCTGGGGCATGGAGACGGGTTTCGGCGCCGTGCGCGGCAACATCAACACGCTCTCCGCGGTGGCGACCCTCGCCTATGATTGCCGGCGCTCCGCCTACTTCACGGACCAGCTCTACGCGGCGCTCACGCTGGTCGATCGCGGAATTCTCTCGGCGAGCACCCGCGGCGCGGCGCATGGCGAGGTCGGGCACACGCAGTTCCTGCCGAAGAACGTGCTGAACTACGGCACCGGCGGCAGCCTCGACAGCGCTCCGAACGCGCTCAACGCCACCGCCAACTTCCTCAAGGCTCACGGATGGCGCGCCGGCGCCGGCTACCAGCCGGGCGAGCCGAACTTCGCCGCGATCCAGGGCTGGAACGCGGCCCAGGTCTACCAGCGCGCCATCGCGCTGCTCGGCCAGCGCATCGACGGCGGTCCCTGATCGGGGGCGGCCCTCAGCCGCCCGCCCGGCCCGTCAGGCGGTCCCACAGGCCGATGCGGCTCGCGCCGCCCGGACCGGGGCCATCCTGGCGCGATCCCGCCACGACGACGAGGCGCCGGACCTCGCCGCGCAGGTAGGCCTGCAGGAAGCGGTCGTACTGTCGGAAGACGACGCAGCCGTTCGAAGCGCCGCTCGGGCCCAGCATGTAGGTGTGGGCGAGGAGGCCGTCCCGCCCATGGATCGCGGTGCTGCCGCCGACGGGGTTGAGACGGATCGCCCGTACCCCGTGGAACAGCCGCTCGCGCTCGGTCAGGTCGTAGGTGCCCGGCGGCGTCGAGCCGCGCATGCGCAGGTGGACGTGGCGCGGATTGTCGAGGCTCGGGCCGAGCCCGGAATGCGCCTCCAGCACCTCGCCGCTCGGCAGCGTGACCCGGGCCGCGCTGATGTCGTAGATCGCCGTGCCCGCACCCGCCGGGGCGGGGATCGGCGTGAGCCGGGACCGGGGCGAATCGTCGATCGCATCGCTCTGCGGAGCGGCGTAGGCGAGGGCCGGGCCCGCCGGCTCGTCGCCCTTGCCGAGGAAGCGCTCGAAGAAGGGACGCTCGGCCGCCGTCGCGGCGCTGAAGACGCTGCGCGTCGTGGGCTGCGGCGGTCGCGCGGCGACGCGCGCCGGGACCGCGACGGGGGAACGGAATTCGGGAGGGCGCGGTACCGGCAGCGGCACGGCCTGGGCGAGGCGCTGCGGCTCTGCCATCGGCAGGACGTCGGGCGCGGATGCGGGAACGGGCGTCTCGAGCGGACGCGGCGCGGCGCTCTCGGCCCGGGCGAGGATGAACCCCGCCGCGCGTCCCGGCAGGGGCGTCGGATCGAGCATCCAGGCGGTCTCGGCAGCGGTCGCGGCGACCGCGGAACGGGCGAGGGGCGCCGGTGAGGCGGGTGCGCCGGCATCGGGGGCGGGCGATGGGGCGGGCATCGGGCCGGCCAGCCGCGCCGCCGGAGGCAGGACGCCGCCGATCGCCGCCGCGACGCCCGCGCCGCCGAGGGCGAGGCCGAGAAATCGGCGGAGGCGACGGCGCCGGTGAACGCGCTCGGCGAGGCAACGGGGCGGGTACGCAACCTGGACCATGCGGGCTCGACTCGGATACGCGTTGCCCTCGGGCCGCACGCGCCCCGGCCCTCAGCGCGCTGCGCGAAGAGGGTTCGGGCCGTTCACCGATGCGGGGCACGTTCGACCTGAAGTGTCCCGATTGAGCACCGGTTTGGTTAATATTGGCTCAATCGGGTCGCAGAACTGCGATGTGCTATGCCGCGTCGGCCGCGGCAGGCGAGGAGGGGCGGATCGCGACATGACGGAACCGGCCCGCACCGAGGTCGCGGTCGAACTCGGGCTCGGCGGCGTGCTGCGCTTCGGGACGCGCCGGGTCGCCGTCGCCGACGCGCTCGCGCTCCTGAGCGCCATCGAGAGCAGCGGCTCCGTACAGGGCGTCGCGACGGCCCTCGACCTCTCCTACCGCGCCGCCTGGGATCGCCTGCGCAGCCTGGAGACGGCGCTCGGGCAGCAGCTGGTGCGCAAGACCCGCGGGCACGGCACCACCCTGACCCCCGTCGGCCAAGCCCTGGCGCAGGCCCTCTCCGACGCGGCGGCGGGCCTCGCCGCGCCCCTTGCGCGGGAGGCCCGGGCGATCGAGGCGCGGCTCGCGAGCCTGGTCGGCGGGGCACCCCGTCCGCTCGCCATCGCGGCGAGCCACGATCTCGTCCTGATGGACACGCTCGCCGCGCTCGACGATTGCGACGTCGCTGTCGTGGGCAGCCGCGAGGCGGTGCAGCGCCTCCTCGACGGGCAGGCGGACGTGGCGGGGTTCCACTGCGGCTCGCACGGGCTCACGGAGGCGGGCGCCCCCTTCACCGACCTCGTCGACAATCCGGGTCTGCGGGTGCAGGCGCTGTTCGCGCGCGAGCAGGGCTTGCTGCTCGCGCGCGGAAACCCCCTTGGCATCCGCGGCCTCGACGACCTCGCGACGGGGCGGGTCCGCTACGTCAACAGGCAGCGAGGGTCCGGCACGCGGGCGTGGTTCGACCGGATGCTGGCGGAGGCGGGGCTCGCGCCGTCCGCGATCACCGGATACGGCGTCGAGGAATTCACCCACCAAGCGGTCGCCGCCGTGATCGCCACGGGCACGGCCGATGCGGGGCTCGGCGCCCGCTCGGCGGCCGAGCGGTTCGGCCTCGACTTCCTCAGCATCGGCTGGGAGACCTACCATCTCGCGGCGAGCGCCGTGCTGCCCGAGGAGCGCCTCGACGGGCTCATCGCGGCGGTCGCGGCGCGGGCGGGGCGCGCGGCCGGCTACAGGCTTCCGGAGCCCGCCTGATATCGCCTCCGGCCCGAGGGGAGCCGTTCGGCGGAGCGGTGCGGGCGCAGCCCCGCGACGGCTCTCGCGATCCTCAGTAGGGATAGCCGTAATACGGCCCCGGAACGGGCTCGCGGCGGTACCGGGCCGGGCGGTCGTAGCGGCCCCCGTAGGCTCGGATGTAGGGATCGAGGCGGGGGTTGCGGTAATTGCCGTTGTTCACGCCCGCCGAGCGGTCGTTGCCGGATTCCGCCGCGAAAGGCGAGAGACCGCTCCCCGAGCTTCCGCCCCCGCGCGCGGAGGCGGCACCGGTGAGGGCGATGAGGAGGGCGGCCGCCAGGGCGGCGCGGGTCGTCGTACCCATGGTGATCTCCGAGATCGCTTTCCGGGCCAACGGGGCGGCGGAGGTCGCAGTTCCCCCGCGCGCCGCACGGGCGACGCGTCAGAAATCCGTCCGCCGCTTGACGTCGGCTCCGTTCGCGGCCTCGTCCTCGGCCTCGGTGCCCGGTCGCTCGAGGGGACCGTCCTGCGATTGCACGCGGCCGGTCGCCGTGTCCTGAGGGGCGTTCGCCAGCCCCTCGCTCGCGGGCTTGCCGTGCGGCATCCGCTCGGCCTGCGTGTCGGTGCCGTCCTTCGTCATCGGACCCTTCCCTGCGGTGCGTCGGTCCATGCGCCAACGCCGCAGGAGGGCCGCGGTGCCCGAGGCCCGGGATCGGGCCTCGCGCGGAGGGTTCAGGCCGCGAGCCGGGCGGAGCCGAGGAACCGCACCCAGAGTTCGGCGCCGTTCCCGCCCTGCTTCCGGCAGGTCACGCGCGCGAGGCGCTCGTCCCCGGTCCCGACCGCGAGGACGAAATGCTCGGGAATGCCGGCCGCGCTGCTCAGTTCCAGGCGGCCTTCCTGCGCGCCGTCCTCATGCAGGCGGCAGCCGATGATCTCGTTTCCGAGCAGGATCTTGGCGGTCTTGGGGGCTCCGTCGAAAGGAGGGGTGGCGCGCAAGTCGGCGTGGGATTTCTGCAAGGGCAGGCTCCTGTCCGGTCCGTGTTGGCGGGCCCCCTCCTTGAGGACGAAGCGTGACGAAAGCTTGACCGTTCGTGCCCTCTCCCCGCTCGGTACGCTCGCGTTCCGTGATGGACAGGGGAACGAGAACCTCGGCGAGGCCGCGCGACGCCGATCATGCCCGTGGACCCCGAAGGAGGACGGCCGCGCGTCTTCGTGTACGGCGCGCGCGGAACGGAGTTCGGCCTGCGGATTTTCAGGACGGGTCCTTCGACCGGCAGAGCGGCCCCGGTCGGGCACGGTCTGGAGAGGGTTGAGAGCATGTCCGATCTGGATGGGAAACGGGCCGAGATCACCGCCCGCATCGCGAAGGAATTCGGCCTCGGTGATCCCGCCTCGCTCCCGGGCGAGGACTTGGCCCGGATCGAGGCCGCGACCGAGGCGGTTCTCGAAGCCGACGCGGTCCCGCCCGCGAGCCCGGACCTGCGAAGGCTGATCGCGGAATACCGCGCACTCCAGGAATTGCGGGCCGACGAGGACAATGCCCGCCTTGCCGAGAAGGGCGAGGTGTTCGCACCCGAGAACGACGCCTGACCCGGGCCGAGGCCGCAGCCGCGCCCACGAAGCGTGCGCACGCGCCCATCCACGCGCCTCTGGCATACCAGCCCAGCGTGCATCGGAATTGTCACGGTTGCGACAGGGCTTAAGTTGGACCCATCGCTGTTCCGACGGCGTTCCTCCCAAGGCTTCGCCCGCCCGGTCTCGCGACCGTGGCGGGCTTTTTCTCGGCGGCTCCCTCGCTCCGGCCCCGCCGCTTGCAGCGAACCGCGGACGCCTTAGCTCTCAGCCAGCGGAGATCTTTTTTTCTCCGCCACCGGCGCGGCGCAGGGCGCCGCGGATGCCACAGACCGTGAGAACTTCGATGACGCGCACGATCCTCGTCGGCCTCGTCCTCGTGACGGCGGGCCCGGCCCTGGCCCAGATCCTTCCGGGTCCGGTGCCCCACGGCCGGCCCGGCGTCGTGATCCAGAACCAGCCGAACACGACCGGCAACAGCCGGGACGTCGTGATCGCCCCGGGCGCCACGGGCGCCGAGACGATCACCACGAACTCGGCCGCGGGCGGAAACGCGAGCTTCCCCGAACGGGCGGTTCCGAACGGGAGCGCCAACGGTGGGGGCGGCGGGAGCCGCTGAACGCGGCCCCCGTCCCCGTCTCCGCATCAGAAGTTGTAGCGGAGCCCGCCCCTCACGGCCTGGATCGAGTCGGTCGAGGCGACCTCCGCGTCGTAGTTGACGAAGCCCGTCAGCCCGGGCGCGAGCAGCGTGCCGATACCGAGACCGATGAGGGCCCGGTCCCGGTCGAGGCGGCGTCCGGCCACCGCGAACGGCACGGCTGGCGCGAGCGCGAAGGCGGAGCTGATCGTACGGCTCACGTCGGCGAAGTCGTGCACGTAGGCCGCCTTGAACGCCAGGGTGACGACGCGGCCGCCGATCGTGGCGGAGGATTCGAAGCGCCCACCGACCAGGGTGCGGGCGGAGAGGAAGTCCCGCGCCGCCACGTTCAGGTTGAACAACCCGCCGCCGGCCTCGCGCACGCGGTCCTGATCGAAGGTCGAGACCTGGAAGCCGACGAAGGGCGTGAGGACCTGTCCCGGCGCGTAGGTGAAGCGGTAGCCCGCCTCGCCCGCCGACAGGAACTGGTTGCCGCTGATCGTGCCCCGTGCCCCATTGCCCTGCAGGGCCGCGAAGACGGGCGCACGATCGAGGCGGCCTTCCGCGCGGGCGTAGCCGAGCGCGGCGTTCGCGTAGAGCGCGCCGTTCGTGATGCCGCCATAGACGCCGACCTGGCCGTTATCCGTGTGGGCCCGCTCGCCGGTGCGGCCGAGGCTGACATCGACCGAGCCGTAGCCCGCCGAAACGCCGAGCACCGTGCCGACCTGCGGGTGGATGTCGATGCCGCCCGCGAATCCCGCGATGGTCTCGTTGCGCCCCGCGGCGTTGAGCGTGTTCTCCACCCGCCCGAACTGGCCGTAGCCGTTCGCCCAGACGCCGTAGCCGCGACTCGTCTCGATGATCTTCGGCTCGGGAACGGGCCCGCGCTTCGGCAGGTCGGCGGCGTAAACCGCCGGCGGCAGGGTGAACTGGGTCGGGCCGGGCTCGAACGTCGCGACGTAGGCGCGCGAGACGAGCTGGTCGGTGAAGGCGCGACCGGCCCGCAGCTGCGGGTCGGCCATCGAGGCGTAGCCCTGCCCCGCGGCGCGGTCGAGGACGCCGGCCAGGGCCGCGTTGCTCTGGCTGTCGAGAGCGAGCAAAGCCGCCGGGTTGCTGGCGAGCGCCGCGTCGAGGCCGCGGGCGGCCGAGGCCTGGTTCGGTGTCTGCGCCACCAGTGCGAAGCTCTGCTGGGTCAGCGTGACGTAGGCGTTGTTGGCGTCGTGCGAGGCGAGGGGCCGGATCAGGAAGGGCAGAGTCCCGTCGTCGGCCGCCGCGGCGAAGGCGCCGCGCACACCGCCCTGCGCCGTCAGCACCGTGTAGCGCGTACCCGGCAGGTAGCTGCCGGCAATCGGCTTGACCTGGACGGTGCCGTCGAGGGTTGCGGCCCCCGTCACGGCGAGTCGCGCGGCCTGACCCTCGGGCGCGATCGTGCTCTGCAGCGTGCCGCCGGCCCCCTGGACGTAGGCGCCCGCGACATTGAGCGTGCCGGTCGGCGCGGCGGCGTTGCCCGGCGCGACGGTGCCCGCGTTCGTCAGGCTGCCGCCGATCGTGCCGGTGCCGCTGAGGGTGCCGGCGCCGCCGACGCGCGTGGCGGCGTTGAGCGTCGAGTTCACGGTCAGCGTGCCGCCGGTGACGGAGGCGCCGCCCGAGAAGCCTTGCGTCGTGCCGGCCGCGAGCGTGTAGGCGCCGCTTGCCTGCGACAGGGAGGTGAAGCCGACGACGTCGCTGGCGAGCGTGCCGGTGCCCGACAGGTTGAGGCTGTTCGTCCCGCGCCCCTGCGCGGTGATCGTGCCGCCGATCACCGAGCCCGTGCCGAGATTGACGGTGTTCACGCTGGCGGCGACGTCGTTGAAGGTGATGGCGCCGGTGATCGTGCCGGTGTTGGTCAGCGTGTGGCTGCCCGCGCCGTAGACGACGTTGCCCGCGACGCGGCCGGCATTGACCGTGGTGCTGTTGCGGCGGTTGTTGGTGGGGTTGGCCGAGTCGGCATCGACGAGGCGGACGTCGCCCGTGATCGTGCCCGAGGCCGCGTTGGTGAGGGTGGCGTTGCCCGCGCCGAAGATCACGATCGCCTGCCCCCCCGCGGGTCCGGTGATCGTGCCCTCGTTGACGAGGGTGTAGTTGCGCGCCCGGCCCTGAACGGCGCGCACGCCCGTGCCGGTGCCGGTGATCTGGCCGCCGGCCCGGTTGTTCACGGTGAGCGCGGCGACGTCGTCGTCGGAATCGATCGCGGCGACAGCCGCGGTCCCGGTGCTGGTGGCCGCCCGGGTCGCCGAGATGCGGCCGGTGTTGGTCACGGTCATCGAGGCGATGTCCTCGCCCGCGTAGACGCCCCGCGAGATGCCGATCCCGTTCTCGGTCACGCTGATCGTGCCGGTGTTGACGACCGTCAGGTTCGAGATGTCCCCCGCATTGGAGTTGGCGAGCACGCCGTAGACGCGGGTGGCGGCCGTGTTGGGCCGGCCCGCGGCGCCGGTGCCGGTCAGGGTGCCGTTGTTCACCACCGTGGTGTTCGAGCCCGACATCAGCACGGTCTTGTTGGTGATCGTGTTGTTGACGGTGAGCTGCGCGCCCGAGCCGGTCACCTGGATCTGGCCGCCGACGTTCTGCGTCGAGCCGGCAGCGAGGGTCAGGTTTCCGCCCGCCACCGTGAGGTTGCCGGACAGGTTCTGGACCGAGCCGCTGCCGAGGGTCCAGGCCCCGGCATTCTGGGTCAGGCTGGTGAAGCCCGACACGGTGCCGGTGAGGGTGTCCGTGCCCGAGAGGTTCAGCGCGTTGGTGCCGAGGCCCTGGGCCGTGATGTTCCCGCCGATGCTCGAGCCGGTGCCGAGATTGACCGTGTTCACCGTCCCCGCCACGTCGAGGAAGGTGATGTTGCCGCCGATGCGGCCCGTGTTGTTGACCGTCTGGTTGCCGCCGCCGAAGCTGACGTTGCCGGTGATCAGGCCGGCATTGTTGAGGGTGCCGGTGCGGCGGATGTTCACCACCGTCGCCGCCGTCTGCAGGTCCTGATCGGTGTTGCGCACGTCGCCGTTGATCACGCCCGTCGCGGTGTTGGTGATCACCGTGTTGTAGGCGCGCGCGGTGGTGGCGCCCGCATTGCCGGCGTTCAGGGCGTAGGTGGCGATCGCCGCCTCGCCCGCCGTCGTGTTGCCGATCGTGCCGCGGTTGTTGATCTCGTACTCGGCCGCCCGCCCGTTGAGCGCGCGGGTGTTCGTGCCGGTGGCGAGGATGCGCCCGCTCGCCGCGTTGTTGACGACGAGCTTGTCCGTATCGTCGTCGGCATCGACGCCCGCGACCGCCGCCGTCGTCGCGGTCGCCGTGGTGCCGCGCGTGGCCTGGATCAGACCGGTATTGTTCAGCGTGAAGACCTCGATGTCCTCGCCCGAATAGACGCCGCGGGCGACGCCGTTCCCGTTCTGCGTCACGCTGATCGTGCCGCTGTTCGTCACGGTGATGGCATCGTACTCCGCCCCTGTCGGCGCGCTCGAATAGGCGCCGTAGACGCGCGTGGTGGCATTGCCGGCCGGTGCCGTCAGGGTGATCGTGCCCGTGTTGTTCAGGGTCGAGAGGTCGCCCGCGAGGTTGACGCCGAAATTGTCGCGGTTGAGCGGCGCCGCGTTGCTGATCGTGCCGGCATTGTTGACGGTGCTGGACCCGTTGACGCGCACGTTCGCGAAGCTCGGGTTGTTGCCCGCGCTGGTCTGCTGGAAGCCGATGGTGGCGCCCGACTGGATGTTCACGGTGAGGCCCGTGGCGCCCGCGGGAGCGATGAAGCCAGTGGGCTGGTTGCCCGTGCAGGTCACGGTCTGATTGCTGGCAGGCGTCGCCGGCTGGCAATCGGCGCGGCCGTCCGCAACCAGAACTGCCCAGACCGGAACGCTCATCAGTAGAGACCGGCGCAGAGACGATGCGACCGTCGACATGATTTCCCCCAAAACTTACGGTTGTCTTCTTCAAGACCCTGCCGCGCGATCGGCGACCAACTCGGCCATGAGTGCGAGACAGCTCGGGAGAGTCAATTCTAATCCATTTCACAAAATGTACGGTCGTAGCCTTTCGATAGATTGATGCAAATTTGGCACTCCGAACTGATCGGTTTGCGCAATAGACAAGGGTACTTATTATATATTGGCAACGAGTTCCGGATCATTCGGCATAGACACCCGGGATGAAGTGGCAAATGCCGAGAGGCACGCCCCGCGTGCCGCCGAACGCAGGTGAGTGTCCCGTGGCGGGGCGGGCCGCTTCGGCGAAGGGAATGCGACGACGATCCGGCCAGCCTCAGGGGCGGGACGGGCGCAGATCGCGCCACAGCCGCTTCGTGCGCTCGACGGGCGCACGGAGGTAGCGCGGAAGCCGCATCGCGCGTGCCGGCGCGGGATCGGCCACGGTCCCGGCGTTCGGGTCCGGTCGGGCCTCGCCGTCCATCGCCGCGCGATTGTGCTCGGCCAGCGCCGCGAGCGGGCGTGTCGCGAGGCTGGGCTGGCCCCCGTCTATCAGGAGGTTGGGGCTCTGATAGCCGAGTTCCGCGAGGTGATGCATCCGGTTCGCGCGCGCCTGCTCGGCCTCCCGCGCGAACCGCCGGGCGTCCTGGGGCGAGGCGTCGACCGGACGCGTCGCGCCCTCGTGGTGATGCAGCTCGGCATGCGGCGTCCACAGGACCCTCAGGCCCGCCTCGCGGGCACGCAGGCAGAAATCGACATCGTTCCACGTCACCCGAAGGGTCTCGTCGAAGCCGCCGAGGGCGTCGAAGACCTCGCGCCGGAACGCCATGCAGGCGCCTGTCACGGCCGAGACGTTGCGGACGATCCGCAATTGATCGCTGTAGCCCGCCGCGGTGCGGGGGGCGTGACGCCAGACATGGCGCGCCTCCCCGTCCGCGCCGATCTCGATCCCGGCATGCTGGACGCGGTCGTCCGGATAGGAGAGCTTCGCGCCCACCACGCCGATTTCGGGCCGCAGCGCCAGGGCCACCAGTTCCTCGAGCCAGCCGGCCTCGAGCACGACGGTGTCGTTGTTGAGGAGGACGAGGATCGCGCCGTCCGAGCGCGCGACGCCGAGATTGTTGAGCCGTGCCCAGTTGAAGATGCCGCCGCAGGGCAGGACGCGAAAGCGCGGGTCGGCAGCCCGGTCGGCGAGGTAGGCCAGGGTCTCTCGACAGGAGCTCCCGTTGTCGATGACGAGGATCTCGAAACGCGGGTAGCGCGTGCCGGACAGGACGCTCTCGACACAGGCGCCGAGCAGGTCGAGCCGGTCCCGCGTCGGAACGACGATCGTGACCTTGGGCGGGTCTGGGCAGACATAGCGCGGGCGCAGGATTCCCGCCCCGCGCTCGACCGTGGCCGGCCGGCGGTCGCCCTCAGTGAGGAAGCGCTCCAAGACCTCCGCCATCGCCGCCGTATCCGGTACGGCAGGGTCCTCCTCGCGGCGATGCACGAGGATGCGGTGGGCAGGGCGGATCCGTTCAGGTGCGAGGTGCCGGCCTGCGCGCAGCAGCAATCCCCACTGGATCAGCAATGGATCGGCCGTTCCGGCGCCCGCCGCCGCCCAGCCACCGAACGGCGCGACGAGCTCGGAGCGGAACAGGACGAGGCTCGAGGGCGGGCGCGCGAGGCAGGCATCCGGATCCCAGCGCCCGTTGAAGGCGGGGTCGCTGCGCCGGCCGCCGGGCGAGCGCACATCCTCGTCGGCGAGGAGCACGTCGGCCCCGTCGAGCAGGGGCAGGAGGCCGGGGATCGCCGCGACGGCGATCCCGTCGCCCGGTCGGACGAGCCCGGTGAAGAGGCCGCGGCAGAGGCCCTGCGCCCGGTGAAGGGCGTCGGCCGCATCCTCGCCCGCCGGCCCGCAGGCGATCCGGGCCTGCCCGCTGCAGATCGCGCGGCCGGCGGCGGCGCAATCCGCACCGACCGGCGCGAGGACGATCTCCGCGGCGGCATCCAACGCCCCGGCCATCCGGCGCAGGAACGCCGCCGATGCCGCATCGGGCACATGGTCGATCAGGACGACGATGGACAGGGCGGGACCGGCGCGTTCGGCAACGCCCTCCGGCGGCAGGGCGTCCCGGAGCCGCTCGGCTTCCTCGGCCCACCACGCGTAGAGATGGGGAACGTCCGGCGGAAGCCCGTCCGGATAGAGGATGGGCAGCACCGCGTGGCGGGCCCGGACTTCAGGCGAGCGCAGCAGCGCCAGGGCGAGGTCGGCCGGCGCAAGGGTACGCTCCGCCGCCTCCGGCGCACGCCCGGCCGCCTGGCGGCAGAGTACGGCCGCCGGGTCGCTCGACGCGCACAGCCCCCCGAACTCCGCCGAACCGACGAAGTCCCGCACGACCGACGACAGGGCGCCGCCCGCCCGCAGGAAATCGAGGTGGTGCCGCAAACCGCCGTCGTCGGGGTCGCGGCCGAGGGCGAGCCGGTAGAGCAGGACGAGGTCGCTGAGGCGGGCGCATTCCGCCGCATCGTGCGGGTAGGCGAAGCCGAAGCCCGGCTGCCGGCTGAGGTCGGCGATGATCCGGTCGCGGGCGGTCACCGCCTGAAGGCCGAAGGCGTCGATCGTGCCGGCCTCGGTACGGAGCCGGTGGAAATCCTCGGTCCGCTCGGCTGCCTCGTAGAAGATCTCCAGCGCGAAGTGGTTGTACTCGACACGGGGAATGCGCCGCGCGAGCTCGGCGACGCAGAGCGCGACCGGCCTGTCGTGCGGAAAGTCCTCGCCCCAGCCGTCCTCGCCCGGGCCGAACACCTCCTCGAAGGTCGCGCGGTCGAGAGTCGCGAAGTGGCGCAGGAGCTTCGTCTTCTCGAAGGCCGAGCGCAGCTGCGTGTCGGCGCGCGGCGCGCTCAGGTTGGCATCCCCGGCCCGGATGCGGAACGCCGTCAACTCCTCGTCGAGCACGTGGATTGTCTGACCGGACACCAGCATCCGGATCCACATGTCGAGATCCTGGTAGTTGGTGAGCCGCGGGTCGTAGCGGCCCGCCGCCGTGTAGGCCTCGCGCCGGATCATCGCGGTCGGCGCGCACAGGCAATTGCCGTGGAAGAAGAACTGCCGGAGCCACGAGCGGCGCGAGAAGTCGGGCAGCCGCAGCGGCGCGCGGAAATCGTTGAAGGGCACGGTCGGCGTGCCACCCTCGTCGACCGCGCGCGGCATCCCGAACACGGCTGAGACGTCCGGGTTCGCGTCGAGGAAGGCGGCCTGCCGCGCGAGCCGGCCGGGGAGGGCCCAATCGTCCGAGTTCAGGATCGCGAGGTAGCGGCCACGGGCGCGGGCGATGGTCGCGTTCATCGCGCCCGAGATGCCGCGGTTCTCCGGGCTGACCTCGAGGCGGATGCGCGGATCGTCGAAGCCGCGCACGATCGCGGCCGTGGCGTCGGTGGAGGCATCGTCCGTGACGACGATCTCGAAATCCTGGAAGGATTGGTCGAGGAGGCTCCGGATGGTCTGCGCCACGTAGGGCGCGTGGTTGTAGCTCTTGACGAGGACCGACACGGCGGGCGCCGGCTCCGCGCCGATGCGGATCGGGTCGGCCCGCGGCAGCCCTTGCGTCTCCCACCAGAGCGGCCGGATCGCGGCCGCTTCCGGGTCGAATCCCTCTGCGGAGAGGTCGCGCGCCTCGCGCTCCATCTCGTCCCAGAAGGCGCGCAGCCTCGCCTCGCCCCAGAGATAGTGCTGGCCGTAGCCTTGCGCGCGATCGACCCTGCCGAGGCGCTCGGCCTGCGCCGCCTCGCGGGCGGCGTTCCGCGCGAAGCCGAGATGCTTGTAGTGCCAGAGCATCAGGGCATCGCGGGTGGGCAGGCGCAGGTCGCCGACGGGCTCGGCTGCGTGGCGGCCGGCGGTGAACCCGCTCTCGCGGACGGCGTCCGGCCGGAACACGCTGAGCTTGTTGAAGGCGATCCGCGGGCGGCCGCGCGTCACGCGCTCGACGAGGAGGCCGGAATCGTCGGGCATCTCCTTGTGGTTCATGTCGAAGCCGAGCGCCGGGATCAGCGTCACGCCGTGATCGGCCTGCTCGGCGAGGTATTCCGCCATCGGGCGCCCGGGGACGTGCAGATGCTCGTCGATCGCCGTGACGATCACCCAATCCGCCCGGCCGCGGCTCTCCTTCCAGGCTTCGTCCTGCATGGCCTTGTGGGAGAGGACGAAGGACTCCGCCGCGACGCGGGCGAAGTCCCGAAGCTCGACCCGCGGGTGGGCGCGCAGGATCTCGCGGGACCCGTCCGTCGAGCCGTCGTCGTAGACGACGTAGCGGTCGACGAAAGCGTCGTAGTGGCGGAAGAAGAAGCCGAGCATGTCGGCCTCGTCCCAGCACACCGTGTAGAGCTCGACGACCGGCTTTCTCATGTGACGGGAAGCCCGTGGTAACCGCCGATGTCGCGCCGCACGATCCGGGCGGGGTTGCCGAGGACGAGGCAGCCCTCCGGCACGTCCCGCGTCACCACGGCGCCGGCGCCGACGACCGCGTTCGCGCCGACGCTGCGCTCGGGCAGGATGGTGGCGCCCGCGCCCACGACGCTGCCGCGGCCCAGGGCGACGTGGCCCGCCAGGACCACGCCCGGCCCGAGCGAGACGAAATCGGAGAGCTGCGCGTGGTGACCCACGCTCGCCCCGCGATTGACGAAGACGTGGGCGCCGAAGCGGCTCGCGGCGCCGAGGCTGCAGCCCGCATTCACGTAGCAGCCCGGCCCGAGGTCGAGCCGCCGGGGCGCCGCGACGCTCGGGTCGATCAGGCTGAAGGGGCGGAGGAACCCGGCCTCGGCCGCCTCGCGCGCGGCCCGCTGGCGGTGCGCCGGCGTGAAGAGCGGGATGAGATGGGGCAGAGCGACGAGATCGGCCCCGACCCCTTCGGGCTCCAGGATGATCGCCTCATCCGACAGGTGGCTCTCGACGGGGCGGTTGCGGATGCCGGCGGCGAGGACGAGCCCCGCCCGGTGCAGGCTCTCCTCCACGTCGGCCGCCACGGGTGAGCCGATGCCGTACAGGACCACGCGCGTCGTCATGGGCGGAAGTCCCGCAGCGCCTCCGCCACCCGCATCGGCGCCTCGGCCGCGACCTCGGGCTGAATCGGCAGGCTGAGGAGGGTGGCAGCGAGGGTGTCGGTGACCGGCAGCGGGAAGGCAGCGGCTTCCCGGAAGGCGGGATGCCGGTGCAGGCCGGGGGTGTAATGCACCGCGGTGCCGATGCCGGCCTCGGCGAGGCGGCGCATCAGCCGGTCGCGCTCGGGATGGGTCACGGCGAACTGGTGGTAGACGCTGCCCGGCGTGTCGGGCGGCAGGGCGAGGCCTGTTCGGCTCAGGCACTCGCGGTAGCGCGCGGCGATGGCGCGGCGCTCGGCGTTGCCAGCCCCGAGATGCGGCAGGAGCGCGAGGAGGATCGCCGCCTGGATCTCGTCGAGGCGCGAGTTGAAGCCGGGTCCGGCGCTCACGCGCTCGGAGCCCGAGAAGCCGTAATGGCGCAGGGCGCGCAGCCGGTCGGCGAGGGCGGCATCGCGGGTCAGGATCGCGCCTCCGTCGCCGATGCAGCCGAGATTCTTCGTCGGGTAGAAGGAATAGGCGGCAGCCTGCCCGAAGCTGCCGAGCGGCCGCCCATCGAGGTGGGCGCCGTGGCTCTGCGCGCAATCCTCGATCACGGCGAGCCCGTGGCGCTCGGCGATGTCCATCAGCGCCGGCATGTCGGCCGGGTGGCCGAACAGGTGCACGGGCAGGATCGCGGCGGTGCGCGGACCGACCGCTTCGGCGACGCGGGCGGGATCGATGCAGCGGGTCACCGGGTCGACGTCGACGAGCCGGGCCTGCGCGCCGGACTGAAGGATCGCCTGCGCGGTCCCCGCGAAGGTGAGGGCGGGCGCGATCACCTCGTCGCCGGGGCCGATCCCGAGGGCGCGGAGCGCGAGCGCCAGCGCATCGGTGCCGGAGGCGACGCCGACACCGTGGTCGAGGCCGGCACCGGCCGCGAAGGCCGCCTCGAATGCGGCCACCGCCTGTCCCAGGATGTAGCTGTCGCCGCCGAGGACGGACGCGATCGCGCGGTCGATGTCCGCGCGGAACCGGGCGACGCGCAGCGGCGGGGCCGCCTGCGGGATCGTCATGCGTGGCAATCCGCCCGGAACAGGTCCGGCCGCGCCCGATCGTAGTGGCGCGTGTCCTCGTAGAGTTCGGAGGCGCAGACGAGGAGGATGGTCCCGGCCTCGAACTCGCGCAGGTGGATGAGGATGCCCGCCCGGATCCACAGACCCCGGTCGTATCCCTCGAGGCGGATGCCGGCCCGTTCCCCGCCGTTATCGACCTCGACGAGCACCGAGCCCTTCAGGACGACGATGAATTCGTCGCAGGAATTGGCATGCCCGCCGCGGACGGTCCCGGGCCGGTCGACCGACATGAAGAAGACGCGCCGGGGCGGGAAGGGCAGATTCTCGTGCTGATCCAGCGCGACGAGTTCGCCTCGCGCGTCGGAATGCACGACTTGGTTGATAATCTCGACCCCCCTCACAACTTGCACGATTGATAAATCCATCTCTCGCGGAATGAACCCATAGTACAGTTCTGAGCGATGGACGACAAATGCGAGAATAGCCCCTTCTAGATCAGGACATTTCGGCAATCTGGATTGCCTGATTGGCCGACGTGGCACCGCAGCGAGCCAGAGGCAGAGTGCGCCGGAGGGCCGGCTCCTCAGGGCACGCGGCGGCATCCAAAAAGGACGGATTTTCGAAATAAGACTTGACCGTTGCGAAAACGCATCATGCAATAGGCTAGCGATTCGCTGGGAACGCGATATCGGGAGGCAAGCATGACGCTCGCTGAGATCGCCCGGATCATCGAAGCCAACGGCGCCGAGTTTGCGGATCGGGTCTTCGCCTCGCTCGGCAAGGCCCACCCCGCGGAACTGTTCGAGGCGAGCCCGGCCGCCCAGGACGCCCTGGAGATGCTGCGCCGCCGCCGGGACCTGATGATCGCCCTCGACATGTGGCCGAACCCGTCGTCCAGCGTACGTCACTGAGCCGGACAGCGCGGGAAAGGACGGACCGTCACCCTGTTCCCGGCAGACCGGGCCGAGACGGGCCGGCCGTGGTCGGCCGCATCAGGCGGCGTGCGCGACCGCGGAACGCCTCGGCACCGAAGGGGCTCGTCCCTCAGGAACGAACGCTCGCCCTCGGCCACTTCGCGTGAACCGGCTCTCCGCACGACGGGCCCAGAATCGATAGCCGTGCCCATTGCCATCAAGGGTCTCGGCACGACATGAATCCGCGAGGATGTCCGGCCGTTTCCCAGCCTCCATGCGCCAGAGCGAATTCGACCCCTACGGAGAGCCGATCGCGCAGGATCTGCGCGAAGGCCGCCCGACCGCACGCCCTGGATCCCTCTCGCGCGGTATCCTGCGCGTCGGCGTCGGCCTGTTCTGGATCCTGGTGATCGGGATCGTGGCCGCGCGGGTGGCGTTCTTCGATCCGGACGTCGCGGCGAAGTTCGGCTCCCTCAGCGCCATCACGACCTTCGTCCAATCCCTCGTCGGCGCCTGAACGGCGGCTGCGCGGCGCTACGGAGGGGGCGGGACTCCCTCCGCACCCGGAGCGTTGCGGGGTCTCAGGCGTCATGCCAGCGGGCGAACCACGCGGCCTGCCCCCGCACGGTGCCGTCCACATCGATCAATTGCCACACCGTGCCGTCCTCGATCCAGAACCGGCGTCCCGAGGCGGCGACGCGCAGGCCCCGATAGCCCGTCGCGAATCCCTCGCGCGCGACGCGCTCCAGAAGCGCTCGGCGCGAGGCGCGGTGGGGCGCCTCCGCGGAGAGACGAGAGGGAAGGGCGGTGAAGGCGGCCCAGCCGTAGCCGAAGCAGGATTGGGCGGTCCGGTTCGCGTACACGAAGCGCGGATCCGCCGATCCGTCGTGGGCGAGGACGGCGAAGGGTGCCTCCTCGTAGAGCCAGACCGCATCGCGCCCCTCCGGCACGAGCGGCCGCCCCAGGAGCCGGGCGTGACTGCCGGAGAGGAGCGCGAAGAAGCCGGGATCGCGTGCGAGGCCGTTCACGCCGCGAGATAGGCCGCGAGATTCCGCCGGATGCGATCGAGCGGCGCCTCGTCCCCGTCGGGCAGGGGGAAGGATTGCCCGGTGATCGTCTCGAAGGCGCGGATGTAGACGGCAGCCGTCTCCACGACGACCTCCTGCGGGATCTCGGGGATGTCGTCCCGGTAGGGGTCGCAGCGGGCGGCCACCCAGTTGCGCACGAAATCCTTGTCGAAGCTCTCAGGGGACGCACCCGCGGCGAAGCGCTCGGCGTAGCTTCCGGCAAACCAGTAGCGGCTGCTGTCCGGCGTATGCACCTCGTCGGCGAGGACGATCCGGCCCTCGGCGTCGGTACCGAACTCGTACTTGGTGTCGGCGAGGATGAGGCCGCGCGCGGCCGCCATCTCCTGCCCGCGGGCGAAGAGGGCGAGCGCCGCCTCCGACACCGTTCGCCACTGCTCGGGCGCCAGCAGGCCCTTCGAGAGGATCTCCGCCTCGGTCAGCGGCTCGTCGTGCCCGCCGGCATCGGCCTTCGTGGTGGGCGTGATGATGGGATGGGGCAGGCGCTCGTTCGGGCGCATCCCGTCCGGGAGCCGGTGGCCGTAGAGGGTGCGGGCACCGGCCTTGTACTGCGTCAGGATCGAGGTCGCCGTGGTGCCGGCGAGATAGCCGCGCACCACGATCTCGACGGGCAGGATGCTGAGGCGGCGCCCCACCACGACGTTCGGGTCCGGATAGGCGAGGACGTGGTTCGGGCAGATGTCGGCGGTCGCCTCGAACCAGTAGCGGGCCGTCTGGGTCAGCACCTGCCCCTTGAAGGGAATCGCGGTGAGGATCCGGTCGAACGCGCTCAGCCGGTCGCTGCTGATCAGGATGCGGCGGCCGTCGGGCAGATCGTAATTGTCGCGCACCTTGCCGCGGTAGTGGTTCGGCAGGTCGGGCAGGCTCGCCTCGCGCAGCACCCGATGGGCATAGGGAACCAGATCAGCCGCCGTCATCGCGCCGCCTTCCATGACCGAGAGCGGTGGCTTATGCGCGATCACGCCGCGGAGCGCGAGCCCTCTCAGGGCGGCGTCACCGCGCGGCGATAGAGATGCCAGGTCGCGTGGCCGAGCACCGGCAGAACCACGGCCAATCCGATGAAGAGCGGCAGCATCCCGAGAACGAGCAACCCCGCGACGATGAAGCCCCAGGCCAGCATCGGCCCCGGATTCTCCCGGACCACCGTCATCGAGGTCTCGATCGCCGCGAGCGCGTCCACGTCGCGGTCGACGAGAAGCGGGATCGAGATGACGCTCACCGCGAGAGCGACGAGGGAGAACGCGAAGCCGACGAGGTTGCCGAGCATGATGAGGATCCAACCCCGGCCGGTCGTCACCACCTCCTCCGCGAAGGCGAGGACGGAGGCGTGGCTCGTGCCGTCGTAGAGCGCCCAGTACAGGCCCATGGCGGAGACGAGCCAGGCGAGGAAGATCGTCATCAGGAGGAAGCCGACCGCGAAGATCGAGCCGGCCGAGCGCGCCCGGAGGGGCTCGTAGGCGCTCGACCACGTCGCCTCGAGGCCCTGCTCCCGCCGTCGGCTCATCTCGTAGAGGCCGATCGCCGCGAAGGGGCCGACCAGCGCGAAGCCCGAGGCGAGGGGGAAGAGCAGGGGGATGAGGCTCTCCTCGAAGGTCAGGGTCGCGATCACGATGCCGGCGATCGGGTAGATGGCGATCGCGAACAGGACGTGGGTGGGCATGGCGAGGAAGTCCTCGACGCCCTTGGACAGCGCGATCCGGAGATCGCCGAGGCCGAGGGCGCGCACCCGCGGGTGCGCCGCCGACGTGTGCTGGAAGACGGCGTGAAGCGTCGTCATGGCAGGACCCTCCGCGGGACGGCATGCACATGGCAGATGCCCGGTCGGCACCTGCCGCTGACGGTCTGGGGCACGAACGGGTCATGTTATATCCGATCGTTGAAGATCCGTCTCAGGTCAAAGCGAAGCAACCGCACCGACAAAGCCAGCAAACACACCGACAACACGGCACATTTTCGTACGAACATGCAGCTGTCGTCTTGCTGCGAGACGGGCCATACCCGCAGGGCATGGATCGGCGGCCTGTGCGTCGGCCTCCCGGCGTGAGAGAATCGGGCTTGGCGCGTCTCTCACCGACGGAGGCTTGTCGTGACCACCTACATCATGCTCGGACGCTGGACGGATCAGGGCGCGCGCTCGGCCGTCGATGCGCCGCGCCGCCTCGACGCGGCCAAGGCGCTTCTCGCCGGGATGGGCGGCGAGTTCCGGCACTTCTTCCTGACCATGGGCGCCTACGACGTGGTCGGGATCTACGAGGCGCCGGACGATGCGGTCGCGGCCCGGTTCAGCCTTCAGCTCGGGATGCTCGGAAATGTCCGCGCCGAGACCATGAAGGCATTCCCGGAAGCCGCCTTCCGTGCGATCGTCGGCTCCCTCAGCTACGAGGAGCCGCCGCGCTGGCGGACCTGACGCGCGGCCCTCGGGTCCGCTTGGTCAGGCCGCGCGCTGGGGCTTGCGCAGCGGCTCGAACACGATTGCGTAGTGCTGCGGGCACCAGCGCTTGCCGGTGACGACGCGGCAGCCGCAGACGCGCTTCGTCTCGATGGAGCCGCCCTCGTGGTCCGACCACAGGGGGAAGACGCAATCGAGGAGGCCGGCCTTCATGAAGGGCACGCCCTCGCCCCCGTCGGCCGCCACGAGGGGCCGCCGGGCTCCCGTCGTGGGCAGGGCAGGGCCTCCCGTCGGGGATTCGGGCGCCGTGCCCGGCACGGCCAGAGCCGTCGGCGCCGGCACGGACAGGGCTACAGGGGCTCTCGGGACAGGGTTCGACGGCGCGGCGGGTACCGCCCGTGCCGCGGCGGTCGTGGGAGCCGGCGCGGAAGCGGCCCTGCGGATCACCTCGCTCCGCGCCGCCTTCGGGGCCGGCGGCTCGGTACGCGGCAGGATCCGAGGCGTCGGGGCGGCGGCCTCGGCCGTCCGCGGGTTCGGGTTCGTCCGCGCCGGGGCGGGTGCCGCCGGGCGGGGCGCGGCGGCTGAGGCCGGCTTCTTCGGCTTCGCTCCGAGGGTCTGCGCGGCCTGCGCGACACGGCGAACCACATCCTCGGGTGTGGTGCCGAACTCGGCCGCGATCTCCGACGCGTCGCGGCCCTCGATCCACTGAACGACCGCCTTCCGGGTCGCCTCTTCCGTCCACAGCGCGTCGTTCATCCGGTCGGGAGCCTTGTGCCTCGGTGATTCGGGACGGGCCGTATAGGCGAAACCGCGGGGCGAAGTCTCGCTCGATCGGCCTCGCGGCCATGCATTCCGCTCAAGCCGGCCGTGAGCCGCCGCCGCCCCGGTTTCGCCGCGAAGGCCGGGGCGATTCGCCCTTATCTCCCGCGGCACGTGTGAGCCCGCGCGCCGACCCGGCAGGGCGGCACCCGCAGCGAGAAGATATCGATCGACCACTCCGGCCGTGCGCCCGATTTTCGCCAAACGAGGATCGGACATGCCAAGGCCGATTTTGCTCGCATCACAGACACGCCGTGGGTTTTATTCAGGCAGCGTTGAGCTTTCCTGTTTAAACAGTACGCAGATGTCCGACCTGACGGAACGAACCGGAATCCGCATCTGAGCGACCTTCACGCCACCCCCGGGCCAGCTTCGGCGGCGGGAGCGAGCAGGCGCCCGAACAGACCTCCGACGCCCCGGACCCTCACCGCATCGAGCCCGACGCCGCCCATGCCGACGAGTCCCGAGACCCTGCCCCTACGAGAGGACATCGCCGCCGAGGCGGGTTCGGGCTCGCAGCTTCGCCGGCTGCTGCCCTCGCTCGCTGGGCTCTGCATCGCGGCGATCGCGCTCGCGATGCTCCACCGCACGCTCGGCAGCGTCACGTTGACCTCCGTCTCCGACGCGTTCGGCCAGATCCCGGCGCTCGCCCTCGCCCTCGCCTGCCTCTTCACGGGGATCAGCTTCGCGGCGATCGGCGTGTACGATCTCGTCGCGGTGGAAACGGTGGCGCCCGGCCGCATTCCACGCTCCCGCGCCGCCGCAACGGGGGCGGGAGGATACGCGGTCTCGAACGCCCTCGGCTTCCCGCTCCTGACGCAGGGCGCCTTTCGCTACCGGGCCTACGGACCGCACGCGGTGCCGCTCTCCGACGTCGGGCGCATCCTCGGCGCCTCGTGGTTCGCCCTTCTCGTCTCGCTGGTGACCATGGCCGCGGTGGCCCTGGTGCTCGGCCCGGCGAACCTGCCCGGCCTGCAGGGTGCCACGGTGCCCTCCGGGCTGCCGCGCGCGGAGGCGAGCGTGGGCGTCGCGATCCTCTGCCTCGTGGCCGGGCTCGTGCTCTGGCTCGGGCGGAGCGAGCGCGTCCTGCGCGTGGGCGGATTCGGCCGCGGCGGGTTCTCGATGCGCCTGCCCACCACCCGGGCCGCCCTCGTGCAGATCGGGGCCGGAATCGTCGACCTCACGGCCGCGGCCGCCACCCTGTACGTGCTCCTGCCCGCCGATGCCGTCGGCAGCTTCCCGGCCTTCGCCCTGATCTACGTCGCCGCCACCGTCGTCGGCATCGCCAGCCACGCGCCGGGGGGCCTCGGCGCCTTCGAGGCGACGCTGATCGCGAGCCTCGGCGCCGGCGGTCGCGCGGACATGCTCGGCGGCCTCCTCGCCTACCGGATCATCTACACGCTCCTGCCCTTCGCGGCCGCGATCCTCGGCCTCTCATCCGCCGAACTGGTGCGCCGCCGCGCCGCCTTCGCCGGACCGGCCCGGGCGGCCGGCCGCTTCCTGGAGCCGATGGTGCCGCGCGCCGCTGCCGGCATCGCGCTCGTCGGCGGCGTGATGCTGCTGGCCTCCGGCGCGACGCGGGATCTCGCCGCCCGTATCGAGATCCTGTCGCAGGTCGTGCCGCTGCCCTTCGTCGAGGCCTCGCACTTCGCGGCCTCCCTCGTCGGCCTCGCCCTTCTCGTGCTGGCGCGGGGCCTCAACCGCCGCCTCGCCCGGGCTTGGCGCTTCGCGCTGATGCTTCTCGTCCTCGGCGCCGCCTTCTCCCTCGGCAAGGGTCTCGACTGGGAGGAGGCGACCCTCCTCGGCACCTTGGCCGCGCTTCTCGCCGCCTTCCGATCCTCGTTCTACCGCTGCCCGCGCGCCGCACCGGCGAGCCTCTTCGCCCTGAGCCGCCCGGCGCTCGCGGGCGTCGCGGCCCTCCTCACAGGGGCGATCGGCCTCGGCTTCATCGCGTGGCGCCACTGCGCGGATGCCGACGCTCTCTGGTGGCAGGTCGCCTGGGACGGGGACGCACCGAGCCTGATCCGCGCGTCCTTCGCCCTGATGGCCGGCATGGCGGCGATCGGCTTCGACAGCGCGGTCAACCGCCGTGGTGCGCACGGGGCCGAGCCCGAGATTCCGCAGGCCGTGGCCGAGGCCGTCGCCCGCGCGCCCGGCGCCGCCGCGGCGCTGGCACTCCTCGGCGACAAGGAGTTCCTCACCTCCGCCGATGGGCAAGGCTTCGTGATGTACGCCCGTGCCGGCCGCAGCCTCGTGGCCCTCGGCGAGCCCGTGGCGCCGGAAGGCACCGCGCCCGACCTCGCCTGGGCCTTCCGCGAGCTCGCCGACCGCGCGGCGGCGCGCCCCGTCTTCTATGGGGTCGGCCCCGAGAACCTGCCGCTCTTCCTCGACATGGGACTCGCCGCCCTCAAGCTCGGCGAGGTCGCCCGCGTACCGCTTGTCGACTTCACCCTGAAGGGCCCGGCCCGCCACGATCTGCGCTACGGCGCCCGCCGGGCGGAGAAGGAGGGGCTGAGCTTCGCGATCCTGCCCCGCGCCGAAGTCCCGGCCGCGATGGAGGACCTCGCCGCCGTCTCCGACGCGTGGCTCCTCATGAAGTCCGGCAGCGAGAAGCGCTTCTCCCTCGGCTACTTCGACCCCGCCTACCTCGCCCGGTTCGACATCGCGGTGATGCGCAAGGAGGGCCGCATCGTCGCCTTCGCCAATCTCTGGCGGGGAGCCGACCGGAACGAGATGGCGATCGACCTGATCCGCTACACGCCCGACGCCTCGCGGGTGATCATGGACGCGCTGTTCGCCAACCTCCTGCTCGCCGCGAAGGACGAGGGCTATCGCTGGTTCAACCTCGGCGCGGCGCCCCTCTCGGGCCTCGTCGACCGGCGCCTCGCCTCCCGCTGGAACCGGTTCGGCGCCTTCCTCTACCGGCGCGGGGCGGATCTCTACAGCTTCGACGGCCTGCGGGCGTTCAAGCAGAAGTTCGATCCGGTCTGGACGCCCTACTACCTCATCTGCCCCGGCGGCCTCGGCACCCCGCGCGCCCTCCTCGACGTGGCGACCCTCGTCAACGGCTCGCCCTTCGGGCTGATCCGGCGATGAGGCGGCGGAGCGGGGCACGCCTCGCCCTCGGGATCGGGGCGGCCCTGCTCCTCGCCGCCGCGGGCGCGGGCCTCCTCCTCGCCTGGCGCCCGCCCGCGCCGGCCTTGATCGCCTCGGCGACGCCGGTGCGGGTCTCCTCCGCGCATTTCACGGACGTGCCCGTCGCGATGCCGGGCGGGAGCCCGGTCGGCCTCGCCCTGCTCGTCTCCGGCAGCGGGGGTCCGGGAGCGGCGGACGCAGCCCTGTCCGAAGGCCTGCGCCGCCGCGGGCTGATGGTCCTGAGCCTCGACCTCGAGACATGGCGCGCCGGTCTGGAGCGCGACGCAGGGCCCTGCCTTCGCCCGATGTCCGACGTTGAGGATCTCTCGAAGAACCTCCAGCGGGCGCTCAAGGCCAAGCGCTATTTCCACCCCGTCCTCCTCGGGGTCGGGGAGGGCGGTGCGCTCGTCCACGCCATCCTCGGCCAAGCGCTCTCGGCGACGGTCGCGGGGGGCGTCGCCCTCGAGCCGGCCGAGACGCTCGCCCTCCGGCGCCCGCTCTGCGACGGCCTGCCCGCCGAGCCCGCGCCCGACGGCTTCCGCTATCCCAGGCAGACCTCGCTGCAGGAGCCCTTCATCGTGGTGCAGGGGGCGGCTCCGCCGCATTCGGAGCCGGGCGCCGCGCGCGGACCACACCGGCCCGAGACACGCCTGCGCCCGGAGCCCGAGGCCCGCATCGCGGAGGCGGCCGAGGCCGCGGTCACCCTCGCCGCGCGGGATGCCGGCACCGGCCAGCTCCCCATCGTGGAGCATCCCGCCGTCGGGCCGGCGAGGGCGCTCGCCATCTTCTATTCCGGCGACGGAGGCTGGCGCGACATCGACAAGACGATCGGTGACCGGTTGGCACGCGAGGGCGTGCACGTCATCGGCGTCGACGCCCTGCGCTATTTCTGGTCGGAGAAGGCCCCGCAGACGGTGGCGGCCGACACCGTATCGGCGCTCAAGGCCGCCGATCCCGACGGGCGGTTGCCCATCCTCGTCCTCGGCTACTCCTTCGGCGCCGACGTCTTTCCCTTCGCCTGGCCGTACCTGCCCGCGAGCCTCACGGATCGGATCGGCCTCGTCGCCCTCCTGGGTCCGGGCCGCAGCACCGGCTTCAGCGTGTCCGTGAAGGGCTTCCTCGGTCTCGGGGGCGCCCACGCGGTGGTGCCGCAGATCGCGGCGCTGCCCGCGGCCAGGGTGCTCTGCATCTACGGCTCGGCCGAGAAGGAGCCTGCCTGCACCGACCCGAGCCTCGCCGGCATCCGCACGATCCGCCTGGAGGGCGGCCACCATTTCGACGGCGACTATCCCGGCATCGCCCGCCGGATCCTCGAGGCCCTGCGGCCGGCGGGCTGAATCCGCGGCGGAGTTGATGATCCGGTCCAGCGGAACTGTTCCTGCCCTGAAGGCTCGATTGAAAAAATCCGCCTCACATTGACCGTGAGCTGTGAACAGCGCGGCAATACCGATTGCTTTTTCGCGGCCGATATCGACTTGAGCAGTCCGTTACCGCGAACAAGGACCGGACTCATGGCGGATAGTACCGAGGCTCTTCGGAAAGATTACACGGAACTGGCGGCCGACATCGTGGCGGCCTACGTATCCAGCAATTCGCTTCCCCTCACGGATCTGCCCGCGCTGATTTCGAGCGTCCACGCGGCGCTGAGCGGGCTGACAGCCGCGAGCGCCGAAGCCGAGGCGGAATCCGCGTCGCGGCCGACGCCGGCGCAGGTCCGCAAGTCGATCACGCCGGACGCGCTGATCTCGTTCATCGACGGCAAGCCCTACAAGACGCTCAAGCGCCATCTCTCGACCCACGGGCTGGACATCCACGCCTATCGCCAGCGCTACGGCCTGCCCAACGATTACCCGTCGACAGCGGCCAATTACTCGGCCCAGCGCTCGCAACTCGCCAAGAGTCTCGGTCTCGGCCAGCAGCGCCGTCCCGCCGCCGAGGTCCAGCAGCCGGAGGCCCCGGCCGAGATGCCGGCCCCGAGGGCGCGGGGCCGACGCAAGGCCGCGGCCGCCTGAGCGCGGACGCCGCGTGACGAGCGCCGGGGCGGGCCGAGGCCCCGGCGCAGCTGAAGCCGCCATCCTGCGCGAGGATCCGAGGTCGTCATTTGATAGGTTTGCGAAACGCAAATCGAACGATTCAACGTACAGCTGGTTACCCCTAAGGCTTTTCTCACCGCACAAGCAGAAATGCCTGTGCATCGACCAGCGACTTACGCTTGCATTCCGTTGTGTTTGCGGCGAAGTACGTAGGCGATTAAGGAGATGCCGATGGAACCAGAAGAAACGTCTTCGCGTGCGCACGACCAGTTTATCGAACTGTCTGCTCAAGTCGTTTCGGCATACGTCGCGCGCAATCATGTGGCCGCCACTGACATCCCGGCGCTGATCCACGCGGTTCACGCCTCCCTCTCCGGCTTGGCCCAGCCGGAAGCTCCGCCAGCGGAGACGGTCGAGAAGCCGACGCCGGCTCAGGTCCGCAAGTCGATCACGCCGGACGCGCTGATCTCGTTCATCGACGGCAAGCCCTACAAGACGCTCAAGCGCCATCTCTCGACCCACGGGCTGGACATCCACGCCTATCGCCAGCGCTACGGCCTGCCCAACGATTACCCGTCGACAGCGGCCAATTACTCGGCCCAGCGCTCGCAACTCGCCAAGAGTCTCGGTCTCGGCCAGCAGCGCCGTCCCGCCGCCGAGGTCCAGCAGCCGGAGGCCCCGGCCGAGATGCCGGCCCCGAGGGCGCGGGGCCGACGCAAGGCCGCGGCCGCCTGAGCGCGGACGCCGCGTGACGAGCGCCGGGGCGGGCCGAGGCCCCGGCGCAGCTGAAGCCGCCATCCTGCGCGAGGATCCGAGGTCGTCATTTGATAGGTTTGCGAAACGCAAATCGAACGATTCAACGT
>NZ_SMNT01000046.1 GCF_004348265.1 Methylobacterium segetis
GCGCGCGCGGAGCCCGCACGGCCGCCCGAGCGGCCGGCGCCGCAGCGCACCTTCGGGCAATCGGCGGCGGCCAAGCCGGGCGAGGCGGCGGGCGATGCCCGCGCACGGGCCGCCGAGACGAAGACGCTGGAGGAGCTGGAAGCCCTGCTCGCCGGCTTCGACGGCTGCCCGCTCAAGTTCACGGCCAAGAACCTCGTCTTCGCCGACGGCAACCCGGCCGCGCGGGTGATGTTCGTCGGCGAGGCGCCCGGCGCCGACGAGGACCGCGTCGGCAAGCCCTTCATGGGCCGCTCGGGCCAGCTCCTCGACCGGATGATGGCGGCGATCGGCCTCGACCGGACCTCGGCCTACATCGCCAACATCGTGCCCTGGCGCCCGCCCGGAAACCGCAACCCGACGCCCCAGGAGGTCTCGGTCTGCAAGCCCTTCATCGAGCGGCAGATCGAGCTCGCCGACCCGGACCTGATCGTCTGCCTCGGCAGCCCGTCGACGCAGACCCTGACGGGCACGAAGGACGGCATCCTGAAGGCGCGCGGCCGCTTCTACCCCTATCGCGTCGGAGACCGGGAGATCCGGGCACTGGCGACGCTGCACCCCGCCTACCTGCTGCGCCAGCCCGTCCAGAAGCGGCTCGCGTGGCGCGACTTCCGGCTGGTGCGCGCGGCCCTCGACGGCAAGGCTTGAATCGGACGCGCCCTTGCCTCAAGACGCGCCGCCGGCCCAAGCGGAACCGTAGCTCCGGTGCGGCCATTGAATGGGCGGTTGCCGGCGGGTGACCTGTAACGGGTGGTGCGGCCATGCGCTGGGAAGATTTCCGCAGTTCCGACAACGTCGAGGACCGGCGCGGCGAAGGCGGCGGCGGCGGTGGTTTCGGAGTCCCGGGTGGCGGGGCCGGCGGCCTCGGCATCGGCACGATCGTCGTCCTGATGATCATCGGCTGGGTCACCGGCATCAACCCGGCGATCCTGATCGGCGGCGCCGAGCAGATGACCCGCGGGCGCGAGCCCCAGGAGCAGACCGACCCGCAGACGCAGCAGCGCCGCCGCACGCCGCCCGCCGACCAGAGCGGCCAGTTCGCGGCCAAGATCCTCGGCAACACCGAGGACGTCTGGAGCACGGTGCTGCCGAACCAGACCGGGAAATCCTACCCGCCGACGCGGCTCGTCCTCTACAAGGGCGGCACCCGCAGCGGCTGCGGCTCGGCCCAGTCGGCGATGGGCCCGTTCTACTGCCCCCTCGACAAGAAGGTCTATCTCGACACGTCCTTCTTCCAGGAGATGGGCCAGAAGTTCGGCGTGAAGGGCGACTTCGCCTACGCCTACGTGATCGCCCACGAGGTCGGCCATCACGTGCAGGACGTGCTCGGCATCCTCGGCAAGGTGCAGGCCCGCCAGCAGGCCTCGGGCAAGGTCGAGTCGAACCACCTCTCGGTGCGCGTCGAGCTGATGGCCGATTGCCTCGCCGGCGTCTGGGCCAAGAACTCGGACGACCGCTTCAACGCCCTGGAGCAGGGCGACATCGAGGAGGCCCTGCGGGCGGCGAGCGCGATCGGCGACGACAAGCTGCAGGAGCGCAGCCAGGGCTACGCGGTGCCCGATTCCTTCACGCACGGCTCGTCCGAGCAGCGCATGCGCTGGTTCATGACGGGCTACAAGACCGGGCAGACCAAGGCCTGCGACACGTTCCGCAGCGCGGGCAACTGAAGGGCGCAACAGGCTCCCTCTCCCGTCCGGGAGAGGGGCGGGCGCCTCCTAGACCGGCTTCGTGATCTTGCGGCCCCGCGAGGGCCGCGTCATCGCCTCGAGCTCCAGCAATTCGTGAAGCTGCTCCTCCGTGAGGAGCCCTTCCTCCAGCACAAGGTCGGCGACGGGGCGATTCTCGGCGAGCGCGCGCTGCGCCACCCGCGAGCAATTCTCGTAGCCGAGCGCCGGCACCAGCGCCGTGACGAGGCCGATGCTGCCGTGGACGAGGCTCCTGCAGCGCTCGCGGTCGGCCTCGATGCCCTCGACGCAGCGCCGCGTCAGGGTCTCGACGCCCGAGGTCAGCATCCGGATCGAGGAGAGCACGCAATAGCCGATGGTCGGCTCGAAGGCGTTGAGCTGGAGTTGGCCGCCCTCGGCGCAGAGGGTCACGGTGAGGTCCTGGCCGATCACGAGGAAGGCCACTTGGTTGACCACCTCGGGGATCACCGGGTTGACCTTGCCGGGCATGATCGAGGAGCCAGCCTGGACGGGCGGCAGCCGGATCTCGCCCAGTCCCGTGCGCGGCCCCGAGGAGAGCAGGCGCAGGTCGTTGCAGAGCTTCGAGAGCTTCACGGCGACGCGCTTCAGCACGCCCGAGAACAGCACGAAGGCGCCGAGATCCGAGGTCGCCTCGATCAGGTTCGAGGCGAGGATCATGGGCTGGCCGGAGGCGCGCGACAATTCCTCGACGGCGAGCGCCGCGTAGCGCGGATCGGCGTTAATGCCCGTGCCGATGGCGGTCGCGCCGAGATTGACCTCGCGGAAGAGCCCGACGATCTCGGTGATGCGCGCCACATCCTCCTTGATCGTGGTGTGGAAGCTGTCGAATTCCTGGCCGAGCGTCATCGGCACGGCGTCCTGCAGTTGCGTGCGGCCCATCTTGAGCACGTCGGCGAACTCGACCGCCTTGCCCTTGCAGGCATAGGCGAGGTCGTCGAGGGCGCGCACCAGCGGCGCGGTGGCGAAGATCACGGCGAGGCGGAGCGCGGTCGGGTAGGCGTCGTTTGTCGACTGCGCCATGTTGACGTCGTCGTTCGGGTGGAGCGCCGCGTAGTCGCCGAGGGGGCGGCCCATCAGCCGGAGGGCCACGTTCGCGATCACCTCGTTCGCGTTCATGTTGGTCGAGGTGCCCGCACCGCCCTGGATGGCGTCGACCACGAAGGATTCGGCGTAGCTCTTGTCGGTCGCGACGAGGGTGCAGGCGCGCTCGATCGCGTCGGCCTTCTCCGGCGGCAGGTAGCCGAGCCGCCGGTTCGCCCGGGCGGCGGCCTGCTTCACCAGCGCGAGCGCCCGGACGAGTTCGGGAAAATGCCCGACCGGCACGCCGGTGATCGGGAAATTCGCCACCGCGCGCTTGGTGTGGATGCCCCAGAGCGCGTCCGCCGGCACATCGGCGTAGCCGAGGAGATCGTGCTCAGAGCGGGTCCGCGACCCTTCCATCTCGACGGTGCGCACCGTCGAGACGGCGAGGTTGTCCGGCATGTCGGGCGTCTGCGCGCTCTGCGCCGCTTCGGTCTCCATCGGGTCCTCCCGTTCGGGTCTGGGACAGGCGCGGAGCCTAGCAGACGCGGGAGGCCGTCGCAGGGATCAGGCCAGGCCCCGGCCGATCACGATTTGCCGGCCTCGGCAGTGGGGAAGAACAGCTGCTCGCCCTCGATCTTGTAATCGGCGATGGCGCGCTGCCCGTCCGGGGCGATCAACCAGTCGACGAAGGCCTGCCCCTCCTTGGCCTTCACCTGCGGATGCTTCTCGGGGTTCACCAGCAACACGCCGTACTGGTTGAACAGGCGCTTGTCGCCCTGGACCAGGATCGCGAGGTCGCCGCGATTCCTGAACGAGAGCCACGTGCCACGGTCGGCGAGGATGTAGGCGTTCGCGGCCGAGGCGGTGTTGAGCGCCGGGCCCATGCCCTGGCCGACATCCTTGTACCACTCGCCTCTGACGGCGCCGAGATCGAGGCCGGCCTCCTTCCAGTAGCGGAGTTCCGCCGCGTGGGTGCCGGAGCGGTCGCCGCGCGAGACGAACGGCGCCTTGACGGCGGCGATCCGGGCGAAGGAAGCGGTCACGTCGCCGCCCCTGGCGCCGGCCGGATCCGCCTTCGGCCCGGCGACGACGAAGTCGTTGTACATCACGGCGTGCCGCTTCGTGCCGAAGCCCTCCGCGACGAACTTCTCCTCCGCCGCCCTGTCGTGGACGAACACGACGTCCGCGTCGCCGCGGCGGCCCACGTCGAGGGCCTGTCCGGTGCCCAAAGCCACGACCTTGACCCCGATGCCCGTCTTCTCGGTGAAGCGCGGCAGCAGGTGCTTGAACAGGCCCGACTGCTCGGTCGACGTGGTCGAGGCGACGGTGATCGTCTGCGGCTCGGCCCATGCCGGCCCGGCAAGTCCCGGCCCGGCGAGGAGGGCGGCGAGGCCGAGGCTCAGGAGGCTGCGGCGAAGGATGTCCATGGAAGTTCTCCCTTGAGGTAGGCGCGGGCTTCCGCGGTGCGGGGCGAGAAGAGGACCTGGCGGGTCGGCCCGTGCTCGACGGCACGGCCCGCGGCGAGGACGAGCACGTCGTCGGCGAGCCGCGCGACCTGCCCGAGATTGTGCGAGACGAGGACGACCTTGGTGCCGCCTCGGGCCATCTCGGAGACGAGCGCCTCGATCGTCTCGGTCGCCGCCGGGTCGAGGCTCGCCGTGGGCTCGTCGAGGAGGAGGAGTTGCGGCTGCGTCGCCCAGGCACGGGCGAGGGCGAGGCGCTGCTGCTCGCCACCGGACAGCTTCGTCGCCGGGTCGCCGGCGCGCCCCTGCAGGCCGACCCGGGCCAGCGCCGCCTCGATGCGCGCCGCCCGCGCCGCCCGGCCGAGGCCCAGCGGGTCGAGGGCGAGGCCGATGTTGCGGGCCAGGCTCGCGCGCACCAGGGCCGGGCGCTGGAAGACGAAGGCGCGCCGCGCCGAACCGTCCGCCCCGATGCGGATCGTGCCCGCGCTCGGCGCCAGCAGGCCGTCGATCAGGCGCAGCGTCACGCTCTTGCCGGCGCCGTTCGGCCCGATCACGGCGGTGATGCCGGCGCCCCCGATCGTCGCGTCGAGGCAATCGAGGATGGTCCGACCGCCGACGCGGTAGACGAGCCCGTCGAGGCGGATCGGAACGGACACCCTCATCCGTAGGCCCTCGCCGCGTAGCTCCGCAGGAGGGAGGCCGCCGCGTTCACGGCGACGACGAGGGCCATCAGGACGAGGCCGAGGGCGAGCGCGAGCGCGAGGTCGCCCTTCTGGGTCTCCAGCGAGATCGCCGTCGTCATGGTCCGGGTGAAGCCGTCGATGTTGCCGCCGACGACGAGCACGGCCCCGATCTCGGAGATCGCCCGCCCGAAGGCGGCGAGCACCGCCGTCAGCAGCGAGAAGCGCACGTCGAAGATCAGGATGCCCGCCCTGCGCCACGCGGAGAGGCGGAGCGAGCGCAACTGCTCGCCGAGATGCGCCTCCGCGTCGGCGACGATCTGCCGGGTGAGGGCGGCGATGAGCGGCGTCACCAGCACGCTCTGGGCGGCCACCATCGCGGCGGGGGTGAACAGCAGCCCGAAGGGCCCGAAGGGGCCGGAGCGCGAGAGCAGCAGGTAGATCACGAGCCCGACGATGACCGGCGGCAGGCCCATCGACGCGTTCATCAGGCCGACGACGCCCTGGCGTCCCGGGAAATGCGCGACGGCGACGAGGGCGCCGAGCGGGATGCCGACCGCGCAGCCGATCAGCACCGCCGAGACGCTCACCCGCAGCGACAGCCAAGCGATGGCCACGACCTCCCGGTCGAGGCTCGCGAGACGCGAGAAGGTGTCGGTCAGGGTCTCGTACATCGTCGATGCTGCGCGCTTCCCCTCCTCATGCTAACGGTGGCGCCGCGAATTCAATAGGAAAGCGCTTGCATATGTCGGCCGCCCTGCATCTCGCCGGGACGATCGGGCTGGGTCACGGCACGGTCCCGCTGGAGGCAGCCTTTCGGCTGCTCGACGCGCTCGCCGGGGAGAAGTCTCTGCAGGGGGCGGCCCGCCGCCTCGGGATCTCCTATCGCTGCGCCTGGGGACGGATCGGGACCATCGAGGCGGCGTGCGGGCAGGCCGTGGCGGTGAAGACGAAGGGGCACGGCTCGCTGCTCACCCCGTTCGGCAGCGCGCTCCTCGCCGCGCTCGCCGACGCCTACGCCGAGACCGAGGCGGCGCTCGAGGAGGCCCGGCTGCGCCTCGACCGGCGGCTCGGCGCGCTCGCCGCCCCGCTCGCCGCGCCCCTGCGCCTCGCCGCGAGCCACGACACGCTCCTCACGGGCGTGCTCGCCGGCCGCCCCGACATCGAGACCTCGGTCGCGGGCAGCGCCGAGGCCCTGGCGAAGCTCGCGGCCGGCAGCGTCGACGCGGCGGGCTTCCATTTCGGCGCCCGCGAGGCCCGTCCGGATTCGCCCTTCGCGGCCCTCTTCGCGGACCCGGACCGCAGGATCGTGCCCCTCTTCCTGCGCGAGCAGGGGCTGATGCTCGCGCGCGGCAACCCGCTCGGCCTGTCCGGGATCGCCGACATCGCGGCCACGGGCGCGCGCTTCGTCAACCGGCAGCGGGGGGCCGGCACGCGGCTCTGGTTCGAGCGGCTCTGCCGCGAGGCGGCTGTCCCCGCCGAGGCGATCCGGGGCATCGAGACGGAGGAATTCACCCATCAGGCGGTCGCCGCGATCATCGCCTCGGGCGCGGCCGATGTCGGCATGGGCACCCGCGCCGTCGCCGCCCGCTTCGGCCTCGGCTTCCTGCCGCTCGGCGAGGAGACGTATTTCCTGGCGACCCGCGCGGGCTTCGAGCACCCGGCGCTCGCGCCCCTCGTCGAGGCGGTCCGGGAGCGGGCCGGGGACGAGCTCGGCTACGGGCCGGCCTGAGCCATCAGGGCGCGGCCGGTCTCACAGCAGCGCGGCGTGCGGGTGGAACAGGATCGTGTCGCCCTCCGCGACGCCCCGCGCGTCGTCCGCGAGTTCGGCCAGGCCGTCGCTTCCCGTCAGCGAGGTGATCACGCCCGCCCCCTCGCGGGGAAACTTCACGGCCTCGACCGTCCCATCGGCCGCGCGGCGCAGGTTGACCCGCACGAAGTCCCGCCGGCCCGTCTTCTTGCGGTAGGCGAAGGCGGCCCGCACGGGCAGGCCGAGGGGGCGCTCGTAGGTGGCGCCGCCGAGCCGGGCGAGGAGGGGGCGGACCACGAACAGGAGCGTCACGTAGACGGCGACCGGGTTGCCGGGCAGCCCCACGAACGGCGTCCCGCCGACGACGCCCATCGCCACGGGCCGGCCCGGCTTGATCGCGAGGCGCCAGAAGACGAGGCGTCCCGCCGCCTCGACGGCGGCCTTCACATGGTCCTCATCGCCCGTCGAGACGCCGCCCGAGGTGAGGATGAGATCGTGATCCGCGGCCGCCCGCGCGATGTTCGCGATCAACGTCCCGCCCTCGTCGCGGAGGATCCCGAGATCATCGACCTCGACCCCGAGGCGCGTCAGCAGGGCGGCCAGCATGACCCGGTTCGAATCGTGGATCGCGCCGGGTCCCAGGGCCTCGCCCGGGGCGATCAGCTCGTTGCCGGTCGAGAACAGCGCGACCTTCAGGCGGCGCCGCACCCGGATCCCGGCATGGCCGGTCGCGGCGGCGAGCGCCAGATCCTGTGGCGTCAGGCGCCTGCCCGCGGGAATCGCGACGGCACCCCGGGCCAGATCCTCGCCGGCCGGCCGGCTGTTGGCGCCCCGCTTCAGGCCCGCCGGCAGCACGACGCCATCCCCCTCGAGCCGGACATCCTCCTGCATGAACACGGTGTCGGCGTCGGCCGGCATCGGCGCCCCCGTGAAGATGCGGACGGCAGCGCCCGCGGCGCTGACGGCCTCGGCGGACGCGCCGGCCGCGAGGCGCCCGCGCAAGGGGAGTTGCGTCTCGCCGTCCGGGGCGAGATCGTCGTAGCGCACGGCGTAGCCGTCCACCGCCGAGTTCCGGAAGGGCGGCAGGTCGATCCGCGCCGTGACGTCCCCGGCGGCGATGCGCCCGTCGGCGAGGCCGAGGGGGATCGTCTCGGACGCCTCGATCGCGGGAAGGCGCTCACCGATGAGGGCGACGGCGTCCTCGATCGTCATGAGCGGGCCGCCGAAGGCGAAGCAATCGTCAGTCAGCTGCGCCATGGGAGTCCAGCCTTTCCAGGACGCTGCCGATCGGCTCCGCCAGCCGCAGGACGAGGTCGGCGATGGCCTCGACATCGTCGAGCCGGGCAACGGGCCGCCCCGCATCGGGGAAGGGTCCGTCGCTCGCGACCGCGACGATGCGGGTATCGCCAGGGTGCAGGGGCGCCCGCCCGTTCGCCGCCCGGAAGATCTCGAGCTTCGGGTGGCTCTCGCGCTTGAAGCCCTCCACCAGCACGATGTCGCAGGGGCTGAGGCGCCGCAGCAGGGCGGCGAGGCTCGCCTCGGGCGCGTCGCCGAGCTCGTGGATCTGCGCCCAGCGCCGGGACGAGGCGATGATGACCTCGCTCGCCCCGACCTCGCGGTGAACGAAGGAATCCTTGCCCGGCCGGTCGATCTCGAAGGCGTGGTGGGCGTGCTTCAGGGTCGCGACGCGCAGGCCCCGGCCGGTCAGGGTCGGGATCAGCTTCGTCAGGAGCGTCGTCTTGCCGGCCCCGCTCCAGCCGGCGAGCCCGATCACGCGCATGTCCCGCTCCGCCATCACGCGCTCCCGTCCGTCGCGAAGCCGAGATCGCGCAGGGCCGCGCCCGTCTCGGGCTCGGCAAGGAGGGCGAGGAAGGCCGCCAGCGCAGGCTCGGCGGCCCGGTCCGTCCGGTAGGCGAGGTCGTAATGCTCCTCGGTCACGGGCCGGAAGCCGAGGCCGTAGGCGCGCGCCACGCCCTCGATCGCCACCCCCCAATCGGCCCGGCCCTGCGCCACCGCCGCCGCGACGGCGTTGTGCGAGCGGGGCTGGTTCCAGTAGCCCGCCGGGCGGGCGCCTTTCAGGAGGCCGTCGATCAAGAGGCGCGTGCCCGAGCCGGTGTTGCGGTTGACCATCACGGCGTCGGCGTCCTCGGCAAGGGCCGCCACGGCGACCTCGGCGGAAAGCCCGGCGAAGCGGGGATCGCCCTCGCGGAACAAGACCCCCTGCATCCGCCGCCAGCCCGGCGCGAGGCTCATGCCGGGCGCGAGGAAGGGCGCGTTGTAGCGGCCGCTCGCGGGATCGAGGAGGTGCAGCGCGGCGAGGTCGCACTCGCCCCGCTTCAGAGCCGCGAGCCCTCCGGCCGAGCCGACCCAGATCGTCCGGGCGCGATAGCCCCGCTCCGCGAGGAGGCCGACGACGCGGTCGAGCCCGAGGCAGTGGCTGCCGACGATGGTGAGGTCCGGCGGCTTCACGCCCGCGCCGAGGCGGGTCACGGTCACGGCCTCGCCCGACTCGAGCCCGGCGCGGTTCGCCGCGACGGGGAAGAACCCGTCGGCCTGCGAGAAGGCGGTGACCGAGCCCGACCCCTTCGGCAGGGGCAGCGCGACCAACCCATCCCCGGCCCGCGCCAGCGAGGCCATCACGAATTCCATGCGGCCGAGCTCGGACGGGACGCGCTGCGGGACGCGGGCCGAGACGCTCGCCTCCTCGCGCGGCGCCAAGCCGGCGAGCGCGCGCACCAGCGGCACCACGAATTCGTGGAAGGTGAACATCGCGGAGGTGGGGAAGCCCGGCAGCACCACGATCGCCTTGGTGCCGATTGCCGCGAGGCAGAGCGGCTTGCCCGGCTTCAGCGCGACGCCGTGGACGAGGATGCCGGGTTCGCCGAGGCGCGAGAGGATGCGGTGCGAGACGTCGCCCGCGCCCTTGGAGGTACCGCCGGAGAGGACGACGAGGTCGGCCTCATCGAGGCTCCGCCGGATCGCGTCCGCGAGCTGCGCCTCGTCGTCCGGCACGATGCCGCCCGCCATCGGGAGGCCGCCATTCTCGGTCACGGAGGCCGCGACGATGGCCCCGTTCGAATCGTAGATCGCGGCCGGTCTCAGGGGCTCGCCGGGCGCCACCAGCTCGTCCCCGGTGGACAGCACGGCGACGCGCGGGCGCCGCACCACGGGCACGCGATCGAGCCCGCAGGCGGCGAGCATGCCGATCTCGCGCGCGGTCATGGAGACGCCCCGGCGCAGCACGGTCTCGCCCAGAGCCATGTCGGCGCCGGCATAGCCGACGAATTGGCCGGGGGCCGAGGCCCTGGCGATCTCGATGGACGGGCCATCCGCGGCCTCGACGAACTCCGTCGTCTCGACCATCAGGATCGCGTCCGCCCCGCGCGGGATGACGCCGCCGGTGGCGATCGGCGTTGCCGTGCCGGCCGCGACGGCGAGGTTCGGCGCGGTGCCGCAGGCCAGGATCTCGGCATTGAGGCGCAGCCGCACCGGGCTCCCGTCCCGCGCCGCCTCGGTATCGGCGGCGCGCACGGCGAAGCCGTCGACGAGGGAGCGATCGAAGGGCGGCACATCGATCGGGGAGGCGACGTCCTCGGCAAGCACACGCCCGAGGGCTTCGGCGAGCGGCACGCGCTCGGCCGGGAGGGCGGCGTGGGGCACGGCCGCGCGGAACCGGGCGACCGCCTCCTCCCGGGACAGCACGCTGAGGAACTGCTCCTGGCGCGCGACCTGGGACAGGCGCTCCAGGAACGCGGCTCGGGTCTCGCTCTGCGGCGCGTCACTCACAGCGGCATGATCTCGACGGAGGTCCCCTCCGGATAGCCCTCCCGCTCGGGCGGGACCAGGATCGCGCCTCGTGCCAGGAGAAGGCGGTGCAGGGCAAGCTCGGCCGAGCCGAGCGGATCGACCCCGCCCGCCCCCTCGGCGACGAACACGATCTCGGAGAGCCCGATCGCGGAGGAGACCTTGCGCAGGAGAGGCGCGGCGCGCGCAGCCTCGGGCGCCGCGCCGGCGAGGGCGCGCAGGAGCGGGCGTGCGAGGACGAGGAAGGCAGCGAGCATCGCCTCGGGCGCACCGGGCAGGAGCAGGACGGGCCGCCCCTCCGCGCGGCCGAAGCCCGCGCTCTCGCCGGGGCGGAGCGCGAGCCCGTGCGCGGCAAGGCGGCCCGCCCGTGCGAGCGAGGCCGCGGCGTGATCCTCCCGGCCGAAGCCGGTGCCGCCGACGACGAGGCAGAGATCGGCCGTCTCCGCCACCAGCGCGGCGGCGAGAGCCGCGGGTCCTCGTGCAGGAGCGACGATCCCCGACACGGCGGCGCCGGCCCGCTCGACGAGGCTGCGGAGCGTCGCCGCGCGGGCCTCGGCGCCCGACCTCGCGAGCACGATCGCCACGCGCGGCAGCCGAACCCTCACGGGGTCGGAGGCGGGCTTTGCCAGCGCGTGGACCGGGCGGATGCGTTGGCCGGCCGCGAGGATCAGGCTGCCGGCCGCAAGGTCGCCGGCCGCGAGCCGCGTCCCCGCACCGGCCGGCGCGTCCGCGACGATCTCGGCGATGGGTCCCGAAGCCTCGATCGCCTCGGGCGGCAGCACCGTGTCGGTCCCGTCCGGCAGGGTCTCGCCGGCCTCGACCCAGGACGGGGGCGCAGCGAGGGCGACCGGCGCGTAGGCCGAGGCGCCGACCGCGTCGTCGGCTCGCACGGCCCATCCGTCGCGCAGAGCGGTGCGCCGCGCCGGGCGGTCGGCTGCGGCTGGAACGTCCTCGGCGGCGACGCGGCCGACCGCGTCCGCCAGGGGAAGCGTCGTCGACGCGACCGGCTCGACGCCGCGCAGCAGGATTCCCAGTGCCTCGGACAGCGGCATCAGGGCCGAGGAGGCCGTTCGCTCCGTCATGGCCGGCCCGAGCGATCGAACTCGCCCGCCCCGCGATGCGACCCGCGCATGGTCCTGTTCCCGGCTGCGGCTGTGGGTCCCTCACGTCGCCGATCGCGGCGCCGTGATCAAGGCCCTGCGCCGATCCGGCACGGGAGACAGCCGGAATGGCCGCGTCTATGGTCGCCCGTCCCCGTTGCCAGCCGCCGCGAAGGAACCGTGAGACGCGTCGCAGCCCTCCTCGCTCTCGCGCTCCTCACCGGAGCGCCCGCCCAGGCGCAGCTGCGCGGGCACGGCGGCCCGGTCCGCGCACTCGCGGTCTCGCAGGACGGGCGCGTCGCGGTGTCCGGCAGCTTCGACCAATCCGCGATCCTGTGGGCGATCGAGGAGGGCACGGCGCGGCAGGTGATGCGCTTCCACGAGGGTGCGGTGAACGCGGTGCTCGCCCTCGCGGACGGCCGTCTCGTCACCGGCGGCGAGGATGGGACGATCGCCCTCTGGCAGCCCGGAGCGGCCCAACCCGCCGCGATCTTCGCTGAACACCAAGGCCCCGTCGTCGGGCTCGCCGTCTCGCCGGACGGGACCCGGCTCGCCTCCGCCTCGTGGGACGGCACCGCGCGCCTGCGCCCGCTCGGCGGCGGGACGGCCCAGGTCTTCGAGGGCCACAAGGGCAACGTCAACGGCGTCGCCTTCACGAAGGACGGCCGCCTCGCCACGGCCGGCTACGACGCCACCCTGCGGATCTGGCCGATCGAGGGCTCGGACCCGCCCCGCATCGTCACCGTGCCGACGCCCCTCAACGCGCTCGTCGTCGCGCCCGACGGGGAGATCGCGGCGGGCGGCGCCGACAGCACGGTCCGGCTGTTCTCGGCGGACGGGGCGGAGCGCGCCACGGTCGAGATCGGCCCGAGCCCGGTCATCGCGCTGGCGCTCTCGCCGGACGGCGGCCGCATCGCGGCGGCGACGGTCGTGGGGGCTGTGGCCGTGATCGACCGCCGGGCGGCAAGACCCCTGTTCAACCTCGTGGGGCCCGGCCTGCCGGTCTGGTCGCTCGCCTTCCGCTCCGATGCCGAACTCGTCACCGGGGGCGGCGACCGGCTGATCCGGCGCTGGGACATGCGGACCGGCGAGCCGATCGGGGGCTTGGCGATGGCCCGGCCGCACGACGACCTCGCGGCCTTTGCCGGGGACCGGGGCGCCGAGGTGTTCCGCGCCTGCGCCGCCTGCCACAGCCTGACGCCGGACGGGGGCAACCGCGCCGGGCCGACCCTGAGCGGCGTGTTCGGCCGGCGCATCGCCACCGCGGCGGGCTACAATTTCTCCGAACCGCTCAAGAAGCTCGACATCGTCTGGAATGCGGAGACCATCGCGCGGCTCTTCGAGATCGGCCCCGCCCGCTTTACGCCGGGGACGAAGATGCCCGAGCAGACGGTCAACAGCGCGGCCGACCGAGAGGCGCTGGTCCGCTTCCTGGAGCGGGCCACCGCGGCGCCCTGAGGCGCCGACCTGCCTTAGACCGGCTGCCCGTCCCGCGCCGCGCGCTCGCGCAGGTAATCCTCGCTGGTCCGCGTCGGGGCGCGCTCGGGCCCGGCATGCGGGTCGAAGCCCTCGTTGAGCGCGGCCTCCACGCGGCAATCCTCGCACATCATCAGCGAGCGGACCCGGGCCTCGCCGGCGGGCCCGGCGAACATCCAGTGGCTGCCGCGCAGCTTCTCGATCACCCGCTCGATGGTGCTGCGCGTGCCGAAGCCCTTGCCGCAGGTGATGCAGTCGAAGGGCTCCTCCTGCTTCACGATCCGGCGCGGCTCGGCCCAGGCCGCGAAATCGATCCGGGGCTGGAGCGTGATCACGTCCTCCGGGCAGGTCGCGGCGCAGAGGCCGCACTGCACGCAGAGGCTCTCCTCGAAGGCGAGCAGGGGCCGGTCCGCGCTGTCCGAGAGAGCACTCGTCGGGCAGGCGCCGACGCAGGCGAGGCAGAGCGTGCAGGCCTCCGTGCGGAACGCGAGCCCGCCGAAGGGCGCACCGGCCGCGAGCGGCACCGCGTCGACGGGGCTCGGCGCCGCGACCTGCAACTCCCGGAAGCTCGTGCGGAGCACGCCGCGCTTGTCGCCGGCCGGCAGGAAGCCCGCTGGCCTCGGCGCGGGCGTGCCCAGGGAGACCGCGCGCAGGGCCTCTCCGAGGGTGTCCGGATCGTCCGTCTCGATCGTCGAGACGAGGCCCCCGCCGGCCGGGTCGTAGCCGAGCGCGTGGAGAACGCTGTTCGTGAGGTCGAGCGTGCGGTGCAGGCTCGCGATATCGTGCTTCGGCCGGGCGCGCAGGAGGAGGCGCGCGCCGACCGCCCCATAGGCGAAGAGCGCCGCGAACACTTCGGGGCCGATCTGCGTCACCTCGTTCACGCGCACGGGCAGGACATGGGCGGGCAGGCCCTCCCCGTAGCGCGACAGGGCGTGGATCAGAGGCTCGCCATGGTCGCCGTCGTGGAACAGAACGACCGCCTCGCTGCCCCCCGCCGCCCGGTACGCGCTCGTCAGGGTGCGCAGGCGCCGCAGAAGGGAATCGGCCGGCGGCAGGGCGTAGGAGGCCGCGCCTGTCGGGCAGAGCGCGGCGCAGGAGCCGCAGCCCGCGCAGATATAGGGGTCGATGGCGACGTGGTCGCCGTTCGGGCTGATGGCCCCGGTCGGGCAGACCTCGAGGCAGCGGGTGCAGCCGGTGATGCGCGAGCGCGAATGCGCGCAGAGATCGGCCCGGAAGTCGATGAAGCGCGCCTTGTCGAAGGTGCCGACGAGGTGCGAGGCCTCGAACAGGAGGGCCTCGACCGCCTTCGGGTCGCGCGGGTCCGCCCGCAGGTAGCCGCTGCGGGTCTCGTGAGCGGGAAACAGCGGCAACCCGCCGGTCAGGTCGATGACGAGGTCGCAGGTCGAGGTCGCGCCGTTGCGGGCCGCGCCGAAGGCGAGGGCTGCCCGGGAGGACGGCGCCGGCAGCGCGTAATCGTCGATCCGCAGCTCGAAGGCGCCGAGGTGGCCCTTCGCCGACGAGATCGTGCCGCGAAGGATTGGGAAATCCGCCCGCAGGGGCGGCGCCACCGATTCCGGCCGGGACAGGAGCACGGTGATGTCGAGGTGGTCGGCGAGCCGCCGAGCCGCCTCGATCGCCGTCTCGTCGCGGCCGTAGACGAGGGCGACGCCCGCGCTCTCCATGCTGACCAGCGGTGCCTCGGGCTGCGGCTCGGCCGCGGCTGCCAGAAGGGCGGCCATCTTCGGGCCGGCGATCGGCCCTTCAGCCGACCAGCCGGCCATCTCGCGGATGTTGGCGAAGGCGACGCGGTCGGCGGCGCCGGACTCCTCGGCGATCTCCTCGAAGAGCGGCGCCTGGAGCGTGCACGACACGGTGACCGGGCCGCCGGCCTCGATGGCCTGCCGATACCGGTCGAGGTCGCGCCCGCAGAGCTGATCCGCCGTCGCGAGCGTGCCGCCGCAGCCCTTGCCGAGCGCAGCCCCATCGAGCGACATCGTCTTCTCGCAGGAACAGGCGATCACCGAACGGTCGGACACTGTGTCATCCCCGAATCCGGAGGCCCGTGGCCTCCGCGCGCTTGCAGCGGCTTCTTATACTCGAATAGGTCCAAACTGCGATTGAACAGATGGGCGCAAGGCTTGCGCGACGCCACGATGACGAACCACGCCGCGATGTCACAGGGGAGGGGGCTCGACCTGCCGCCGCTATTCTCGGACGTCGCCATCGATGCGGCCGAGCGCGTCCACGCCGAGGCCTGCCGGCTCGCGAGCGCCGAGGCCGCCGGCACCATCGTCCACGCGCTCGACGGGGATTACCCGGCCTTCGCCGTGGTGCTGGCGCCCGAGGAGCCACTGGCCGGCGCGCGCCGCGCCTTCCTCGCCGGCATGGTGGCGCTGGGCGAGGCTGTCGGGGCGCACGCGCCGCCGGAGCGGGCCGTGCGCTTCGCGTGGCCCGACGCGATCCTCTTCAACGAGGCGCGGATCGGCGGCGGGCGCCTCGCCTGGCCGGCGGATTGTCCGGACGACGCGATCCCGGACTGGCTCGTCTTCTCCTGCATGCTGATCGGCTCGAAGCGCGCCGCGGGCGATCCGGGCCTGACACCGGAGACGACCTCGCTGGAGGAGGAGGGGTTCGAGGTCGAGGATCGGGCGGTCTTCGTCGAGGGCTTCGCGCGCTATCTCATGCGGGCCTTCGAGACGTGGTCCGATCGCGGCTTCGGCGTGCTCGCGCACGCCTACCGCGAGGAACTGATCCCGAACCTGTCGGGCGCCGACCAGCGCATCGATCCCGCGGGCGACCTTCTGACCGAAGACCCGGCCTTGCTCGGCGGCTGGCGACGGGACGGCCTCGCCGCGGGCCTGCGCACGCCGACCTGGCTCGAGCCCGCGACCGGGAGGCCCCGCCTGTGAGCCCGATCAAGCTGCCGCGGACGCTCCGCCTCGACCCGTCGGACACCTTCGTCTTCGCGCATCCCGCCGAGCCCGGCGAGTGGGCGGTCACCGGCTCCTTCCTGTTCTTCGACGCGGATCCCGAGGCCCTGCCGCCGAAGGAGCGGGCGGCGTTCCGCTCCGGCTTTCTCGGCGTGGCCTCGTTCGGCTTCTCGACCCTCGTCGTCGTGAGCGAGGCGAGCGAGGCCGAGCGCGAGGCGGCCGTCGCCGCCCTCGCGCGCCACATCCGGGAGAAGCTCGGCGCGCCGAGCGAGGCCGCCGCGCGCGCGGCGGCCGAGGAGGAGATCGCGGTGGCGGCCTCCCTCTGCGGGCCCGCCATCGGCACGGTGATCGCGCTCAACCGCAGCGTCGAGGGCGGCGAGCTGAAGGAGCGCTTCCGGACGCTGCAGCGCCGGGAGGGCGTGCCCGGCGCCGACCGGCTGCACGCGCATTCGCGCGCCTTCACCTTCGTCGAGGCCGATGACGAGCCCGAGGAGAGCGTCGACCTCGTGCGCCTGATGGGGACGGATCCGCGATGACCGAATTCTGGGTGTCCAGCGGCCACCATCTCGCCGGCCGCACGGAGGCCGGCGGCCTCGCCGTGACGGACGAGCTTCTCCTCGCCTATCTCGCGCGGCCGGAACTGGTGCCGCCGCCGGAGGCCTGCCCGGCGGAGCGGGCGCTGCACGCCGCCCTCCTCGCCGATCCGCGCCGTCCCGTGGCGGCCGCGGAGGTGGCTTCGCTCGCCGACGCGGACGCCGTGGAGAACTGGCAGGTGGTCCTCGCCTTCCGCGACAGGCTCCTGAGGGCGCGCTCGATCGAGGCGGCCTATCTCGACCTTGTCCGGAACGGGCTTGCCGGGACGCCGGGCCTGTTCCTGAACCAGCTCGTCCACCTCATCCTGAGGAACGCGCTGGACGGCTGCGAGGACCCCTACACCCTGCGCGGGGCCGAACTCTTCTTCCGGCCGCAGCGGGTCTCGCTCTCGGGCGAGGCGACCGTGCTGGCCGATGCCGAGATCATCGAGGCGCGGGAGGCCGGCGCCTCGGCCTCGCCGCTGATGGCGATGTTCGGCGCCGAGCCGGCGGCCGCGCTCGACGTGATGACCGACGAGAACGCCTGGACCTACTGGAGCCGGTCCGACGCCTTCACCATGGCCCTCAACATCTCGGAGAACCCGCGCAGCCGCGACGGGCTCGCCCGGGCGATCGAGGCGTGGCTGCGCCATCTGCTGGCGCTCGAGGCGAAGGTCGAGCCGCTCGCCCGGATCGAGGAGCGGGACTGGCGCTGGTTCGTCGGCCTCGACGCGGAGGCGACCCGGATCGGCAACGCGCTCTGGCGCGGCGAGGCCGTCGAGCCGGAAGCCCTGACCCGGGTCGTCGCGTTGTTCCGCATGACGATCGCCGACACGGCGCGGATGGAGCGGGACGTCGCCGGCCACCCCATCTATCTTCTGCTCGCCATGAGCCCGGACAAGCGCGTGACCCTGAAGCCCCAGAATCTGGTCGCCGGTCTGCCCCTCGCCGGCGCGGTCGTCTGAGGCATGGGGGAGGAGGCCTGATGCCGAAGGATCGTTTCGCCGTCGGCGTGATCGTCGCCCGGCGCAAGCTCAAGAGCCCCTGGGCCGATCATCAGTGGGTGCCGGTCGCCGCCCTGCCGGACGTGCCGGAGACCGAGCCCTGGACCCTGCTCGCCTCCGCCGAGGGCGAGGACAGGTTCTATGCGGGTGCCCACGAGGTCGGCCTGCACATCAGCGAGACCGGGCATTACCGCGACAATCTCGTCTCCGGGCGGCCCTCGCTCTGGGTCGCCCTGCGGCACGTCGCGGGCGACGCCTACGAGGTCGCCGCGGTCACCGCCGACCCCTACGAAGGCGAGGCGATGGCCGAGGGCATCGGCGAGATCGTCGAGCCCGTGGCGATGCCGGAGGCGATCCAGGCCGTCGTTGCGGAGTTCGTGGCGGCCTTCCACATCGAGCGGACCTTCGAGAAGCGCAAGCGCGACCGGGCCGACCCGGAGGCTCTGGCGCGCGGCGCCGTCGGCGGCCAGCGCGGAGGAGGCACCGAATGAGCGGCGCGGACTTCCTCGCGCGCTGGTCGCGTCGCAAGCGGGAGACGCGCACCGAGCCCGTCGTGCCGAGACCCGAAGGGGCGCCGCCGGACGCGGCTGCAGCGCCCGCGCCGGCCGAGGAGGCCGCGCTGACCGAGGAGGAGATCGCCGCGCTGCCCCCGCTCGACACGCTGACGGCCGGCACGGACCTCGCGCCGTTCCTGCGCAAGGGCGTGCCGGCGCTGCTCCGCAACGCGGCCTTGCGGCGGATGTGGTCCCTCGACCCCGCGATCCGCGACTACGTCAGCGAGGCACGGGAATACGCCTACGACTGGAACGTCGCGGGCGGCGTCCCGGGCACCGGCCCCCTGCTGCCAAGTGACGACGTGAAGGCCATGCTCGGCCGGATCTTCGGGGACAGGCCGGATGGCGAGCCCGACGCGCCACCGGCGCCGGCCGGCGAGGCCGGGCTGCCCGATCCTGGAATGGATGATTCGGCGCCCGATCCCGAGGGCGAAGCGGCTCCGCCCGCAGCGATTGCATCCGATAACGCGGTCGATCGCACGTTGCTGCCCGAGCACGCGCAAGCCCCCGCGGAGCCCATCGAAGACTCGACTGTGAGACAGAATCCGCAATCTCTCACGCGGGTGCGACGCCATGGGGGTGCGATTCCGATTTGAACTGCTCAAAAGTGAGATTGCGGGCCGTTCGAACGCGTTTATAATGTGCACAATGAATTCGGTCCGCGGGGAGCGCCTGCGGGTTGAGGAGCAAGATGCTGTCGGGTGCGTTGGGTCAGGGCGTTGCCGAAGGGGGAATCGGCATGGCTGCAACGGTCGACGAGATCGATCTGCTCCGCTCGCGCCAATACGACCTCCTCGCCACGCTGGTCGGCCGCGTCCCCTGTGCCCGGGTGCTGGGGCAGGTCGGCGGGCTCTCTGGCGACGGGACCACGCTCGGCCGTGCGCTGGGCCGGCTCGGGGCCGCGGCGCGGGAGGCCGATCCGCGGGCGATCGAGCGGGACCATTTCGAGACCTTCATCGGGGTCGGGCGGGGCCGCCTCCTTCCTTACGCCTCCTACTACCTGACCGGCTTCCTGAACGAGCGCCCGCTCGCCCGGGTGCGCGAGGACTTCGCGGCGCTCGGGATCGAGCGGAGCGAGTCCACGAGCGAGCCGGAGGATCACGTCGCGATCCTCCTCGAGGTGATGGCGGGTCTCGCCTCCGGGCGGGTCGAGGCGGAGCCCGGCGCCGAGGCGCGTTTCTTCGCGCGCCACCTGCAGCCGTGGGCGCCCCGCCTCTTCGCGGATCTCGCGGAGCAGGCGGACACGGAATTCTACCGGGCTCTGGGCGAGCTCGGCCGGATCTTCCTGGAGATCGAGGCCGAAGCCTTCGCCATGGATGCCTGAGCGCGCGCCGGGACCGAGCCGGCCTGCGCGAGTGATGAGACGATGAGAGACAGTCGGGAGTGACGAGAATGGCCCAGGAGAAGAAAGGCGAGATCGGTCGCCGCCAGTTCTTCCGCACGCTCGGCGGCGGCTCGGCCGTCGCGGCGGCGGGCCTGCTGTCGCCGATCTCGACGAACGAGGCCCAGGCCTACGATCCAGGGTCCGAGGAGACCAAGGCGCGGTATCGGGAGACCGACCACGTCAAGGCCTTCTACCGGACGAACGGCTACGAGACGCTGAAGAAGTGAGATCGCGATGCTGATCAAGCGCAAGAGCGGCGAGGCGAGCCGCACGAAACATCAGGCCGTCGCCGCCGGTCTCGCCGCAGGGGTCCTCGACCGCCGCGCCTTCCTGCGGAAGTCCGGCCTCGCGGCGGGCGGCCTCGCCGCCGCGGGCTCGATCCAGCTCGGCGCGGTGCGCCGGGCGCAAGCCGCGGGCTCGGCCGTGAGCGGGGCCGAGGTGACGATCAAGAAGAACATCTGCACCCACTGCTCGGTCGGCTGCACGGTGACGGCCGAGGTGGTCAACGGCGTCTGGGTCGGCCAGGAGCCGTCCTACGCGAGCCCGATCAACCGCGGCACGCACTGCGCCAAGGGCGCGGCGATCCGCGAGCTCGTCCACGGCGAGCGCCGGCTCAAGTACCCGATGAAGCTCGTCGGCGGCCAGTGGACCAAGGTCTCCTGGGAGCAGGCGATCGACGAGATCGGCGACAAGATCACGGCCATCCGCGAGAAGTCGGGCTCCGATTCCGTCTACTGGCTCGGCTCGGCCAAGTTCACGAACGAGGCTTCCTACCTGTTCCGCAAGCTCGGCGCCTTCTGGGGCACGAACTCGGTCGACCACCAGGCGCGCATCTGCCACTCGACCACGGTGGCGGGCGTGGCCAACACCTGGGGCTACGGCGCCCAGACCAACTCCTACAACGACATCCGCAATGCCAAGACCATGATCATCATGGGCGGCAATCCGGCGGAGGCGCACCCGATCTCCATGCAGCACGTGCTGTCGGGCAAGGAGATCAACCGCGCGAACATGATCGTCATCGATCCGCGCTTCACCCGCACCGCCGCGCACGCCACCGAGTACGTGCGCATCCGCTCCGGCACCGACATCCCGGTGATCTGGGGCATGCTCTGGCACATCTTCCAGAACGGCTGGGAGGACAAGGAATTCATCCGCCAGCGCGTCTACGCGATGGACGACGTCCGCAAGGAAGTCGCCAAGTGGACGCCGGACGAGGTCGAGCGCGTCTCCGGCGTGCCGGGCGAGCAGCTCCGCCGCGTCGCCGAGATCTTCTCCAAGGAGAAGCCCGCGACCCTGATCTGGTGCATGGGCGCGACCCAGCACACGGTCGGCACCGCGAACGTGCGCGCCTTCTGCATCCTGTGCCTCGCCACCGGCAATGTCGGCAAGCCGGGCACGGGCGCCAACATCTTCCGCGGCCACACCAACGTGCAGGGCGCCACCGATCTCGGACTCGATGTGACGACGCTGCCGCTCTATTACGGCCTCGTCGAGGGCGCCTGGAAGCACTGGGCCCGCGTCTGGGACGTCGAGTACGAGTGGCTGCAGTCGCGCTTCGATGAGATTCCGGCCAAGGGCGGCCGCAAGGCCCGCACCCGCAAGGAGAACATGGAGGCGCCGGGCATCACCTCGACGCGCTGGTTCGATGCGGTGAACCTGCCCGACGACCAGATCGACCAGAGGAGCCCGATCAAGGCGATGATGGTGTTCGGCCACGGCGGCAACACCGTCACCCGCCTGCCGGACGCCATCGCCGGCATGAACAAGCTCGAGCTGCTCGTCGTCGCCGACCCGCACCCGACCACCTTCGCGGCGCTCGATGCGCGGCAGGACAACACCTACCTGCTGCCCATCTGCACGACGCTTGAGTGCGACGGCTCGCGCACGGCCTCGAACCGCTCGATCCAGTGGGGCGAGACGATCGTCAAGCCGGCCTTCGAGTCGAAATCCGACTACGAGGTCATCTACCGGCTCGCGACGAAGCTCGGCTTCGCCGACAAGATGTTCAAGGGCATCAAGGTCGAGAACGGCGTTCCGTCTGCCGAGGACGTCCTGCGCGAGATCAACCGCGGCGGCTGGTCGACGGGCTATTGCGGGCAGAGCCCCGAGCGCCTCAAGGCGCACATGAAGAACCAGCACAAGTTCGACCTCGTGACGCTGCGCGCGCCCAAGGACGATCCGGAGGTCGGCGGCGACTATTACGGCCTGCCCTGGCCCTGCTGGGGCAAGCCGGAGATCCGCCACCCCGGCTCCCACATCCTCTACAACACCAACCTGCACGTGAAGGACGGCGGCGGCTGCTTCCGCGCCCGCTTCGGCGTGGAGCGCAACGGCCAGACGCTGCTCGCCGAGGATTCCTTCAGCAAGGGCTCGGACCTGACCGACGGGTATCCCGAGTTCACGATGGGCGTCTTCAAGAAGCTCGGCTGGGACAAGGACCTGACGGCCGAGGAGATGGCCATCATCACCAAGATCGGCGGCAACAACATCGACGCGGTGAGCTGGGCGACCGACCTGTCGGGCGGCATCCAGCGCGTCTGCCTCGATCACGGCGTCGTGCCCTACGGCAACGGCAAGGCCCGGGCGAATGCCTGGAACCTGCCCGACCCGGTGCCGGTGCACCGCGAGCCGATCTACACGCCGCGGCCCGACCTCGTGGCGAAATATCCGACCCGGCCGGACGACCGGCAGTTCCGCATGCCCAACATCGGCTTCTCGGTGCAGAAGGCCGCGGTGGACCGGGAGGTCGCCAAGAACTTCCCGATCATCCTGACCTCGGGCCGGCTCGTCGAGTACGAGGGCGGCGGCGAGGAGACGCGCTCGAACCCGTGGCTCGCCGAGCTCCAGCAGGAGATGTTCGTCGAGATCAACACGAAGGACGCGGCCGACCGCGGCATCAAGGACGGCCAGTGGGTCTGGGTGTCGGGTCCCGAGGACGGCACGCAGACCAAGGTGAAGGCGCTCGTGACGGACCGCGTCGGCAAGGGCGTGGCCTTCATGCCCTTCCACTTCTCCGGCTGGTACCAGGGCAAGGACATGCGCCAGTACTACCCGGCGGGCACCGACCCGGTGGTCCTCGGCGAGAGCGTGAACACCATCACCACCTACGGTTTCGATCCTGTGACCGGCATGCAGGAGCCGAAAGCCACCCTCTGTCAGATCCGGGCGGCGTAAGAGGACGACATCGCCATGGCACGCATGAAGTTTCTCTGCGACGCGGACCGCTGCATCGAGTGCAACGCCTGCGTCACCGCCTGCAAGAACGAGCACGAAGTGCCGTGGGGCATCAACCGCCGCCGCGTGGTGACGCTCAACGACGGCAAGCCGGGCGAGCGCTCGGTCTCGATGGCCTGCATGCACTGCACGGACGCGCCCTGCGCCTCCGTCTGCCCCGTCAACTGCTTCTACACCACGGCGGACGCCGTGGTGCTGCACTCCAAGGACCTCTGCATCGGCTGCGGCTACTGCTTCTACGCCTGCCCCTTCGGAGCGCCGCAATATCCGCGCGTCGGCAATTTCGGCTCGCGCGGCAAGATGGACAAGTGCACCTACTGCGCGGGCGGCCCCGAGCCCGACCTCTCGACCATCGAGTACGAGAAGTACGGCTCGAACCGCCTCGCCGAGGGCAAGCTGCCGCTCTGCGCCGAGATGTGCTCGACCAAGGCGCTGCTGGCCGGCGACGGCGAGATGATCGCCCAGATCTACAAGGAGCGCGTGATCAAGCGCGGCTACGGCTCGGGCGCGTGGGGCTGGAAGACGGCCTATCGCGAGACCGTGGCCATCTGACCGGTCGATCCGGCCGGTCTCACAGCGCGAGGACGAGGGAAGGGTAGGGCAATGCGGCGGCAAACGACGCGGATCAGGACATTCGTCGCGGCGGCGATGCTCGCGGGCTTCGCGGGCACCGCCGCTCTGCCGGCGCTCGCGCAGCAATCGGCTCCGCCGACGACGACCCCGACGACGGCGCCGAACCCGACCGCGGATTCGGTCAACGAGGACATGCTGTTCAAGCAGGGTCCGAAGATCGGCGGCCGCATCTCGATCCCGGACCAGAAGGCGGCGAACCTGATCCAGCCGCAGGGGCGGGAATGGCGCGGCTTCCACGAGACCTGGATGCCCTGGATCGGCGCCGCCGCCATCCTCGGCATGGTCGCGCTTCTGGGGCTGTTCTACTTCACCCGCGGCCGCATCCGCATGGAGCACAGCGAGGAATCGGGCCGCAAGATCCTGCGCTTCAACGGGTTCGAGCGGTTCACGCACTGGATGACGGCGACCTGCTTCATCATCCTGGCGCTGTCGGGCCTGAATTACATCTTCGGCAAGCGCCTGCTGATGCCGGTGATCGGGCCGGACGCCTTCGCCACGCTCTCGCAATGGGCGAAGTACGCGCACGTCTACCTCGCATGGCCCTTCATGCTCGGCATCGTCTTCATGTTCGTCGTCTGGCTGCGGGACAACATCCCGAACCGGATCGACCTGCAATGGATCAAGGCGGGCGGCGGCTTCATCGGCAAGGGCCACCCCCATGCCGAGCGCTTCAATGCCGGCCAGAAGGTCGTGTTCTGGATGGTGGCGGGCTTCGGCACCGCGATGGGCGTCACGGGCCTGATGATGCTGTTCCCCTTCGCGGCGACCGACATCAACGGGATGCAGATCATGCAGGGCATCCACTCGCTGATCGGGGTCGCGTTCATCGCGGCGATCCTGGCGCACATTTACATCGGCTCGCTCGGCATGGAGGGCGCCTACGACGCGATGGGCAGCGGCAAGGTCGATCTGGCCTGGGCGCGCGCGCACCACGACCTCTGGGTCGAGAAGGAGCAGGCCCGCACCGCGAGCGGCCCGCAATTGCGGACCCATCACGCGCCGGCCGAGTAACCGAGACGGGCATTCGCATGCCGGCCTGAGGCCGGGACGGGAGACCACCATGAAAGCGTTCGCTGTCGCCGTCATCTGCGCCGTGGCGATCGGCATCGCCGCCTCGTACATCCTGTCGAGCAGCCAGCGCTTCGCGTGGCAGGCTTTCTCGACCTCGTCGGCCCGGGTGTCGCAGCCCGGCACGAACCTCGTCGGTCCGCGCTGGACCGGCGACGCGACGGGTCCGCACGACGCGGTGGCGGGCGAGACCACGGCGCCGAAGCGCTCCTGAGCGTTGGCGGCCTCACGGAACGAACAAGAAGGACGGAGACGATGAAGGGCCTGCACCTCGCCACTCTCGCGGCCGCCGCGATCCTCGTGCCCGCAGCCGCCTCGGCGCAGGCCGGGTCGGGCAAGCCGGCGAATCTGTGCCAGGAACTCGTCGCCTACGTGCATCCGCCCGCACCCGCGCAGGCGCCGGCCGCGCCGGCGGCCGGTCAGCCGGCTGCGGGGCAGCCAAATTCGGGGCAGCCAAGTGCGGGCCAGCCCGGGGCGGGCCAGCCGACATCCGCCGTGCAGGCACCGGCTCCGGGCCAGCAATCCGGGGGCCCCTCGGCAGCCGCGGGCGAGACGCAGCAGAAATCCGGCATGAGCGGCCCCGTGGCCCAGAACGGGCCCGGCGCCTCCGGCCCGCAGGGCGCCGCGCAGGCCGATGCCAAGGCGACGGCTCCGCAAGCGGCCGCCGCGCCCGCGGCGCCGGCCGCCCCGCCGCCCCTGAAGCCGACGCCGGAGATGATCGAGCGGGTCGACGCGGCCGCGCGCGACAACAGCATCGCGGCCTGCCGCGACGCCGCCCGGGCCATGCGGGTCGCCGGCATCCCGATGCCCGCGCCGCTCCTCGCGCTTTCGGCCCTCGACCCGAAATTCTTCACGCCCGCCCAGTAAGGCCGGAGCCGCGGCGGGCGGCCCCCTGACGGCGCGGGCCGCTCACCGCACCACGTCGATCACCTCGTAGCCGTGCCCGAAATTGAGGGTGTGCAACCCCAGCCCCTCGACCGGGGCACGGGGCTCGATCGTCGTCACCCGCGTCTGCGCATAGGCGTCCGCCGAGAGGGTCTCGACGGTGCAGAGCGAGAGCGCGCCGCCGTAGCTCCGCGAGCAATCCTGCGCCGGCCGCCACAGCTTCCCGCCGAGGCGGAAGAGATTCCCGGCGGGCCGCGCCGAGGTCGCGTCGATGAGGGCGGGATCGATCGGGGCGGGCCGCCAGGGGCCGGCAATGTCGGGAGCCGTGTAGAGGCGGAGCGTGTCGTTGCGCGAGCCGTGGCGCTCGCGCACCGCGGCGAACATCCACCAGACGCCGTCCTGGCAGTGGAGGGTCGCGTCGGAGGCGTCGACACCGTCCACCAGCACGGCGACCTTCTCCCAGATGTCCGGCACGCGCACGGCCCGGTAGAGGCAGATCTGGCGGCTGTTGCAGCTCTCCGGCACCATCCAATGGGCGCCGGCATGCTCGATCACGTGGGGGTAGGAGAGGTGGTGCGCCTCCTCCAGCACGGGCCGAACCTGCGAGATCCGGCCCGCCTCGTCGAGGGTGCCGACCGAGATCAGCCCCTTGCGCGTGCCGAACGGGAATTCCTCCATGATCACGTAGGTCGTCCCCCCGGCGGCGAGCAGGAAGGGATCGGCGTAGAAGCGCTGCCCGTCATCCGGCAGGAAGGCGTAGCCCGCCTCCGGCAGCTTGAGGGTCCGGGCGAGGAGATCCGCGTCGCGGGTGCGGCGGGCGCCGACCCGCCAGCGCGGCGCCTCGCGGCTGAGCTTCGTCAGCGTTCGCGCGATCTTGGTCCGCACGGCCCGCGCGGCGAAGGCCGCGAGGTCGGCCGGGGCGACGGCGTGCCCGGCGGGCGCATCGTGTTGCCCGCCGGACGCCGTGCCCTCCCGCACCGCCCTGAGGCAGAGGCCGAGCAGCACGCCGAAGGCATTGTCGAGCCGCTCCGTGAGGACGGGACGACCGGCGATCTCCGGACGCGCGGTCTCGGCGCGGGCGGCACCGTCGATCGAGAGGCTGAGGCGCGCCGGCTGCATCACGCGGTCGAGCAACACGTCCTCGTCGGCGCTGCCGTCGTAGAGCGGGCGCAAGCTCGGCCGATCCGCCTGCGCCGGAGCACCGGACAGGTCGAGCACCAGATCGGCGGCCTCGGCGGGCGAGGCGAGGGGGCAGACGCGCCGGATCGCGTCGGCCGAGACGGGTTCGGCGGCCCGCTCGCCGCGCAGGCGGAAGACGAGCCGCTCGAGATCGAGAAGGAGGCTCAGCCCGGCGGGGAGGGGGCGGCCCCGCGCCGACAGGTCGAGGGCGACACGATACCGGCCGGTCGCCGCGATCTCGTCGAGGAGCCAGAGGTGCCAGCGCCAGAGCCGGCGGGGATCGAGGCGGATGACGAGCCGCGCCGCCGGTGCCGCGTCGGCCGCCTCACCCGGAGCCTCGTCCTGCACCACGCTCCGATCCGCGCCCCCGTGCCCGGCATCCTCCCCGCCCATCCCGCCACCCAACATCGTCCGTCCCCTCGGGTGCCCCCCGCCTCGGTCCGCCGCCGCGGTATCGGGGAACCCTCGTTCGAAACTCGGCCCGCCACCCGCCGCCATCTCAGCCGAATCCGTCACGCGGCCCCCCGGTTGAGGGCCGGCTCCGATGCGGAATGATCGAGGGGATTTTCCTGCGCGCTCACATGCGAGCCGAAACGTCGCCTGAGGGCGAAGAACGGGCGCTCGACGAGGCGGTAGGAGAGTTCGGCGAAGGCGAAGGAGAGCATCCAGCCGACGGCCATCGCCGCCGCGAAGCGCCAGCCCGCGCCGGGCAGGAGCGCCTCGCCGGCGGCCAGGCCCGCGAGGTGCCAGAGGTAGAGCGCGTAGCTGAGGCGCCCGATGCGGAGGGCGACGGGCCCGTCGAGAAGCGCCTTCAGCCGGGACCAGCCGGGCGCGACGGTGCCCGCCAGCACGAGCGGCACGAGCGCGATCTCCTGGATCGTGTAGCGCAGCGTGTTCCGGAACAGTTCGTCGCGGATCAGGAAGCTCGCGAGGATCGCGCCGGCACCCGCGGCGACGATCGCGGGCCGCGTGGCGGCGGCCACGAAGCGCGCGCCGGAGGGCGAGCGCCACGCGAGCGCGGTCACCGCCCCGAACAGGATCGCGTCGATCCGGCACTCGGTTGCCATGCCCGTATAGGCGGTGGCGATCTCGGGATGCCGGAGGCAGACGAGGACGCGCACGACGAGCGAGAGGGCGCAGAGCGCGAGCAGGCCGGGAATGGCGAGGGCGCGGCGCCGGAGCAGCAGGGGCAGGAGGAGCGGGTAGACGAGGTAGAAATGCTCCTCGACGGCGAGCGACCAGAGCTGCCCGCCCAGCCCCTGCATCAGCTCCTTGTGGAAGATCGACAGGTAGTTGGCGAGGTAGGCGAGCGCCCCGATCACCCCGAGCGGGTGCAGCGCGTGGCCCCCGGCCACCCAGACCGCGCCGGTGATCGAGATGAAGACGACGAGGGGCGGGTAGAGCCGCAGGAAGCGGCGCATGTAGAACGCGCCCGTCGCGATGCCGCCCGTGCGCGACCGCTCCTCGAGAAGGAGGCTCGTGATCAGGAAGCCGCTGACGAAGAAGAAGATCGTCACCCCGAACACGCCCGGGATCACGTTCTGAAGCCCGGAATGCGAGGCCATCACGAGGAGGATGCTGACGGCGCGGAACCCGTCGAGCCCCGGGATGCGCAGGCCCGTCTCGCCGCCCGCGTGCGAGCCGGCGCGGTCGCGGCCTTCGGGGCGGGTCGAGGGCATGGACGCGGTTCCTGCGCGGGACCCCGGCGGCCGACCGGGCGGGGCAGGGGGGCGGGTCATCGCGGCGCCCCCGCGCCCGCCTGCGGATCGGTCCTGAGGCCGAGGGCGCGCAAGGTCGTGCGGTCGAGGACCGAGCCGCCATCCTCGGCGACGAGCGACATGCCGCCGTAGCCGCCGAGCGCCCAGAAGGCCCAGCCGAACGAGCGCTGCTCGGCGAGGTCGCGGATGTCGCGCAGCCACGTCTCGTAGGAGAGCGGATCGGAGGCGCGATAGGGCCCGTAGGTCCGGGTCGCGCCGAACTCGCCGAGAAAGATGCGGTCGCCGGGAATCGCGTTGCGGCGCGCCCACTCGCCGACCTTATCGAAGGCCTGCGCGATCCGGGACCGGTCGAACCCCTCGGCCAGATAGGCGCGCACCTGCGCCTGGGCCTGCGCCAGGGCCGCGCGGCGCCGGGCGGGATCGAGGCTCGCGTCGCCCTCGACGTTGCCGCGCACCACGTCGAGGACGATCGGCGCCGGCACGCTGGGGGCCGGATAGGGCATCTCGGAGAGGTAGCGCCACATCTCGGAGCCCTTGGAGTCCGAGACGACCCCCTGGTGGGTGAACGGGTAGGGCTCGTAGAAGTGGAAGGAGTAGAGGACGCGGCTCCCGCGGAACGGCGCGGGGTCGAGGGCGATGAGCCCGAACCGGTCGCCGCCATGCGCTCCCGTCAGCACGACGAGGAGGTCCGGCGCCTCCCCGCGGATCGTGGCGTGAAGGCGCTCGCACATCGTCTGCCAGCGCCGGACCGACGAGGAATCGTAGCCGTAGGGCGGCTCGTTCATGGGCTCGAAGGCGACGGCGGCGCTGCCGAGCCCGCCGAGCAGGCGCGCGGTGCGGCGGACGAGCTCGACGTAGCGCAGGAAGATCGGGTCCTCCGTCGAGCGCAGCCAGTTCACCGGATCGTAGCGGGGCACCTGCGTGTTCGGGTGGAGATCGACCACCACGGCGAGGCCGGCCGAGAGGAAGCGCCGCACGGTCGCCGTCAGCCGGGCGTCGAGGGCGTCGCGCGCGGCTCCTTCGAGCTGGAGGAAGGGGCCGGGATCGAGGGTGAGACGGACGAAGTCGAAGCCCGCGGCGGCGACGTTGCGGATCACCGCGTCCGACAGCGCGTAGGATTCGCCCGAGAAGGGCTCGGCCGCGTAGCGCGTGCGGTCCGCCGGGTCGAGGCGGCCCCAGTTCAGCATCGTGTGGACGCCGACCCCGCGCCGGAAGCTTGTTCCGGGAGTGGCCGCGCCGGGAGAGGCCGCGCCAACGGCCGGCGCGAAGCCCGCGAGGAGGGCGAGGGCGAGGAGAAGCGCCCTCATGGCCGCAAGCCCGCTGCGCCGGGGCGGAGGCGCGGGGCCGCGGCGGGGTGGAAGGCGATGGCCAGCGACAGGATCAGGAAGACGGACGGCGTCTTGCTCGACAGGCCGTTGTTGCTCAGCGCGGCCGCGAAGAAGATCACCGTCCCGAGGATCGCGCTGCCCTGGGCGCCCCGCAGGATCGTCACGACGAGGCGCCCGAGCATCAGGGCGAAGAAGCCCGCCCCGATGAGCCCGAACTGGACGATGAGCACGACGACGGAGCTCTCGATATAGGGCAGCTTGAACTGCTCGAAGGCGAGCTTGCGCACGGCCTCGATGTCGCCGCCGAGGAGAAGCTCGTTCCACGAGAGGTAGGAGAGCACGCCGTAGACGTCGACGCGCGCCCTCGCATTGCCGTCCGCCATGCCCTCCGAGAACCGGTCGAGCGCCCCGGCCGCGACGAGGGCGCCGAGGAGGACCGGGCCGACGAGCAGCACGCCGAGGATGACGAGGACGCGGCGCTCCTGGCGGCGCCCGGCCGGCAGGCCGGCGCCGATGCCGGCGACGAGGAGGGCGACGGCGCCGAGGCTCGCGAGCAGCGTGGCGGTGCGCGCGCCCGACGCGACGCAGCCCACGAGCAGCAGCGCGCAGGCGGCGAACCGGAGCCGCCGGGACCAGGGTGTGGCTGCGGCGAAGCCGATCCCGGCCGCGCACCACATGCCGAGCTCGAGCGGGTGCGAGGACAGGCCGGTCGGCCGGAACACCGCCTCGCTCTCGACGAAGGGCATCAGCCGGAACCGGAGCACGAATTCGACGATGGCGAGCGCCGCGCAGGCGAGCAGGTAGCAGACGAGGGCTTGCCCGATGCCCCGCCGCCAGGGCGCGGGGAAGACGAACATCAGCGCGAGCGTCGCCAGGGTGACGTAGGTGTCGAGCACGTAGCCGACCGAGGCGCTGCGCCCCGTCACCGTGGCGAAGGCGAGCAGGCCGGTGCAGGCCGCGCAGAAGGCGAGGAGCGCCCGCACCACCCGCAGCTCCCAGGCCGTCAGGTCGATGCGCTGCGTGAGGAGGCTCGCCGCCCCGACCGCGAGGAAGCCCCAGAAGGTGGGGTGGATCTTCTCGACGATCGAGCCGCCGTCGCCCGTGTAGCTCATCACGAGGTCGACGAGCAGCGGGTTCAGGGCCACGCGCGCCAGCACGAGCACCGCGAAGGCCAGGAACAGGGCCGACAATAGCGGGGTCGCCCGCGCTGCCGAGGGCAGGACACCGGCCGGGCCGATGGCGGTCACCATCTCTCCCTCACGCTCACGCGCCATTCTCGTTTCGCCCGCTAACACGAGGGAAACATGAAGAGGTTAAGATGTGCCGATTATCCACAATCCCGAACCTTCCTCGCCAGATGGCGATTGCTGTGCTCTAATCTGGAGTGCTGCACTCCGCACCTGCGGACAGCACATTCCGTCCGCTGAACGCGACGATTGTCTTGCCTCGCCGTCGCATCCCCTGAGGCCGTCGCATCCCCTGAGCCGGAGATCCCTCCCATGCCGCCGTCCGGCCAAGCGACCGGTCCTCTGCGCGTGCTCTGCGTGACGCCGACCGGTCCGGACGGGCGGGGCGGCATCGACCGGCTCTACAGCTACCTGCGCATCGGCGAGGCTCTCTGCTGGTCGGGCATCGACCTGCGGTTCGTCGCCTCCCGCGGGCCGGTCGAGGGCGCGCTCTGGCCGCTCGCCTTCCCGAGGTATCTCGCCGGCATCGCGTGGCGCCTCGCGCGGTTTCGTCCCCACATCGTGCACCTCAACTTCGCCAATCGCGGCAGCGCGTGGCGAAAAGTCGTGCTCCTGCATCTCGCCAAGCTCTTTGGCGCGCGCGTGGCCGCCCATCTCCACGACGCGGTGCCGGAGGCCGGCATCCGGAGCGGGAGCGTCGAGGGGCGCCTGTTCCTCGCGATCTGCCGGGGCGCCGACCGCCTCCTCGTGCTCGGGCGCCCGACCGCCGATCTCGTCGCCCGCCACGGCGTGGCGCGGGAGCGGATCCGCGTCCTCCTCAACGGCACCCCCGATTTCGCCGACGCCGCCCCCCTGCCGAAGGGCGGGGCGGCGGGAGGCCCCGTCGAGATCCTGCTCGCCGGCCGGCTCGGCCCGCGCAAGGGCGCGGCCGTCCTCATCGAGGCCCTGGCGCTGCTGGCCGCCCGCGGCGTCGACGGCTGGCATTGCACGATCGCGGGGGACGGCGACGTCGAGACCTACGCATCGCTCGCGCGCGAGCGGGGCCTTGAGGACCGCATCCGCTTCACGGGATGGCTCGACTCGCCCGCCGTGCACGACCTGATGCGCCGGGCCGACATCGTGGCGCTGCCCTCGCTCGTGGAGGCGCTGCCGCTCAGCCTCATCGAGGGAGCCTGCGCGGGCGCGGCGCTCCTGGCGACCGACATCAGCAACACGTCCGAGATCGTCGTCGACGGGGTCAACGGTCACCTCCTGCCGCGCGACCCGGCCGCCTTCGCCGACGCGATCGCAGGCTGCCTGTCCGACCGCGCGCGGCTCGGCCGCCTGCAGGTCGCCGCCCGCCGCCATTTTCTCGACGCCTTCACGATCGAGGCGTTCGAGACGGACCTGTGCCGGATCTACACGGATCTCGCCGGGAGGGCCGGCACGCGCGGTGCAACGTCGGCGGAACTTGCGGTCGGCGAGCGCGCCTGAGGGAGCGGGTCGCCCCACTTCGGGACGGGCAGGGCATGTGCGGCATCGTGGGCTGGATCGTCGAGGCGGCGCGCGCCCCCGGAGAGGGCGCGCTGGCGGCGCTCGCCGAGGACATCCGCCACCGCGGACCGGACGGGTCCGGCTTCTGGCGGTCCGCGACGGCGGACGGCCGGCACGAGGTCGCCTTCGGCCATCGCCGCCTGTCGATCATCGATCTCGGCGGCGGTCACCAGCCGATGTCCTCGGCCGATGATGCGGTCACCGTCACCTTCAACGGCGAGATCTACAATTACGTGGAGCTGCGCGAGGAGCTTCGCGCCCGCGGGCACGCGTTCCGCACCGAATCCGACACCGAGGTCCTGATCGAGGCCTACCGGGCCTGGGGCGAGGATTGCGTCGCGCGGTTCCGCGGCATGTTCGCCTTCGCCCTGTTCGACCGGGCGCGCCAGAGCGTGCTCATCGCCCGCGACGCCTTCGGCAAGAAGCCGCTCTTCCTCGCCGAATCGCCGGGGCGCATCGCCTTCGCCTCCGAGATCCCGGCACTGCTTGGCCTGCCGGGAACGGATCGCACCCTCGACTGGGACGCCCTCGACGCCTACCTCGTCGACCGCTACGTGCCGGGCCCGGCGACCTTCTTCTCCGGCATCCGCAAGCTGCCGCCGGGCTGCCTCGGGATCTGGGCGAAGGGGCGGCTCGACGTGCGCCGCTACTTCACGCCCCCCTTCGCCGAGACGGCGCCCGACGTCACGGATTTCGGCGAGGCCGTTCGCCTGTTCGAGGCGGCCTTCGACGAGGCGGTGCGCATCCGCATGCGCAGCGACGCGCCCTTCGGCGCCTTCCTGTCCGGCGGCCTCGAGTCCTCGGCCGTCGTCGCCACGATGGCGCGCCATGCCCGCGGCCGCCTGCGGACCTTCTCGGTCGGCTTCGCCGAGGCCGCCTATTCCGAACTCGACCACGCGCGCGCCGTCGCCGACCTGTTCGACACCGACCACACCGCCTGCGTGATCACGCCCGAGGACTTCGCGGAGGCGTGGCCCGACGCGCTCGCCCATCGCGGCGCGCCGGTCACCGAGACCTCCGACATCCCGATCCTGCTGCTCGCCCGCGCGGCGAGCGCCAGCGTGAAGATGGTGCTGACGGGCGAAGGCTCGGACGAGTTGCTCGCGGGCTACCCGAAGCACCGGGCCGAGCGCTGGCTCGCCCTCTACCAGTCGCTGGTGCCGGGCGTGGTGCACGACAGGCTCGTCCACCCGGCGGTCGGCGCCATGCCCTACGGCGCGCGCCGCGTGAAGGTGCTCGCCAACGCCCTGGCCGAGCGCGACCGGTCGGCGCGGATGCGGCGCTGGTTCGGCGGCGTCTCCTCGGCGGAGCGCCTGGCTCTGACCGGCCGGGCCGATCCGGCCGCGATCGACGACTTTCCCTTCTCGATCGCGCGGGGCTCCGGCGTGCGCCGCACGCAATTCTACGACCAGACCTCCTACCTGCCGGACAACCTCCTGGAGCGCGGCGACCGCATGATGATGGCCGCCGGCATCGAGGGCCGCATGCCCTTCATGGATGTCGAGCTCGCCCGCCTCGTCGCGCGCTTCCCAGACCGGTTCCTCGTCGGCCACCCGAAGGGCAAGGCGGTGCTGCGGGCCGCCACCGCCCGGATGCTGCCGGCCACGATCCTCAACCGCAGGAAGGTCGGCTTCACCGTGCCGACCGGACTCTGGTTCCGCGGCCCTTTACGCGCGCGCCTGGAGGACCTGCTCCTGTCCGGCGCCTCCGAGACGCGCCGCATCCTCCGCCCGGCCGAGATCGACCGCCTCGTGGCCGAGCACCTGGAGGGCCGCAGCGACCATCAGAAGGTCCTGTGGTCGCTCGCGAATCTCGAGCTGTTCCTGCGCACCTTCAAGCCCGGCCTCGGCGCCGGCCAGGCCCAGAGCCGGGTCGCCTGAGGTGGGGCGGGTCCGCTCCGTCGCGATCTACGTCCCCTGCCTGCAGACCGGAGGCGCCGAGCGCGTGGCGGCGGTGCTCGCGAGCGGCCTCCACGAAGCCGGCGTCGCGACCACGCTGATCGTCGACGCGAAGCGCGCGGGCAATGCCGGCTTCGTGGCGCCGGGCGTCGAGGTCGTCGTCCTCGGGGGCGGCCACGTCGCCAATGTCGGCCGCCTCGCGCGGCGCCTGCGGGCGACCGAGCCCGACATCGCGCTCGCCATCGACGCGCCCGCGAGCGTGAAGCTCGCGGCCGCCAAGCTCTTGGCGCCGGGCCGGACGCGCATCGTCCTGTCCTATCATGGCCATCCCGGCATCGTGCGCGGGCGGATCGGCGGCGCGGCCTTCCCCCTGGCCGGGCCGCTGACGCGCTTCTCCGCCCGCACGGTCTGCGTCTCGGAGGGGCTCCGGCAGCGCCTCGTCGCGGAGTGGCGCGCCGACTCGGGCAAGCTGGCCTGCATCCCGAATCCGATCCCGGTCGAGCGCGCGCAGGCAGCCGCCGATGCGGGCGCCCTCGCGGCGCGCCCCCTCATGATCCTCGCCGTGGGGCGGCTCGTGCCCGAGAAGGGCTACGACAGCCTCATCCGGGCGCTGGCACTTCTGCCGGAGACGGTGCGCCTGACGATCCTCGGGGACGGGCCGGAGCGGCCCTCGCTGGAGCGCACGGCGGCCGAAGCGGGGGTGGCCGGGCGGGTGAGCCTGCCGGGCTTCGCCGAGCCCTGGCCGGCCTACGGGCAGGCGCGCGTCCTCGCCCTGTCCTCGACGAGCGAATCCTTCGGCAACGTGGTCGTCGAGGCGCTCGCCTCGGGCCTTCCCGTCGTCGCCACCGATTGCGGCGGCCCGGGCGAGATCCTGGAGCGCGGCCGCTACGGGACGCTCGTCCCGGTCGGCGACGCGGCGGCGCTGGCGGCCGGCCTGCGGGCGGCGCTCGCCGATCCGGGCGACCCGGGGCCGCGGATCGCCCGGGCGGCGACCTACGCGGTGCCCCGCGTGGTCGCGCGCTACCTCGACCTGTTCGAGGCGGTGCTCGCCCGCTAGCCCGATCCTTACGGCTTCTGCAGGATCGGCTTCAGCATCGGTTCCCGGGGACGCGGCGCCACGGAGGCCCAGGGCGTCTCGATCGTCCGGCGCAACGAGACGCCGATCAGGGTCAGCGCGGCGGCGTAGACCGCGATGAAGGCCAGGGTGCTCGCCACGAGCACGACGAGCGGGCCGGCCGGCTCGCTGAAGCCGCGCAAAGTGTAGAGCGCGCAGGAGGCGCAGGCATTGGCGAGGACGATCCGGGCGAGCATGCCCCAGGGCATCCGCACGGGCAGGATGCGGGAGGTGATCACGGCCGTGGTCAGGGCCGCGAAGCAGGCGCCCACGGCGAAGGAGATCCCGGCCCCCACGATGCCGAACCGCGGCACGAGCAGGGAACAGGCGACGAGGCCGAAGATCGCGGGCGGCAACATGGCCACGGGCTGCAGCCAGGTCCGCTTGGCGAGGTGGAAGGCGTTGTCGAAGATGAAGTACTTCACGAGGAGCGCCAGCGAGCCGAAGGCGATCCAGGGCAGGAGGAGCGCGGCCTCGGCGTGGTAATCCGCCGGCAGGGCGATCGTCAGCAGCGGGTCGGTCAGCAGGATCAGGCCCATCACGATGGCGCTGCCGACCGTGACCAGCGTGGCGAGGAGGCCCGCCTGCGCGGTCGCGGCGGCCTCCGGGCCCTCGTGCTCGTAGATCTTCACGAGGTGGGGAAAGGCGTAGTTGTTCAGCGGGCCGATGAACAGCTCGATCGGCTGGCGGCCGAGCGAGTAGGCGGCGGCGAGCACCGCGACCGCGTGGGGGCCGAGCAGGAAATCCACGATGTAGCGGTCGAAATAGCCCAGCGCGTAGACGAGGACCTGCGCTACCGCGATCGGCAGCCCGAAGGCGAGGGCGGCCCCGTAGCCGCGGCGGGCGCGGCGCGGGCGCGGGACATGGCCAAGCGCCTGCCAGAGGCCGACGAGGCCCGCCGTCGCCGTCGCCGCGGCGAGCGCGAGGGAGGCGTTCAGGAAATCCGGCGGCAGGAGCAGCATCGCGGCGCCGGTGGCGGCGAAGGTGCCGCCCGCGCGCAAAGCCTCGACGGCGGCGTAGGCCGAGTGCTTGCGCTGCACCTGGAGCAGCATCAGCGAGAGCCGCAGGGGCGCGAAGGCGAGGATCATCGCGGCGACCGACACGGCGAAGGCGAGGGATTGCTCGTGCCGCAGCAGGCCGCTCGCGCCCGCCAGCAGGAAGGCGAGGCCCGTCGTCGCGAAGGTGAGTGCGAGCAGGCGCCCGAGCCGGTACGGGCGCATGGTGGCGCTCGCGCCCTCGCTTCGGAGGGCGAAGACCCGCACCCAGTTGCACAGGGCCATGTCGAAGATCTCGCCGGTGGTGACGACGAGGACGAACAGGCCGTACTCGCCCATCGGCATCAGCCGGGTGAGGACGAGGAGCAGCAGGAACATCAGCGCCCGGGGCGCGAGGTTCGCCAGGAAGTAGAGCGCGTAGGCCGAGCGGGTCATCGCTCGCGCCCCCGCCCGAGCGGCCCCGGTTCCTGCGGGGCGACGAGGCGGCGGGCGGCCGCGCCGAGGAGGAGCCCGGCGAAGACGGCGTTGGTCTTGAGATAGCGGCCGGCGAGCCGGCGCGGCTCCTGGGCGAGCCGGTAGAACCATTCGGCGCCGAGCGCCTGGACGCTGCGCGGCGCCCGCTGCACGCGGCCGGCGACCACGTCGAAGGAGCCGCCCACCCCCATCAGGAAGGGCAGGTTCAGCGCGTCCCGGTGCCGGCGCATGAAGCGCTCCTTGTGCGGGGTCGGCAGCGCGATGAACAGGCAATGGGCGCCGCTCGCCCCGATCTGCCGGCAGATCTCGGCCTCCTGCTCGGGCCGGAAATAGCCGTGCTGGTAGCCCGCGAGGTCGAGGCCCGGGTGGCGCTGCGTCAGGGCTCGCGCCGTGTCGGCGACGACATCGGGCTTCGCGCCGAGGAGATAGGGGCGCAGGCCCTGCTCGGCGCAGAGGGCCATGAGGCTCTCGAAGAGGTCGATGCCGGCCACGCGCGAGACCTTGCGGTGGCCGAGGAGGCGCAGCGCCAGCGCGATCCCGGCCCCGTCGATGCCGATGAGGTCGCTCTCGCGGATGTCGCGGTCGAGCTCGGGGTCGCGGCGGGCATTGACGAGCTTGGCGACGTTGAGCGCGACGTGCTGGCAGCGGGGCGCCTCGCCCCGCATCGCGGCGAGCGCCCGCCCGACCGTCTCGTCGTGGCTCAGGATGTCGACCGGCAGTCCGAGGAGTTCGACGCGCATCGGCTCAACCTCTCGCAATCTCTCTCAGGCCGCTTCGAGCGGCTGGGCGAGGAGCCCCACGGCGTCGACCACGATCTTCGCGCTCACCGCCCCGCGGTTCAGGTTGCGGAACCGGTCATGCGCGACGAGGATCGCGACCACGTCGGCCTCGGCGACGGCGTCCTGCAACGCCATCAGCTCGACATCGGTTCGGTCGGCGAGGCTGTCGGGCAGCTCGGGCACGTGCGGCTCCACGATCATCAGCCGGCCGAGGCGGCGCTCGGCGAGGTCGCAGGCAATGTGCAGGGCCGGGCTCTCGCGCAGGTCGTCGACGTTCGGCTTGTAGGTGAGGCCGAGCAGCGCGATCTTCGGCTCCCGGAAGCGCGAGGCGATGCCGGCGATCTTGTCGGCGAGGAAGCGCGGCTTGCCGTCGTTCACCTCCCGCGAGGCGCGGATGAGCGGTGTCTGCTGCGGCAGCGCCTCGTGGATGAACCAGGGGTCGACCGGGATGCAATGGCCGCCGACGCCGGCGCCCGGCGCCAGGATGTTCACGCGCGGGTGGAGGTTGGCGAGGCGGATCACCGACCAGACGTCGAGGCCGAGCGCGTCGCAGACGAGCGAGAGCTCGTTGGCGAAGGCCACGTTCACGTCGCGATAGGCGTTCTCGACGAGCTTCGACAATTCGGCGGTCGGCGCCGTGGTCAGGCGCTGCGGCCCGGTCGCGAACACGCTGTAGAGGTCGCGCGCGGCGAGCGCGCTGCGATGGTCGAGGCCGCCATAGGTGCGCGGATTTTCGATCAGCTCGCGCAGGGTGTGCCCGGGCAGGATCCGCTCCGGGCTGTAGGCGAGCAGGATGTCGGAGCTCTCCGGGTCCGTGTCGGGGAAGGTGAGGTCGGGGCGCAGGCCGCGCAGCTGCTCGGCGGCGCCCTGGGTGGTGCCGACGGGGCAGGTCGATTCGATGATGATGAGGTCGCCCCGCTTCAGGACGGGCGCGATCGAGGCCAGCGCCGAGCGGACCGCGGTGAGGTCCGCGGTCCTGTCGTCGCGGATCGGGGTCGGCACCGCGATCAGGAAGGCGTCCGCCGGCTCCGGCTGCGTCGTCGCCCGCAGGTTGCCGGCGGTGACGACCGCGCGGAGCACGATGTCGAGGTCGGGCTCGATGAAGTGGGCCTTGCCGGATTGGATGCGCTCGACCGCGTCGGCGCGGATGTCGACGCCGATCACGCTGAGCCCGCGCGAGGCGAAGGTCGCCGCGGTCGGCAGGCCGACATAGCCGAGGCCGATCACCGAGATGGTCTGGCGGGTGCGCGTCATGGGAGATCGGCTCCGGTGGGCTGGAGAATGGCTGTGTCGGGAGGGGTCAGGCGATGCGCTGGATGCGCTGGGTCGTGGCGACGAACTCCCGCGAGACGCGAAGGTTCGGACGGAATGCCGGAGCGGTTTCCGCTTGGTTGACGAGATCGGCGACGATGCGCGCGCTGGCATGCCCGTCGCCGAACGGGCTCGCGCCGGACGCCATCGCGGCATAGGCGGAGGCGTCGTCGAGGAGGCGGGTCACGCTCGCCACGATGGTGCGGGGCTCGGTCCCGACGAGCCGGGCGACGCCCGCCTCGACCGCCTCGGCGCGCTCGCTCGTGTCGCGCATCACGAGGACGGGCTTGCGCAGCACCGGCGCCTCCTCCTGCACCCCGCCGGAATCGGTGAGGATCAGCGCGGCGCGGGTCATCAGGTAAACGAAGTCGGGGTAGTCGAGGGGCTCGATCAGCCTGATCCCGGGATTGTCGCCGAGATGCTCGAAGACCGGCCCACGCACGTTCGGGTTGAGATGGACGGGGTAGACGACCTGGATCCCCGGCCGGCGCGCGAGCTCGCCGAGCGCCTTGCAGATGTTGAGGAAGCCCTCGCCGAAGCTCTCACGCCGGTGCCCGGTGACGAGGACGAGCCGCGCCTTGGGGTCGATCCAGCCGAAGCGCTCCTCGAGGCGGTCCCGCATCGCCCCGGGCTGGCGCACGAACTCTGCCATGCGCAGGAGCGCGTCGATGCCCGTATTGCCGGTGACGAGGATGCGGTCGGCCGGGTAGCCCTCGCTGAGGAGGGCGGCGCGCGCCCGGCTCGTCGGGGCGTAGTGCCGGTCGGCCACGATCGCGGTGACGCGGCGGTTCGCCTCCTCGGGCCAGGGGCTCTGGAGGTTGCCGGTGCGCAGGCCCGCCTCGACATGGCCGACCGGGATGCGCCGGAAGAAGGCGGCCATCGCCGCGGCGGTGCTCGTCGCGGTGTCGCCCTGCACGAGGACGTAATCCGGCTTCCACTCCGCCAGGATGCGGTCGAGGCCGGTCATCACCCGGGCGAACACGTCGGTCAGGCTCTGGTCGGCCCGCATCACGTCGAGATCGTCGTCGGGCCGGATGTCGAAGGTCGAGAGCACGCTGTCGAGCATGCTCCGGTGCTGTCCCGTCGAGCAGACCCGCGACAGGATGCCGGGCGTCTGCTGAAGCATCGCGACGACGGGAGCCATCTTGATCGCCTCGGGGCGCGTGCCGAACACCGACAGGATCTTCATGGACTTGCTCAGTCCCGACTCAGCACGATCTTGGACGGCTCATCTTTGCGGTTGTAGCGAGAGCAAGATGGGAACCACGGGTTTCGGCGGCAAAACTGTTTTGTTTTGACACTCTTGCGATCCCGTTCACGCGATCTCCGCAATTTGACGGCTCAATCCGGGACAGGGCATGGACCAGGCTGATAGCGCATCGCGCACAACCGAGACGCGCGCAAGCGCACAAGGCCACGCAGCGCGGGCATCCCGAAGCGCGGGCGGCGCCCGCCTCGCGCGGCTGGCGTGGTATCTCGGCCGCCTGCGCTCCATGGGTCCCGCCGAGATCGTCCACCGCGTCGGCGAGGCGGCGCGGAGGCGCGCCTGGGCCCGGCGGCCGATCGGCTGGGAGACGCGCGCGCCGGGCGATCCCGCGCCGCTGCCCGACTTTCCCGAGCTTCGGCGGGCGCTCGCGGAATCCGCGGGGCTGCCGGGCGTGCGCCGCAGCCTTTCCGCGATCGAGGCGGGACGATTCCACTATTTCGGCCGCGACTGGCCGGCACCCGATTTCACCGGCCCGGATGCCGGTGCGGGCTTCTGGTTTCACGATCCGGTGACGGGCGTGGCCTGGCCCGGGGCCGGCGTGCCGGCCCACCGCGTCGACGTGCGCGCAACGGTCGAGGCGCCCGACGGCAGCGGCCGCCCCGGCGACGTCAAGTTCGTCTGGGAGCCGGCCCGCCTCCAGATGCTCCACCCGCTCGCCGCCGCCTGCGCCGCGGGGGATGCCCGTGCCGGCGAGGCGGCACGGGCGATCGTGACGAGCTTCTCCCGGGTGAACCCGCCCTATGGCGGCGTCCACTGGTTCTCCGGCATCGAGATGACGCTCCGGCTCGTCAGCCTGCTGCTCGTGGCGGCCGCTTCCGGGCCGGAAGGGTTGCCGCCGGAGGAGCGCGCCGCCTTCCGCAGGCTCGTCGCGGCCCATGCGGAGGCCATCGCGGCCTTCCCCTCGCTCCACTCCTCGGCCAACAACCACCGCATCGCGGAGGGGCTGGGGCTCCTCGTCTCCGGGCTCCTGCTGGAGGGCGCCGCCGAGGCCGCGTCCTGGGAGGCGGAGGGGCGGGCCATCCTCGAGGGGGAGGGCGAGCGCCAGATCCTGCCGGACGGCGTCGGGGCCGAGCAATCCCTGACCTACCAAGCCTGGACGATGGAGATGCTCGGCCTCGGCTTCGTGCTGGCGCGCGACGCCGGGCGCCCGCTCGCGCCCGCGCTCCTGGCGCGGCTCGCGGCCGGGGCCGGGTTCCTGCGGGCGATGCTCGACGGGGCCGGGCGGAACCCGGCGATCGGGGACGACGACGAGGGGCGGATCCTCAGCGACGGGCTCGGCCGCGAGCCCCGCTACGTCGCCTCCGTCACCGCGGCGATCGCCGGCCTCGCCGGCCGTCCGGACCTCGCCCCGCCGGCCCGCGACCCGCACCCGCGCGACGCGGTGTTCGGCGCGCCGCCCGATCCCAGCCCCGTCGCGGAGGGGCGGCAGACCTTCCGGCAAGGCGGCTACACGGCCGTCCACGCGCGCATCGCCGGGCGCGCCTGCCACCTCGTGTTCGACCACGGGCCGATCGGCTACCTGACGCTCGCCGCGCACGGCCACGCGGACGCGC
>NZ_SMNT01000047.1 GCF_004348265.1 Methylobacterium segetis
TCTCCTGATCCTTCGCGGCCTGAGATCCGGCGTAGAGGAAGGCGGCGCCCAGTGCCGTGGCACTTGTCGCTGCGACGGTGAAGGGTGTCACGAGGGCGGCCGCAGATTGCCCAAGCGCCGTCAGACCTCCGCGAAGCCCGCCTTCGCCGGCCGCGAGCCCCTGGAGGATCTGCGGGCCCTGCTGGAACGCCACGGTGCCGAGCCCCGCACCGCTGCCGAGAGACGCCACCACGTCGCCGCCCTGGTACATCAGGTCACGCTTCTGGAAGGCGTCGAGACCGCGGCTCCGCGGGGCATTGTCGTTCGTGCCAGCGAAGCGCTGGAGCGCCAGCCCGCGCAGGCGGTCGCGTTCAGCAGCATCCACGAGGCCGGAGCCGTAACCGCGACCGAGGATGTCCTCGGCCCGGTTCAGCGACTTCTGCCGGCGGTACTCCTCGTCCAGCTGCGAGCGCAGGCGCTCTACCTCGCGCATCGTCGCCGGGCTCGACGGCGGCAGGCTGGCCGGCGAGGACGGCGACGCACCGCCCGCCGCCGAGGGCACGCGGCGGGCCGCATCGGCAGCCTCCTGAGCCTTCTTCGCCAGCCGGTCGGTCGCGGCGGTCGCCTGGTCTGCGGCGGTGCCGACTTGGCGGAAGGCGTCCTGCCCGGCGCGGCCGGCGTCCTCCAAGCTGCGCTTGATCTCGGCGCCGCCCTCGACCTGCAAGCGGATGGCGATGTTCTGCGGCATGGCGAGGGCTCCTCAGTGAGCAGGGCCTAAATCGGCGGGCGGCTCGCCCATCTCGGCGAGATGGCGGTGCACCTGCCGGGTGAGGGCTGGGGTCAGAAAGCGGGCGTCGATGCCGAGCTCGTCTGCCAGTTCGATGCCGATCCGGGCGGGCCAGGATAACCAGGCGTCCCGCATGTCTCTGGCCGTCTCGAAGAACAGCTTCTCCGCGGCGCTGCGATCAACGAGGCGGCCTTCCTGCTCGGCTTGGTCGAGGCTGCGCTGGCGCGCCTTCAAGATCAGCTCGGCCGTGCGGGCCTTGCCGAAGTCGATGCCCTTGCCGTCGTCGGGGACGCCTTCCTCCCCCAGCACGCGGGCGATCAGGCTGATGGCATCCCGAGCCTCGTCTTCGGTCCGGACCTGAGCAGTTGGATGCGCACCTTGCTGCGCACTTCGCGTGCGCACCTCGGACGACGTGCGCACCTTGCTGCGGGCTGGATCGGTCGAGCCGATCCAGGCATTGCGCGCCGCGACGGGATCGATCCGGCCGTCCGGCAACACGCTGATGCGGTTGGCCTTGATGGCTGCGCGCACAGCGCTCTCCGTCACGCCGAGGATGGTGGCGAGCCGGCGGCGGGAGACGGGACCGGATGAGGGGGTGCGCACCTAGAATTCAGCCTCTGGCGCTAGGAAAGCCGGGGGCCCCGACCACCCGTATCAGTTCTGACGGCCCAGGGTCCCTACGGGGTGGGGGACTGGGGGGCAGGCCCTCAGCCCCGCGCGAGCCCGGCCCGCCGCAACTCGCGCTGCATGCTGGACGCTGAAGCCTGCATTGATGCCGAGCCGTGCTGCTGCCGGTGATCGGCACCGACGAGGCCCTGCCGCCTCAACTCGCGCTCCATGCTTGCCCCAGAGGCTGCGATGCCATTCGCCAAGGTGCTGGCGGGTTCGGGGTTGGCGCGGTGCGGCGCCGCGTCAACGGGCGATCGCGGCGTCTGCGGGACGGGCGGCGCGCCTCCTGCCGCCGGAGCAGGGGTGCCACGGTAGGCTGCGATGTCCCAGACCAGCGCATCGAACTGGTGCTGCTCGTCGTCGGTGAAGGTGCGGCTGCGCAGGATGGCCTGCTCCTCGTCGAGGCGGGCCTGAGCGCTGCGGTACTCGTCGTCGGTTCGGATCGGCATGGGCTTGTCCCTGCGTTTGCGGGAGAGGGGTGGCGCCCACGGCCTCGGCGGAATGCCGTTACGCCGAGTCGTGAGCGCCGCGCCGGACGGGAGAATGCGCCCGGCGATCTCGGATCAGGCGGCGTGCTGGAGCTGCTCGTCCCGCCAGGTGTCGAGGTCGAACTCGATGTCGACGCAGTCGTCCCAGCTGTAGGAGTTGGTCGAGGCGTTCAGGTTGCCGGCTTCCCGCCTCCGGGCCACCCGCCACGCCTGCGTTTCGTCCGCGGCGGCCACTCCAAGCTCGATCGCCCGTTCCGCCACCGGCCGCGGCACGTGCGTGATGTGCGAGGTCACCATCTCGCGCCGGTTGCCCTGGCGCTGATACTGGAAGGGCGTGATCACGTAGATCTGCTGCTCCTCCACGGTCAGGGACGGTAGGGGCACGAGGTCGTAGCCGACGGGGAGATCGTGACCGATCTCGCGGCGCCGGACCTTGTCGGCGGTCTCGCGGAGACGCTGGCCGAACTCCGCGGCGATCGCGACCGGATCGGCACCCTCGATGGCCTCGCGCATGCTGTAGGGCGACCAGGGTTTGATCTCGGCATGGATGCCGAGGGCCGGCATGGCCTGCATCAGGCCCTGCAGCACCAGGTTGTTGGCGACCGCGGCCGGGCCGGCCGGGCCGTACAGCGGATCGAACTGGCCGGCGGCGGGGCCGGTGATCGCGGCGCCCAGCGTGGCGTGCGCCCGGGCGACCTCGCGGATGGCCTTCGTCAGCGCGAGGCTCGCCCTCTCGATCTCGACCGCGTCACGCTCCAGGGCGCCGGTCGCGGCCTCGACCTCGGCATCGGTGCGGGCCGTTTCGATCCGCGCCTCGGCATCGGCGATGCGGCGCTCGACCTCGGCTAGGGCGTCAGCGATGCCGAAGGCAGTGCCCTCCAGTTCGCGACAGGTGCGCTCGGCCCCTGAAATGGCGGCGGCATCAGCACCCTGGATCAGTAGCTCGCGGCGGGCGGCGACGGCCTGCTCGACCTCGACGGCGAGCGCGGCCTGGCGACCCTGCAGGTTGGTGCGGGTGGCGATGAGGCCGGCAAGCTCGGCTTCGGGGCTGGTGGCAGTCTCGGCGGTCTTGGCTCTGGGCATGGGAGCTCCGGTCAGATCGAGCGACCGCGGCCGGGCCGGGCCGTGACACGCTGTAGGTTGGGGAGGCGGGCGAAGCGGGCGCCGTCGAGCATCAGGCGGGCCTGCACCGAGCCGCGCACGTAGTCGGCGACGGTAAGGCCGCGCAGTTCCGCAGCGGCCCGCACCGCATCGGCGATGTCGTTGGTGACGGCGGCCGTCAGCCGGTGGTCGAGGGAGATATGATCGAACATGCCTCCAGCGTGACCAGCGCTGAGGGCTCAGTCACCTGGTCGCATCCGGCGTTTTGCCTGGTCGCATTCCGCGATGTTGGGGTTGGAGCATTTTTCACCATCCAGGCCTACACAAGGCCGCAACGACACTTTCACTCCTCAATCTTGCTAGATCTCGAAGCTTCGGGTTCTTAGAGGCGAAACAAAGGCTGAGAGAGGGATCTGCGCGTGATCGATTGGACAGAGATTGCTGACGGGGACACCTGGGAACTCTTCGCGCGTGATTTTCTTTCGGAAATGGGCTTTGTTGTTGATGTAGGTCCAGGTCGCGGCTCCGATGGCGGTCGCGATTTAGTAGTAAGCGAACAACTTAAGGGAACGCTGTACACCGAGAAGTTCAGGTGGTTGGTGAGCTGCAAGCATAACGCAACCAGCGGCAATGCGGTTGGATCAGTCGAATTCGATATCGCTGACAGGTGCCGACGCAATAAGGCCCAGGGTTTTATGGGATTTTATTCGACCGTACCCAGCGCCTCTCTCATTCAACGACTTGGAGAATTGCGGCTAGAAAAAAGTATATCTTCATTTGAAATATTCGATCATCGTAGAATTGAATCAATCATTGCTGCATCCGGGATGACAACCCTGTTACTTCGGTATACTCCGTCAAGTTACGGAAGAGTGCGCCCTATACAAAAGTTTTTCGGTGATTACGCTGAGATTAGATGTGACATTTGCAGCAAGGATGTACTATCTTTAAGTGTTAGTGAGCCATTTAGCGCAAATCTTGTCTGGGGAATTACACGTCAGAAACCCAGAGCGAAGCAGGAGTATAAGTATCTTATGGTTGGCTGCAAGGGTGGATGTGATCGCGCTTTGAGCGATCAAGTTCATGCCGAGGGTTTGCTTGATGCCTGGGAAGATATTGGCGACCTATGCAATCCGTTGATCTATATGAAGAATATTTGTTCTTACACCAATTTGCTTCGCAGCCCAAGGACCAAAGTTAGCGATCAAGCCCATCAAAAGTTGTTGCAAATATATATTGCAATCAGTCAAAGAACTTTACGAGATGTGACAAAGGATGATGAGAAAAGATTTCGCCAGATTCAAATTTTGGATGAGTTTTGATTCTAGTTACTTTAAGAGCAAGGTGGGATCCGCAGCAGACGCCTGCTCTCTGACTTATTGAGCATCAGCGTCAGTGAGATGGGATTTGGAGGGTTTTGAGGGTTCGTTCTAGCCGCACCCCGAAAATTGTCACGTGCGCACGCCTGCTCGCTCACACAACCCGCTGTACACAGTTTCGCTGACGCAACTAAAAATGAGCAAGGTCGGCTGGATCGCCTTCGTCTGAATGATCTTCGTCGTCGGGTCCATCGAACCAAGACCCGGTATCCACACCGGAGACGATGAGCGCATTCCGAAGATCGCGGGGCTCTTCCACCGGCACTTCGAACTCAACGGCGAACGGAAAGCTCGTGCTCATCTCTGCGCCGTCCCCGCGTCTCACATCCGAATTCGAGCCATACTGTAAGACGACACTCACGGTTCCCGAAGCCTGGTATCTTACATATCGAGCGCCGATACTCAGAACTTGAGTGTCCTCGGTGTAAACCTCTTCAATTGAATGATGAGAAGCAAGTTCATCGATCTCGCCGATCGTCTCGGACATTAGAGTGTCGACTGCCTCCTCGTCGAGGGTCTCCATCAGGGGCTCAATGAGCGAATTTCGGCAGTCGTGATAGGCCAGTAAAAGCTCTTCGACTGCCGCAACCGCTTGCGATATCTCGCTGTCTTGAATTGCTGGATCTAAAACGACAGTATTCTCTCGCACATGAACATGTTTACTCAGGCGATTGAACGCCTGCATCAACCGTTTACGCAAAGCTTCAGGATCAAGATCAAGGTCATCGACGAGGAACCCATCCCCTAATCCTCCCTGCAGCCAGTACTTGATGCGTTGCGCGCGAGTAGGCTTGTCTTGCCCATGCTCAAGCTGAAACCAAGGACACAAAGAAACCTCTGCGTCTGGTGAAAGCGTACCCATGACGTGTTCGAAAAAAACGCGAACGGCTACAGAGAAATAATTGAGGCGGAGAAAGTTACTCTGGTCTCCGATAATCCCAGCGGCGCTGTCGAGAAGATTGCGTGAAAATCCATCCGGAGCCAGGTGCTTGAGGCCTCGCAGAATATCCTCAGGCGGGCGCACCGGAACACCCGAGTTAGGATCGGGAGGGATAGCTGTGCTCATCGAGAGAGCCATAGTGCCCAACGACCTTGGCGGACAAGGGTAATCTTTCGTCGCTCAATCCACCCGGCGGTAGATGAGCCGTGACGACCGCAAGCCCATGACAGTGGCCGAATTCATTCGCCTATCCCGAACGCCTTTTCGGCGCATGGCCGAACTGAGCAACTGACCATGCCGGCCTCGTCGCTGCCCACGCGCGCCTCAGCGATCACGCTGGCCTGCCCCTCCACCTCCACTTGGTGGCGCGCCTCCACCACCACCCCCACCCACCCTATAAAGGGTGGTGGTGGAGGGGTTTTGGTCTCCACTCCTCCACCTGTCTCCACTCCACCCTGGCGAGGTGGAGGGAACGTCATTCGTCGGCATCTGAGGCATGCTTGCCGACCTCCACGAACTCCCGGATTCGGTGCTTCTCGTCCTTCCCGTCGACCACCACGAACATGCCGTTCTGGATCCAGACCTTGAGCATGCGGGCGACCTTGCTGCGGTGCGCCTTGTCCACCGGGTCGAGCTTTAGAGCCCGAGCAATGGGGAGGCCGATCCAGTCCGGCGATTGGATGTTGAGGCGGAAGCGAGCACCTGCCGCCGTGCAGCCGGCTACCTCAGCCTGAGCGGCGCGTAGGCCATCTGTATCCACGCCTTCGAAGGCGTCCGGCCACTCCCATGCTTCGACGACGGCGACCTGATCCCCAAGGTCGAGGAGCCCGAGCGGCCCGTTGCCGAGCGACACGGACACGAGCTGGAACCAGTCGCTCTTGTCCGGCGGCGGCGCGAGGTTCGCCTTGCCGTTATCGACCCGGAAGAAGCCCCTGTGCGTTGGGACCCCTGCCTTCTCGGCTTGATCCTTCGTCATCAGGTTGAGCACGCGTGCCGAGCGGGCGGCTGCCAGGAGCGCGCCGGCGCCGCGACCGTCCTCGACCGTATACTCGCCCTGTCCAGTTTGCCCCTTCCGGACGTGATGCACGAGCTCGATCGAGGCGTTGCCGATCTCCGCGACCCGATTCCAGGCCTTGGCAACGATGTCGATCTCGTCGTTCGCGTTCTCAGTCACGCGGTGTGAGGACACGAACGGGTCGACCACCATGTGATCGATCTCGTTCTCGGCCATGCTGGCAGTCAGGTCTTCGATCACCGGCTCGGCGATCTTCACGCCGTCCCGCTGCCGGGTGGCGATGATGATTTCGGCCGTGCGCCCACTGTCGAGGAACAGCCGACCTTCCAGCTCGTGCGCGTCGATCCCATAGTGCAGGCAGATCGCGGCGACACGGCGCTCGATCTCCTCCAGCGGATCCTCCAGATTCACGTACCAGACACGCATGCACCGCGGTGGGCTGATGCCGAGCAACGGCCTGCCGGTGACCATTGCGATGGCCTCGACGAGCACGAGGCTCGATTTCCCGACCGCACCGGGTGCGACGGTAGTGCTCAAGAACCTGCGGATCAGATGCCGGCCGTAGACCCACTCGCGCGGCGGGATCAGTGAGGGATCGCGGTAGACGAAGGGTGTGGCCCGGATGCGTTTGCGCTCACTCGCCGGCTCGGGTCCCGCGCTGGATGGGCTTGGCGACGCCTCGTCCTCGTTCCGCTTGCCGCCCTTCCAGCCGATGTCCTCCGGGCGGATGCCAAGACGGTCGCACAGCCACAAGGCAGCCTGCGCGGCATCGGTCGCCGGCAGATAGTCCCGCACGATGTCGATCGGCGTCCGGGCACCGTCTCGAGCGTCGCCCATGTCTCCGCATCCGAAATCTCGGATGCCGTCGGGATGCAGCGACAGATCCTCTTCGTAGCCTTCACCGAGATCGCGCTGGTCGACGCGATAGGCGCCGGTGCCAGACTGCCAACGGGCGCCCGGAAACACGCTCGGGACCCACGAGGAGAGGGCAGCCAGGGCGCGATCGTTGATGGTGCGCCAGAAGTCTCCGCCCTCGCGCGGACCACGCTCGCGGACGCCGACAGCAGCCCGCTCGCTGGTGCTCTGAGGTGCTGCTTCGGCCCGCTTCTCGGCCTTCCGGCGCTCGGCGTCGCGAGCCAAATCCGCGGCGGCTCTCTGAGCTGCGCGGAACTGGTCTGCGCGCTCCTGAAGGTAGGCGACCAGCCGCGGTGCCGGCCGGATCTCCGTCGGCGTGCCCGGAACGTGGCGCCCCGTGACGGTCAGGTACCGACCGCCGGTGTAGATCTCGACCTGGGCGGCATCAATCTTCCGACCATCGACCAAGCCGCGGACGAAGAACCGGAGGCCACAGCCGGAGGGTGAGACCTCGGCATAGGTCTCGCCGAAATCGACCGCGACCTGTGCCCAGGCCTGGAGTGTGCCGGTCTCAGGGTCGCGGCAATCATCCAGATCGATACCGCTCTCCTCGTCCTCGGGCGACAGGACGTAGCCCACGCCGGCCAGCTTTCGCTGCGTGCTGTAGGCCGCCGCCGCGTCGTAGGGTGACCACGTCTCGGCGTTGGTCGTGCTGCCTGCCCTGCCGTCCCTGGCGCAGATCGGCGGCTTGTCCCAGACCTGCCGCTTCTCGTTCCAGGTGTAGTCCCAAGCCACCCACTTCGGACGGCCCTGAAGCTCGCGCAGCGCCGGGAGGTCGGGCAGGCCGGCGAACGGCGGGATGTCAGGCTTCGCCGGCCGCTCGAAGCCTGAGGCGCCAGCGTGGATCATGCCTTGCCTCCCTCGTGCAGTGGACCACCCGGCAGGCGCATGGCGGCAAGCATCATGGCCTCGCGCTGACGCACCCATGGGTGCCGGTTGGCGTAACGGTCCCAGAGCCAGGCACCGACCTCGTCCGGCAGATCGCTGCCGTCCTCGTCGGACGGGCCGGGGACTTGGATCCGGAGTCGGACGCCCGGCGCGAGCTGCTTCACCACGGTGAAGGCGGCGTCAGTCGGCGCCAGCGGGAGCATGGGAGCGCCGCGGATGGTCTCCAGCTGCGCGATTTCGGTGCGCGCCATCCGGCGGACCCGGTAGGTGCGGTGCGGGAACCGCTCGAAGAACCGGCGGTCGGCCTCGATCACCGTCTCGTTGGCGTCGGTGAGGCGCTTGAGCCGGCGCTGGGCGGGGCGAGAGAGGGCAAGGTTCAAGCGCGGCCTCCCGCCTTGCGGGCGCTCTCGACGAGTCCGTCGGGGAAGTACCAGCGGCCGAAGCGCTTCACGCCATGACCGCGGCGGGCTCGGCGCAGCGCGGCATCCTCGCTGATGCCCCAGGCCGCGGCAGCGGTCTTGAGCGGCACGAAATTGCCCATGTCGCTGGACCGCGAAGGAGAGCCCCGCAGGTAGATGCTGAGGGCGGTCGCCGCGGCGTCGAGGTCGGCCACCAGCTTGGCGAGCTTGGGATCGGAGGGCGTGCTCATGCCCGCCCTCGCCAAGTCTCGACGGCCGGGAATGCCAGTTCGGCGATCAGCGCGGCATGAAGCGGAGAAACACCGAAGCGATGGGCGATGTGATGGGCTTGCCGGGGCGCAATCTCTGGCGCATATCTCTCGTCGCTGACTTGCCGGAAAGCATTCGAGAGACCCGCCGTCGCCCCGCGATGCGCGGGTTTCTTCATGCTCAAGCAGCCCCCTGCTGAGCAACGACAGCCGAATTCAGCAGCCGCTCGAATGCGACGACAGGCACCAGCAGGCGCCGTCCGATCTTGATCGTCGGGATCTCGCCCCTGCCGGCCGCCTGGTAGGCGCTGTTTCGGCTAAGACCTAGCTGCCGTCCTGCCTCCTCGATGCTGATTGTCCTGCGCTGCGACTGAACCTCCGACATCGTCCGGATCCTCCTTTGCACTCAGATGCTCGTGCATCGAATTGATGAATTGGTATGGCCTTGCAGTCAAGTCCATTGCATGTGAAACTTCGTGCATTGAATGGATTACAGGGGCCTGGGATGACATCCAGCGAAGCTCGAAAGCGTGGCGGACAGCCCAAGCCCGCTGAGGAGCGCAAGAGGAACAACCTGACTTTCCGCGCGCGGGATGAATTGCGAGATCGTATTCGGAAGTGCGCCGAGGCGTCTGGAAGGTCAGTAAGCGAAGAGATTGAGCACAGGCTCGAACTGTCCCTCGCGCAATCAGATCAGATGCGGTTTGATTTGGGAGAGGATGTCTTCCGCATCGCTCGTGCGATGGCTGGAAGCCTTACGCATATTGAGATGTGGAGAGAGAAAAACTGGATCGAAGATGATGAGTCGTTCTCTGTATTCCAGGAAACAACTCGCGAACTCATCAGGAATTATCGCGATCAAATCTTGAAGAACCGTCGCGCATTTCCACGCGGTGACATGAGTAAGATGTCATCTGAAGAGCTTGCGCAGTATTTTGCGGCCTTAGGGGGCCTAGCCCCACCTCGGCCGCGAGTGGAGCTCATCGTTACAGACGACGACTGACTACCCTCGACCCCTTCACCAGGAGATTCGTCATGAAGGGTCACATCCGCGAGCGCTCGCCCGGCCGCTGGGCCATCATCCTCGACCTCCGCGATCCGGAGACGGGCAAGCGCAAGCGGAAGTGGCACTCGTTCGCCGGCACCAAGCGTGAGGCGCAGAAGGAGTGCGCCCGCCTCATCACCGCGATGGAGCGCGGCGACTACGTCGAGCCGGGCAAGGAGACCGTGGCGGCCTTCCTCGACCGGTGGCTCGCTCACGCGAAGTCCCAGGTCACGCCCCGCAGCCATGAGCGCTACACCGAGCTCGCCAGGAAGAACCTCGCCCCGCTCCTCGGCAGCGTCATCCTGACGAAGCTGCGGCCGGAGCAGATCTCTGCTGCCTACGCCAAGGCGCTCGTGAGCGGGCGCCGTGACGGCACCGGCGGTCTCTCGCCCCGCACGGTTCACCACATGCACCGCATCCTGCGGCAGGCGCTTGGACAGGCCGTGAAGTGGCAGATCCTCGCTCGCAACCCGGCCGACGTCGCCGGAGGCCCGCGGGTCGAGAAGGCCAAGATGCGGGCGCTCGATGCGCACGAGACGGCGCGCCTCCTCGCTCACTTCCGGCCGACACGCATGTTCATCCCGGTGGTGCTCGGCGCGCTCTGCGGTCTGCGCCGAGGGGAGGTGACAGCGCTGCGCTGGCGAGCGGTCGACTTCGCGACCGGCCAGCTCGCGGTCGTCGAGAGCACCGAGCAGACCCGCGGCGGCACGCGCGAGAAGGAGACGAAGAGCGGCCGGGCGCGCACCGTCGCCCTCCCCTCGCTCGCGCTCGAGGAGCTGCGCCTGCACCGGCTCCGGCAGGCCGAGGAGCTGCTGCGGATTGGCGTGCGCCTCTCGGACGACATGCACGTCTTCGCCCAGGCCGACGGCTCGCCGGTCCAGCCCAACAGCCTGACGCACGAGTTCACGCGGGTCCTGGCGCTGTCGACCGCCCTGCCCCGGGTTCGCTTCCACGATCTCCGGCACAGCCATGCGACGCAGATGCTGGCGAACGGCGTCCACCCGAAGATCGCCCAGGAGCGCCTCGGGCATTCCAGCGTTGGCATCACGTTGGACCTCTACAGCCATGTCCTCCCGGGGATGCAGGAGGACGCGGCGGCGAAGGTTGACGCTGCCCTTCGCGCGGCCATAGAGAAGGCGGCCGTTTGAAATGGTAGCAAAGCGGTAGCAACGGGCCATTTCCCGCTGCTCAGACAGAGGCGGATTTCTCAACCTCTGCAATGGTTTGGAAGGGTGGCCGAGTGGTTTAAGGCAGCGGTCTTGAAAACCGCCGTGGGGGCAACTCCACCGTGGGTTCGAATCCCACCCCTTCCGCCAGCCCGGCTCCGCAGCCTCGATGTCCGGGTCGTTCGATGGCCCGCAGAGTGAAATCCGTCAGGCTGCCGCGCCGAACAGGTCGGGGCCGGTCGACGCTGACGGATCGGGCGCTCGGTTGCAGGAAGGTCGAGTGCGGGCCGGGCGTCGGGCTCGGGCCGGACCATGCCCCGGCCGTGCACCGAGGCAGCTGCCCTCGCCCCGCCGGCCGCTCTTCGGACGCGACACGATCAGCCTTCGCCGGCGCGGACTCGTTCGGGCATTCCGAGGCGCGTCCATCCGCGATTCCGGGGCCGGGGTCGCGGGCCGTCGCAATCACAGACCCGCTCCCGAGCCTTTGGCGGACAACCTCCGGAGCGACGACGGCTAGGGCGTGATGAGCATCGCGCCGCCGAACCGGCGCGCTTCCGCCGCGACGTGGACATCCGCGATCGCGTCCAGCGGGAACCGCGCGCCGATATCGACCGTCACATGGCCGGCGGCGATCGCGTCGAACAGGTCGGCGGCGTTGGCACGGAACGTCGCCGCGTCGGCATTGTGCGGGAAGACGGAGGGCCGGGTCAGGAACAGGCAGCCCTTCTTGTTGAGAAGCTCGGGCTCGATGGCCGGGGCCTTGCCGGAGGAGGCGCCGTAGCTGACGACGAGGCCGAACGGTGCCGCGCAATCGAGCGACCTGACCAGGGTGTCCTTGCCGATCGCGTCGTAGACGACGCGGGCCTTGCGGCCCCCCGTTGCCTTCAGGAAGACCTGCGGCCAGTCCGGATCGTTGAGGTCGATCACCTCCGCGCAGCCGGCGGCGAGCGCGGCGTCGCGCTTCTGCGGCGAGCCCGTCGTGCCGACGACGGTGGCACCGAGCGCCGTTGCCCAGCGCGTGAGGATCTGCCCGACGCCGCCCGCGGCGGAATGGACGAGCAGGAGGTCGCCCGCCTGCACGGGATGCGTCTTGCGCAGCAGGTACTGCGCCGTCATCCCCTTGAAGAGCAGCGTCGCGGCCGCCTCGTCCGTGACCGTGTCCGGCAGGGTGACGAGCTTCTCCGCGGGGACGTTGCGCCGGTCCGCGTAGGCCCCGACGCCGGCGTTCATGTAGGCGACCCGGTCCCCGACCGCGATGCCGGCGACACAGGAGCCGAGCGCCTCGACCACCCCTGCCGCCTCGAAGCCGAGGCCCGTCGGCAGGGGGAGCGGATAAATCCCCGTCCGCTGATAGATGTCGATGAAGTTGAAGCCGATGGCGGTCTGGCGGATCTGCACCTCGCCCGGCATCGGCGGCGGGAGGTCCTCCGTCGCGACCGACAGGACCTGCGGAGGGCCGAATTCTGTGAGGAGGGCGACGCGTCTTGTCGTCATGCGGGTTCCGGCTCCCGGGAAGGCCGCGCCATCACACACGATCTCAGGTACGATGCAAGCCATACCTTTCGAGACGCGCCATGCCCGATGAGTTCGGCCATCCCGCCCCGGACGAGATGGATCTGGGGACGATCTTCGCCGCGCTCGCCGACCCGCTGCGCCGCCAGGTCGTGCTGACGCTCGCTGCCAGCCCCGACGCGGTCCGCCATTGCAGCTCGTTCGATCTGCCGGTCAGCAAGGCCACCCGCACGCACCATTTCCGCGTGCTGCGGGAGGCGGGTCTCATCCATCAGGTCGATCAGGGGAACAGCCGCAGCAACCGGCTGCGCGTCGCCGAGCTGCGGCAGCGATTTCCGGCGCTCGTCGACCTTCTGCTCACGGAAGCCCGGTCGCGGATATCCCCATCCGGGGATCCCGGGTCGATGCGCCTTGCCCGAGCCGAGGGGGCCCTGCTCCCCGATGGCGAGCAGCGCTTGCCGGAACCACCCTGAAGGCCCGCCTTGGGGTCCGGTGCCGCTCAAGGCGTGGGAGACCCCTCCTCCTCGGCGGCTGCGCCGACTTGCTCGGCCGGCCCTTGCCGCGGATCCGCAGCCGGTGCGTGAAACGGAATCGGGTCGCCGGGACTTAAGCGTTCGGGAGCCGGCCGATCCCGCGTCGCGCTCCGAGAGCGGATGGGAGGCGAGCATGTCCCTGGTGCTGTTCTTGGTCTTCGTCGGACCCTACCTCGCCCTGGCCGTGTGGAACGTGATGGCCATGCGCGGCGACCGGAGCTTGCGCCCCGCGGTGGCCCCGGCCTCGCCGGGTCCCGCACGGCCCGGCGACGGGATCTGATCCCGCGCCGGGGTCCGGCGTCCCGCGCTGCGCCCGGCCCGGCTCAGGCGAAGAGCATGCCGTCGCCGGGGCCGTGCACGGTGAAGGCTTGGCCCTCGTCGACCCAGCCGGGGCCGGCCGCGCCGTGGTTGATGGCGTTCGCCTCCGCGGCGTTCGCCGCGTAATGGTGCAGCCCCGTCTGGGTGTTGTAGAAGCGCTCGAGCGTGACCCCGCCCGGCCCCGCCGCGGCCGCGTTCGCGTAGGCCTCGAAGGCGACGCCCTCGTAATGGTAGGTCGGCAGGGTCTTGAGGATCGTGTCGCGCTCGCCCGCATCCGTCGTGAAGAAGTGCTGGCCGGTCTTCGTGTCGTAGAAGCGGAACACGTCGATCGTGTTCGGCCCGTCCTGCGGGGTCGCCCAGCCGACACCCTCGTACTGGTAGCTCGGCAGCGTCTTCTGGATCTGGACCTTCTCGGCCGTGCTCGTGGTGTAGAAATGGTCGCCCGTGGACGTGTCGTAGAAGCGGTAGACCGCCGTCACCCCGGACGCGTCGACCTTCGGGGCGGGGGCGGGGGTCGGGGCCACCGCCACGGGGGCGGAGCCGGGGGCCGCGCCGTAGAGGGCCTGGATGCCCGCGATGTCGCCCGCCATCAGGCCGGTGATGGAGGGGCTGATGATCGAGTTCATCACCTCCGGCTTGCCGTTGTAATGGTCGAGCCCCAGCGCGTGGCCGATCTCGTGCAGGGCCACGAGGAAGAAGTCGACGCCCTGGTTGCTGACGACCTTGCTGCCCGCGGCGTGCCAGCCTTCCGCGGAATCGAAGGTGACGGTGGCCGCGCTCATGCGCTGGCCCGAGAAGGCGTAGTTCGCGTAGCCCAGCGTGTTGCCGATCCCGTCGATGAGGCCCTGCGTCAGGTCGATGCTGGCGGAGGCGGTCGAGGAGACCTGCTGGAAGCTGATATTGGCGACGCTCGACCACGTGGCGAAGGCGGACTGGATGATGCCGGCGAAGGCCGCCGGCAGCGCGGCGTCGATCGCCCAGGTGACCGTGCCGCCGCTGGTTCCCCGCGCGCCCGCGCCCCAGCGCGGACCCTCAAGCACGTAGTCGGCCATGCGTTTCCCCTCCGATGGAAATCGTAGCTTGGCCATTGAGACACTAAAGGCGTCCTAATTGGGGCGCGCCGGGGACACGATGCTTGCGAGGTATTGCGGCTTACAAAGGGTAAAAACACCCGTACTGGTTGATGCGATATGAAAATTATCGCCCATCTTCGCGCGATCGCAGGAATTCGGTCGGTGCATCCCGGGCCGGCTCAAGCCTCCGTGAAGAAGACGAACACCTCGCCGGCATCCATCATCAGCTGCGTGAGGGCGAGGTAGATCAGGATCGGCAGCTTCCGCAGGGCCGCGCCGCCCTCGTCGCGAATCAGCAGGCTCCAGCCCTCGTCGAACTCGGACGCCTCCCCGCTCCGGCGCATCTCCTGCAAGGCCGCCTCCGCCTCCTCCAGCGCCTCGTCGAGGTCGGCCGCCTCGATGCCCGTGTCGTCCGGGATGACCCGCTCCCGACACACGAGGTCGAAGTAGAAGCGCTTCAGCACGGTCCCGCTCCCCCTGACGGTCAACGATCACTCGCGGCGGATCCGCCAGCCTGAGGTGGGTCATCGACGTTTTATCAATCGTTTAGATTAATTTCATCCTAACGTAATTGAGTGGATTATATACCTTTATTGCGCGTCTGTTTTATGATTTCAGTCCAGTCTCGAGCGCAGACGGATTAAGAGGCAAGCTCTTCAGCCGTAACACCTGCTGCCGGCGCACGCGCGCGGCGCGTATCGACGGGGCCGGGATGATGGGCGGGGCTGACGGTTCGACGAGCGACGGACGGGACGAGTCGGCCGCGCGCCGCGAGCGGGTGCGAGCCCATATCCGCACGGTCCTGCGCCGGCTGAGCGCGCTCGGAGGAGCGGCGAAGCCCTGAGAGAGGCGCGGGCCGAGGCTCGCGCGGCCTTACCGCTGTCCTTGCCGACGCCGGCGGCGATTCCGCGCGGCCGAGCTCGTGCGCGCGCCGACCGGCGCACCGGATTCGGGCAGGGGCGCCTTCGTCCTGCGGAGGGGGCTGCGGGAGGGGCGCCGGCCCCTCCCCGCCCGCGCCTTCACCACTTGTAGCCGACGCTCGCCAGGATGCGGCGGCGATCGCCGTAGAAGCAGGCCGAGACCGTCGAGCAGGTGGAGACGTAGCGCTCGTCCGAGATGTTCCGGACGTTGAGCGCGAAGCGCCAGCCCTCCCAGTCGTAGTGGATGACCGCGTCGCCGACGATGTAGGGCGAGACCTTGAAGAGGTTCTGCGGATCGGCATAGGAGCCGCCGACGCCGCGCACGCCGCCGCCGAAGCCGAAGTTCCGCCACGCCCCGGTCTGGATCGTGTAGTCGAGGAAGATCGAGCCGAATTGCTGCGGCGTGGCCGCCGGTGTCCGGCCGATGATCGTCGGATCGGCATCCCGCGTGATCTGGAACTGGTAGGCGGTGTAGGCGCCGACGAGGCGCAGGCCCGGCATCAGGTTGGCCACCGCCTCGAGTTCGACGCCGCGGGAGCGGACCTCGCCGTTCTGGATGGTCTGCAGGACGTTGGCCGGGTTCGTCGAGAGCACGTTCTGCCGGGTGAGGTCGAACACGGCGGCGCCGACATAGCCGTCGAAGCCGATGGGCTGGTACTTGAAGCCGACCTCGACCTGTTCGCCGGTCTCGGGCCGCAGGATCTCGCCCGTCACGCCGTTGGTGCCGACGATCGGATTGAAGCTGCGGGCGTAGGAGACGTAGGGCGCAACGCCGAGGTCGCTCGTGTAGATGAGACCGACGCGGCCGCTGAAGGCGCTGATGTCGCGGTTCCCACTCGGCCCGAGGCGGTTGTCGTTGTCGGTGTTGACCCAGTCGTGGCGCCCGCTCAGCACCAGCGTCCAGGGGCCGAACTTGATCTGGTCCTGCAGGTAGAGGCCGACCTGGTTCTGGGTCAGGAAGTTGTTCTGGAACGGGCCGGTCGTGAAGGGCGCGTTCGGCGTGTAGACCGGGTTGATCAGGTTGAGCGAGGGGCCGAACCCGAAATCCTGCAGGTTGTTGATGTCGTAGCGCCGGTACTCGACGCCGCCGAGCAGCGTGTGGTCGAGGAAGCCGGTGCGGAAGGGCGCGATCACCTGCGTGTCGAGGTCGGCCTGGGTCGCCGAGTTCTGCGCCAGGAAGTTGAAGCGGCTGAGATCGGCCGCCGCGGGCGTCGTCGCGTAGCCGCCGCCGAAGCGGGTGCGGTAATCGACGTCGACCTGCCCGTAGCGGGCGTTCTGGCGGACCACGATGTCGTTGTCGAAGCGGTGCTCGAACTCGTAGCCGATCAGCGCCTGGTCGCGGGTGAACTTGTCGATGCCCGGATCGCCCGTGAAGCGGCTCGTCGAGATGAAGCCGAAGGGCGCGCGCTGCACCGTGCCGACGTAGGGCAGGAAGTTCTGGCCCTTCGTGTCGTCGTGCCGGAACGAGCTCAGCACCGTGAAGGAGGTCGAGGCGTCCGGCCGCCAGGTCAGGGAGGGCGCGATGTAGAAGCTGTCGTCGTTCGTGTAGTCGACCTGCGTGCCGCCGCCGCGCGCGCGGCCGACCACCCGGTAGAAGAACTGGCCCTGGCCCTCGGTGGTCGCCACGGGGCCGCCGATGTCGAAGGCGCCGTAGGCGTTGCCGAACTCGTTGACGCCCGCCTCGACGTAGCGCAGCGGCACGAGCGGCGGGCGCTTGCTCACCGCGTTGACGATGCCGCTCGGGCCGGTGCCGCCGTAGAGGACCGAGGAGGGGCCGCGCAGGACCTCGATCCGCTCCAGGCCGAAGGGCTCCAGCTTCCAGGTGGCGTAGTTGGTCTCGAAGAGTTGCAGCCCGTCGAGGAACAGGCCGACCTCCTGGGCCGGGAAGCCGCGGATCAGGAACCAGTCGTTGCGGGTGTCCGAACCGAAGGTCGCGCCGAGCACGGGGGAGTATTGCAGGGCCTCCTGCAGGCTCACCGGCTTCTGGTCGTCGAGTTGCTGGCGGCCGATCACGGTGATCGCCTGCGGCGTCTCCAGGATCGGGGTGTTCGTCTTCGTGCCGGCCGTCGAGCGGTTGGCGACGTAGCCGTTGATCGGCCCCCGCGGGTCCTCGGGCAGGCCGACGCCGCGGCCGTTGCCGGCCCCCTCGACGCTCAGCTCCTCGAGCTGCGCGCTGGCGCCCGCCGCCGTGGGATTGGCGGCGCCCCGCCGCGGCTGGGTCGCCTCCTGCGCGGCCGCGCCCCCGCCGACGAGGGCCAGAACCGCGAGCGACGCTCCGGCCAGGGCGCGATGGCGCCGACGGGTCGACAGGGTCGGATGGGCGTGACGAATGGACATGATGACCCTGCCTCCAGACGCGCGCCCAAGCATGCGGGCGCGCAGGCGATCCCGTTCACCGCAGACCCCCGGTCCCCGGCAGCACAATTTATAATGATGCTAAACTGATGATATTACAGCGTTTTAGCGGTTCACGCCTACGCTTCGGCCCCTCGGCTGACAAGGCAGCGCGGTCGGAATGAGGGGCGGTGTGATCCGGCCGCAACGGGCGCCCGGCCCTCGTCGCCGGGACACGGCGCTGCCGGACGGGCGCGACGCTGTCTGCCTGCCCGGTCGGACCCCGGCCGCGCCGTCCGGAGGCCAGCCCAGCGGATGATGGGGGAGACCGCGAGAGGGGTCGAAATCTGACACTTGGTCCCCGCTCGCGAGGTCCGCTGAGGGTGGAAAGCGGAAGTTGACCAACCGTTCTCAAGCGGATGTTCCGCCTGCGCCGCGACCCAATCGCTAATTTTTCTCGACTCAATGCACAGCAACGGACACAGTAACAGACATCCCTCTACGAACAAAACTATCTCAATTACCACATCTGGGCTGGAGGATGATCAATAGAAGAAGGCAGTTATTCAGATTCTGTTTTTTAGCTGTACCATGTATGATCTCACCGATGTCAGCTGATTGGCAATTTTTTGATCCACTCATGGCCAGGATGTAATTCGTTAAGCCAAGTCGTTAATTGCTCCTTTTCTTCCAGAGAAAGCCTTGGCCTAAGAAAATTGAAATCAATCTGATCTTTTTTCCTACAATGCTTGGCTTTGAAAAGCATGACGTTTATTGGCGCGAGGTATGGAATGCCCGTCTCGCTCACACGAACGGCATCGGAACGTGCCATCTGTATTGCCCGATCGCGCTTATAGATCCATAGGTCTGGCGTCCCTGGCTCCATCATCATGTCCACGCGCCAACAACCGTGTCGCATGTCTCCCCCCCAAAGCTGCCAGACGTCGCTTGGCAGGTTAGCGGCCGGGGGAAGATATTCAGTGGTTCCGTCTTTTACGGTAAAAAATTCCAGCTCATGTAAAATGGCGCGGAAATGATCTGCATCATTGCGAATAACAACAAACTCTAAGTCTTCGTGCTCACGTGTTTGCTTGCCATGCCAAATGTCCAGAGCCCATCCGCCTGCGACGTACCAGGGGAGGGTTGCTTCTCGGAGACGCTGGCCAAGTTCGTGGGGAGACCACGCCTCCCAAGCTTCGTCGTCGAGAGGGCTCATTGAAATATCCGTCGGGAGCACTTGTGAAGAGCGAATCCTTGTAAGCGCCGTCGCGCCCTCGATGGAAGGTCTGTTTCCTTGAGGCAACATCCATAAGACGACCTGGAAAACTCCACGCGTTCGAGCCGTCGTTCCTTGTCCGCCAAGCGGCCGAAAAGCAGACCTTCCGAGGGTCGGCAAGGGGGCGAAGCAGCCGCTCGCGAATGGGTGCGGAGCGTCAGATTTGGACCACTAGAACGCGTCGAAATCGTCGGCGTCGTAGCGGTCGCGGGGAATCGCGGCGGGCGCGGGCTGTGGCAGGACGATGTGCGCGTGCATGCGCGCCTGCGAGCGGGGCGGCTTCGTGAGCATCGTGGCCCAGAAGGCGCAGGCCGCCAGACCGGAAGCGATGACGAGCAGGTGAAGCGTGCGCATCCTGCGCCTCCGGTCCGGATCGCCCGCAACTATAGAGACATCCCGCTCGGAGGCCTGATCAAAGGGCCGGCAGCCAGAGCAAATATATCGCAAGGTCTGCCCATATTTTCAGGGACTTGGCGCTCCGGCGCGCTCCGGCCCGGCGCGGGCCCCGCTGTGACCGGGACCGCACCGAGCCCGCGAAGGCGGGGGCCGGGCGCTCCCGGGGTACAAGATCGGACAGACGCTCTCGGGAAAAGACCGTAGCCTTTCCCACATTGCGGCCTTCGGACCCTTCGGGCGGCCGAGGCGCGGGGACGGAGCGCGTCCCCGGTCCCGCGCGGGACCGGGGCGAGCGCCCGGGGGGCGGGGTGGGGGCATGATTCCGAGGATGCGCGCCGTGGGGAGGGCCTGTCTCGCGCGCTTGCGCGCGATCCGGGTTCCCGCCCCGATCCCGCCCGCCGACCGGGCGCCCCACGACGAGCCTCCGCCCCGGCGCGGATCCTGGCCTGGATCCCGGCCCGAATCCGGCCCCGCCGGCACGGGGCAGCCGGAGCCCGATCCGCGCCCGATGCGGGCACGGCTCGTCGATGTCCTGCTCTTCCTCCTCGGGCAGACCCCCGATCCCACGCGGGCCGACTGGCTCGCCGCCCTCGACGACCTGTTCGGTGAACTCAGCGAGGGCGAGAAGCAGAGGCTCGCGGATGCGGGCATGGCCCTCCTCGGCGCCGCCGGGCCGCCGGCCGGGCGCCGGGAGCGGATCGTGGCCGCCGCCTGAACGGGACCGTGCCACGCGCGCCCTGCCCGCCGGGGCCGGCGCGGGACGCGCAGCGGCGCGCCGGCGGAGGATGGCCCTAGCCCCGTGGTCCCAGCAGGATCAGCGCCGCGCCCGCGAGGCAGACGATCCCGCCGGCAAGGTCCCAGCGGTCGGGCCGATGCCCCTCCGCGAGCCACAGCCACAGGATCGAGGCCGCGAGGTAGACGCCGCCATAGGCCGCGTAGGCGCGGCCCGCCGCCTCCGCCTCGACGCGCGTCAGCAGGACGGCGAAGAGCGCCAGCGCGCAGAGGCCCGGCAGCAGCCACGCCGCCGAGCGGCCGAGCCGCAGCCAGGCCCAGAAGGCGAAGCAGCCCGCGATCTCGGCGAGGGCGGCGGCGGCGTAGGCGAGGAGCGAGGGCATCAGGAGCGAGGGCATGGCCCGCCATGGCACGGGCACCCGCCGAGCACCAGACGGATGCGGACCACCCTTCCGCCCGGGCCCGGCCTCACTCCGCGCGGATGCCCGCCGCCGCATCGGCCGAGAGGCGCGCCCGGCGCCACTCCGCCGGCTCCTCGAAGGTGCCGGCCCAGATGCCGCGGCGCTTCGCCCAGGCCTTGCTCTCGGCGCCCGCATAGGCCGCGGATTGGCGCCGGTCGGCCAGGGCATAGCCGTGCACGGCCATCCAGGCGCTGAGATCCTCCTGCCCCAGCCGGCAGACGGAAGCCTTGCGGCCGCCCGCCTCCCTGTGGGGCTCGCAGGTCACCGTCGCGGAGCCGATCCGCTCGGCGAGGGCGTGGGCGGCGAGGCGCCCGCAGGTGTAGCTGCGGCCGGCGCTGGTCTCGCAGGTCTGTGCCGCCTCCGGCGCGTCGATCCCGTAGAGGCGGATGCGGGTTCCGCGCACCTCGATCGTGTCGCCGTCGATGACGGTCGCCTGCCCGCTGATGGCCGGGCCGCCGGCGGCCGGGCCGGCCGGCGCCTCGGCCGCCGGCGCGGCGGCCGGGAGCAGGGCCGCGCCGCAGAGCAGGAGAGAGACGAGGGTCGCACGCAGCATGGTTCTCGGGCCTGGATTCGGGGTTCGTGACGGATCGGGTCGCGCGGGAGGCGATGCACGAACCGGGCTAGACCGACAATCGGCCGAAATCTCGGCACGCCCACCGCGTCGGGCACGGAGGCCGGGCCTCCGGAGCCCTCCCCCCGTCGTGGCTCCGCCCCGGCGCTGCGTCACTTCGCACAGGCTCGCGGCCCTCGCCTTCGATGAGAACATAACTAGAACATTAACATCGAGGCGCGAGAGCGAAGGAGACGGGTTGAGATGGCGCGCTACCGCTTTCACTGCACGAACGGAACGGAATGCGTCTTCGACGCGCGCGGGGTGGTGGTGCGCCGTCCCGACGCCCTCGGGGCGCGGGCGCGCCGGGTCGCGGACGGGGTAATGCGCAGCCTCGGCCGCCGGGCCGACTGGGCGGAATGGCGCGTCACCGTGCACGACCTCACCGGCCGGCGGGTGCTGCTGCAGCGCTTCCCCACCTCGGTCGAGGCCGCGCGGGCGGCCTGAGCGGCCCCCCTCACGGGAGAGCCGGCGCCCCGGCCCTCCGGCGGGGGCCGCCCTGGCGCAGCCGGTGCGCGAGGTTGACCCGGACGGCCCGCAGCAGGGCCGGCGGCGCGGCGAACCGGGCCAGCCCGATGTTGCGCGCCGCGTAGGCGAAGAGATCCCGCGCGCAGCTCTCGTCGAGGGCGGCCGCCGAGAACAGCAGCCGCTCGGGCCAGCGCCAGGGGCGCCCGGCGGCGAAGTCGCGGATGTGGAGGGCGTGGCCGGCGAGTTCCGCCCGGTGGCGGCGCGCATAGGCGCCGAGGCCGGCCCGGAGCGCGGCCGCCCCACCCGCCCCGGCAAGGGCGGGGCCCGCCTGCTCGGCGAGCCAGTCGGCGGAGCGGAAGGCGAAGGCGCAGCCCGTTCCCCAGACGGGGTCGACCGAGAGGGCCGCGTCGCCGACGAGGGCGAGGCCGGCCTGCACGGGCGTCCGCGCGAGGTTCGGCCAGTCCACGAAGCCCATCATCGGGCCGGCGCGCACCGCCCGGTCGAGGTCCGGGCCGTCGGGAAGGGCGCGCACGAAGCGCGCGAAGGCGCCCTCCCGGTCGGCCTTGAAGGTCTCGAGCCGCGCCTTGGCGGGGGCGACGGCGATCACGGTGATCCCGTCGTCGTTCGGGAAGGTGTAGGCGATGTCGGGTTCGAGGAACCACATGCGCGAGCGCCCGTCCGGCGGCGTGAGCCCGCGATAGGGCGCGAGATAGAAGAAGCGCCCGTTCGGCGACGCCCGGCCCTCGATCCCGGCAAGCTCCGCGACGCGGGAGAAGCGGCCGTCCGCCCCCACCACGAGGCGCGCCGCGAACTCCGCCGCGGCGCCGGACGCATCCTGCGCCCTCAGGCCGCCGACGCGGCCGCGCTCGCGCAGGAGCCCCGTCACGGTGTGGCCGGGCCGGAGATCGATCCCGGGTGTGCGGGCCGCGAGCCCGCGCAGCAGCGGGTCGAGGGTCGCGCGCCGCACGTTGTAGCCGTGGGCCGGCCGGCCGGACTCGGCCGCGGGTTCCCGCACCCAGCCCCAACGGGTCCGCACGTCGATGGCGTTGCGCACGGCCCCCGCCTCCTCCAGGAGCGGGGCGAGGCCGAGGCGCTCGATGACGGGCAGCGCGCTCGACTGGATGTAGTGGGTGCAGAGCTTCTTGTAGGCCCCCGGATCCGGGCTGCGCTCCAGGAGCGCCACGCTCAAGCCCTGCCGGGCGAGGAGGATCGCGGCGCTGCAGCCGGCCACGCTCGCGCCCGCCACCGCGACATCGTAGGTCCGCATGGTCTCGCCCCCTCCGGCCCGCGGCGCCTCAGCCCGCGGCCCGCGCGGGCGCGGCCGGTGCCGTCGCCTGGGCCTCCTCCGCGAGCCCGGCGGCGATCGCCGGCCAGTTGCCGATCAGCCAGGGCACCCGCGAGCCCGCCATGGGCTTGGCGTAGAGGTAGCCTTGCGCGAAGCCGCACCCCATCGCGCGCAGGCGCCGGACCTGGCCCTGGCTCTCGACGCCCTCGGCGGTCACCCGGGTGTCGAGGGCGCGGCCGAGGCCGATCACGGCCGCCACGATGGCGGCGTCGTCCCCATCCTGCTCCAGGCCCCGCACGAAGCTCTGGTCGATCTTGATGTGGTCGACCGGGAATTGCTTGAGATGGGTGAGGGAGGCGTAGCCCGTGCCGAAATCGTCGAGCGCCAGGGTGACGCCGCTCTCGTGGAAGCGCCGCAGGATGCCGGAGACGAAATCGGAGCCGCGCCCGAGGAACACGGTCTCGGTCACCTCGATCTCCAGGCAGGTCGGCGGCACGTCCTGCGCCTGCAGGGCGGCGAGGGTCGCCTCGGCGAGGTCGGGCCGGTGGAACTCCGCGGAGGAGACGTTCACCGCGACCCGGCCGAAATCGAGCCCGCGGGCGCGCCACGCCCGCATGTCGGCGGCGACCCGGGCGACGATGCGGCTGCCGATGGCGTGGGCGAGTTCCGGGTCCTCGAAGGCGGAGCCGAAATAGCCCGGCGCCAGCACGCCCTCGACCGGGTGCAGCCAGCGCGCGAGCGCCTCGAAGCCGACGATGCGCCCCGTCGCGAGGCAGACCTTGGGCTGGTAGAAGGGCACGATCTGCCCGCCGAGCAGCGCCTCCTGCATCTGGCCGGAGACCGCGACCCGCTTCTCGGTCAGCGCCCGCATCTCGGGGGCGTAGAGCGTCACCCGGTTCCGGCCGGAGGCCTTCGCCCGGTAGAGGGCGATGTCGGCGTCCTTCATCAGCTCGTCGGGGAGCCGGTGGTGGTCGGGGAAGCACGCCAGCCCCATGCTCGCCTTGGTGGCGAGTGGCCGGCCCCGGTAGGCGAAGGGCTGGCGCAGCCGCTCCAGGAGATTGCCCGCGAACACGGCGGCCGCCTCAAGCCGCGGCGACCCGGCCAGGATCACGGCGAACTCGTCGCCGCCGAGGCGCGCCACCGTGTCGCCCGGCCGCGCCATCTCCGTCAGGCGCACGGCCATCTCGGTCAGCAGCGCGTCGCCCGCGTCGTGGCCGAGGGTGTCGTTCACGTCCTTGAAATCGTCGATGTCGATGAGGATCAGGCCGACCCGCGCGCCCGTCTCCTCGGCCTGCGCGAGCGCGTCGCGGAACCGCTCCTGGAACAGGGCGCGGTTCGGGAGGCCGGTCAGCGGGTCGTGATTGGCCGCCCGCCAGAGGCGCGCCTCCGAGAGCTTCCGGTCGGTGATGTCGAAGGTGATGCCGACGATTCTGTCGGGCTCGGTCTGCTCGGCGCGCATGCAGAGCCAGAGCTGGCGCCCCTCCGGCGTGCGGTAGCGGAACTCCACCGCGTCGAGGGTGCCGCCATAGGCGCTGAAGCGCTCGACATGGGGGCGGTCCTCCGAGTGAACCCGGTCCAGGATCAGGGAGATCGGCCCCGAGCCGATGCCGAGGAGTTCCTGCGCGTTGTCCGAGCGCGTGGCGTGGCCCGTGCGCAGGTCGCGCTCCCAGGCCACCATCCGCCCGGCCCGCAGGGCGAGGCGCAGGCGCTCCTCCCGCTCGCGCAGGTCCTGCTCCGCCCGGTGCAGGCGCAGCTGCGCGACGACGACGGCGGCGAGGTCCTGGAGCTGGCGGGTCTCCTCGGGCCGGAACGTCCGCGGGACGACGTCCATCACGCAGAAGGAGCCGACATGCAGCCCGGGGCCGAGGATCAGCGGCGCGCCGGCGTAGAAGCGCACGCCGTGCTCGGTCACGAGGGGGCTCTCCCGGAAGCGCGGATCCCGGGTCGCGTCCTCGACCACGAAGGCCTCCTGCGAGAGGATGGCGTAGCTGCAGAAGGCGACGTCGCGCGCGGTGCCGTCGATGCCGAGGCCGCAGCGCGCCTTGAACCATTGCCGGTCCTCGGACACGAGGGAGACGAGGGCGACCGGCGCGCCGAACAGGGCGGCCGCGGTGCGGCAGATCGCGTCGAAATGCGCCTCGGGTGCGGTGTCCAGGATCTTGAGGGCGTGCAGGGCCTGCACGCGATCCGCCTCGCCGGGCGCAACTGGAAACATGGCGCTCCCCCACCGGCCCCGTCGGGACCGGTAACCTCTGGTGGCGCGACGCTATTGCGGATCGGTAAAGAACTACCTGCGATCGCGCAGGGGGCGGCCGGGATGCGGGGGCTCAGGCCGGGCCGCGCAGGGGGCCGATCAGCCGCTCGTACTCGGCCTCCGCGAAGCCGTAGCTGGTGCCGGCGACCCGCACGAGCTTGTCGCGGTCGAGGATCGTGATGAGGCCGCGCTTCGTCGCGATCATCCCCCCGCTCTCGAGCTCGTGCACGGCCACCGTCACCCCGGGCCTGTGCACGCCGAGCATGGTCGAGAGGGTCTCGTGGGTGAGGGTGAGCTCGTCCCCGTCGATGCGGTCGTGCACGAGGAGGAGCCAGCGCGCGAGGCGCTCCTCGGTCTTGTGGCGCCGGTTCGAGAGGGCGGTCTGGCTGGTCCACAGGGTGACGACCTGCACGTAGCGCATCAGCAGGCGGCGCAGCGTCTCGCTCCGCGCCATCGCCTCGCGCAGGGCCTCCGCGCCGACCCGCAGGGCCTGCCCCCCGATCCGCACCTCGGTCTCGAAGGGCGTGCGCTCGACGCCGAGCACGAAGGCGGGGCTCACCATGCCCTCGCGGCCGGTGATGCCGACCTCCAGCCGGCTGCCCTCGACGGTGGCGAGGCTGACGGAGGCGAGGCCGCTCTCCGGGAAGAAGGCGTCGCCCATCGGGGCGTTGGCGTTGGCCAGGCGCGCCCCGGCCTCGACGGAGACCGTCTCGGCCCGGCCCCGCAGCAGGGCGAGGTCCTCGGGCGGGAGCACCCGCAGCAGGCGGTTGCGGACCGTCGGCGCGGGGGTGTCCCGCGCGGGATCGAAGGGGATCTGGGGCAAGACCGCGTCCATCGCGTGAGCTGCCCTCCTCGCGGCGGCGGCGCCGGACGAGGCCCGCGTGCGGAACCCCGGGTCGGGCCCCTCCCGCCGGGCACCCTACTTAGCCGGGCGGCCCGCCGCCGCGGCATTCAAGAAAGTTAAGTCGCGCCGGTACGGACGCCTTCGTACCGCTGCCGCGGGGCCCGGACGAGGCCGCCGCGCCTCGACCGGGCGGGGGGATCAGAGATCCGGGTAGGACCGCGCCGCGGTCTCGATCCGGCGCGCGACCTGGGACAGGTGCAGGTACTGGCCGTCGAACATCGCCGCGCTCTGGAGAGCCGGGAAATCGAGGATGGTGAGCTCGCGCCCGCGCAGGCAGATCAGCCCGTCGCTGCGCAGCTGCTGCACCGTGCGGTTGATGTGGACCGCCGAGAGGCCGAGGGCGTCGGCGAGTTCCCCCTGGGTCAGCGGCAGCTCGCAGCGCAGCCCCTGGGTCAGGCCGACCGCGGAGAGGCGGTGGAACAGCTCGCAGAACAGGTGGGCGATGCGCTCGTAGCCCGTGCGCTGGCCGATGTTGACGATCCATTCCCGGTGGACCCCCTCCTCCACGAGGGCGTTCCAGGCGAGAGCCCGGGCAATCCGCGGGTAGGATTCGACGATCGGCACGAAGGCCTGGCGCGGGATCACGGCCACGGTGGCCGCCGTCAGCGTCACCACCGACTCGTCCCCGAGGTCGAGGTCGGGCAGGCAGCGCCCGCACAGGTCGCCCGGGATGAACAGGGTCAGGATCTGGCGCCGCCCGTCCGGCAGGATCTTGTAGCGGCAGGCGCTGCCCTCCAGCATCAGGTTCACCGAGCGGGAATGCCCGTTCTCCAGGCTCAGGTGCTCCCGCGGGCCGTACTGGCGGTTCTGGCGCACGAGGTCGTCCAGAACCTCGCGCTCCTGGTCCGAGAGATCCACGAAATTCCCGAGCTTGCGCGCGAGAAGGCCGCCGGGCGTCTCGGGAGGGCCGTCGGGGCCGGCGCGGCGGGCGCCGAGCGCCGACGTTCCGGGACGAGGGGGCGAAACCGCGTAGCGCGGCAGCGTGTCCATCAGCGACTCCCTGGCCGCCCCTCCGCGACCGAGCGCGTGCTGTCCGCGTCGAGGAGCGATCCTGCGGCGCGTGGCCCCCGGCAGCGCGCCTGTGTTCATGTTCCCGAACCGAACCTCCCGCCGAGGCTCCCCTCCCCGATGCTGCCCTCGGGCGTTCCTCCCCGAGGTGCCGGCAGCGTGGCCGCCGAGGGCGCTCCGACGCCGGGATGCGGCTCGCACCCCAAGCGAAACGATCGGATGTTAGCAATAAACCTGCGTTTTTCAAACCGAACCGAGGACGGATGAGCAATTTTGTTTCGAAGTCTCGAGCCTCGATGCAGGACCCGGCGCGCAAACGTTGCAGTTCGTCGGAATCTCCGTCGACAGAACGTACGAATGCGGACTGATTTTTACGAAACGGACGGCTCCGGAATGTGTGAGATGTGCCTGACCGGGCCGATCGGAACCAAGCCGCAATCTTGACCGACCTGAACGCGTGCCGCCCGGACGCGGCGCGGCCGGATGGGCTGCCGGGGCGGAGTGATGCGTCCGGGCCACGCATCGAGCCGCCGTGCCCCGGCAGGCCGGAAGCCCCTTGCGCTTCCCGTCCCCACACGTGATGAAACAATATAACGTTGTGGAGGCGTGATGCGGACCCGGCCGGACCGACACCTGTGGGAATTCCGGCGGGCGAGAGCGGCGCGCGCGTCCCTGCGCCCTGCAGGCCGATCCCTTACGTGCCCGTCTCTCGCATGCCCGTCCCTTGCGGGCCTGCCGCTGGCGTCCCTAGCCCTGGCCGCCCTGTCGCTCCCGGTGGCTCCGGCCGCCGCGCAGCAGGCCGCGGCCACCCTGCCCGAACTGACCGTCACATCGGTGAGCCCCGTCCAGGGCCGAGCGGCCCCCGCGGAGGCCCCCGCGGCGGCCCTCGCGGCTGCCCCCGCCCCGCCCTCCGGCCTGCTGCCCGTCGTCACGGACACCTTCTCGCCCGTGACCGTGGTGACGCGCGACCAGATCCTGCGCGACCAGCCGCGCACGCTCGGCGACGCGCTGGCCGAGCGGCCCGGCATCTCGGCCTCGACATATGCGCCGGGGGCCGCGAGCCGGCCGATCGTGCGCGGCCTCGACAATGCCCGGGTGCGCATCCAGGAGAACGGCGTCGGCATCCAGGACGTCTCCGAACTCGGCGAGGACCACGGGGTGCCGATCAACCCGCTGGTCGCCAACCGCATCGAGGTGATCCGCGGCCCCGCGACGCTGCGCTACGGCAGCCAGGCGATCGGCGGCGTGGTCAGCGCCGAGAACAACCGCGTGCCGAGCTTCATCCCGGCAGGCGGCTATGCGGGGCAGGTCACGACGGGCTACTCCTCCGTCGACAACGGGCGGCTCGCCGCCGCCACCGTCGATGCCGGGGCCGACGGCGTCGCCTTCCACGCCGACGGGTTCCGCACGGCGGCCGACAGCTACCGGACGCCCGCGGGCATCCAGGCGAACTCCGCCAACGAATCGCAAGGGGGCGCGGTCGGCCTCTCGCGGGTGTTCGAGCGCGGCTTCGTCGGGGTCTCGTTCAGCCATTACGACGCGCTCTACCAGATCCCCGGCGGCGAGGCCGCGGAGAGCCGCACCCGCCTCGATCCGCGCCAGGACCGGCTGCTCGCCCGCGGCGAGTACCGGCCGGCCGAGGGCCCGTTCGAGGTGATCCGGTTCTGGGCGGGCGGGTCGGTCTACCGGCACGACGAGAGCGGCCTCTCCGGGGACGGGATCGACGCGGTGCGGGCGACCTTCAAGAACCGCGAGGCGGAGGGGCGCCTCGAATTGCAGCACGTGCCAGTGGTCACGGGCCTCGGCCCGCTGACCGGCGCCCTCGGCTTCCAGACGGGGCGGCGCGAGATCGGCACGGCGGGCGAGGCCGGCACCTTGCTGGCACCGACGGATTCGCGCAGCAACGCGGTCTACCTGTTCGAGGAGCTGGCGCTCGGCAACGGCCTGCGCCTGCAGGCGGCGGGCCGGGCGGAGGCCGCGCGCGCCGCCGGCACCGCCACCCTGTTCCCGGCCGATTTCCTGCCCGTGCCCGGCGAGGACCCGGTCTCGGAGGCGCTGCGCCGCCGCTTCGCCCCCAAGAGCGCCTCCTTCGGCGCCCTGCAGGAACTGCCCTTCGGCTTCGTGGCGAGCCTCAACGGGTCGTATGTCGAGCGGGCGCCGACCGCCTTCGAGCTCTACTCGCGGGGTGCCCACGACGCGACCGAGACCTTCGAGATCGGCGATCCGAACCTGAAGCTCGAGCGCGCCCGCACGATCGAGGCGAGCATCCGGCGGGGGATCGGCCCCCTGCGCCTCGACGCGACGGGCTACGTCACCCGCTACACGGGCTTCATCTACAAGCGCGCCACCGGCATCCGCTGCGGGGACGATTTCGCCTCCTGCGGCAGCGACGACGCGTTGCAGCAGGTCGTCTACTCCCAGCGCAACGCCACCTTCACGGGCGCCGAGATCGGCGCGCAGCTCGATCTCCTGCCCGTCGGCGACGGCTTCGCCGGCATCGAGGCGCAGTACGACTTCGTCCGGGCCCAGTTCGACGACGGCACCTTCGTGCCGCGCATCCCGCCCCACCGGGTCGGCGGCGGCCTGTTCCTGCGGGCGGACGGGTGGCTCGCCCGCCTCAACCTGCTCCACGCCTTCGCGCATACGGAGGTGGCGCCGCTGGAGACGGTGACGCCCGGCTGGAACGACCTGAGGGCCGAGATCAGCCGCACCGCCCCGCTCGATCCGGCCGTGTTCGGCGCAAGCGAGATCACCGTCGGCCTGCAGGGCCGCAACCTCCTCGACGACCGCATCCGCAACTCGGCCTCGTTCAAGAAGGACGAGATCCTCCTGCCCGGGCGCAGCGTCCGCCTGTTCCTGACGGCCCGGTTCTGAAATCCGGCGCCGAGCCCTCAGGCCCGCCTGCGCCTCACCCGTGGCAGGCGCAGCCGGCGTGGCCGCAGCCCTGGTGGTCGGCATGGCCCTCCGCGCACGCGTCGCAGCAGAAGGCCCTGCCGTCGCGGGTGATCGCCTGACCCACCGCGATCACGCAGACGCAATCGGGGCAGGCGCACTTCACCATCTCGACATCGACGCTCGTCATGGCCCGATTCCTCCGGCGGCCGATCGCGACCGCGGTCGCAGTCTCGGCCCCCTTCCGCGCATGCGTCAACGCGGGCACGCGGAAAAGGGCGCGTCCCGTCGAGGAACAGGCCCGTGCCGGCTCACGGCCGGCACGGGACATCGATGCGTTCGGGGTGGGTCTGTTCGGCCGGTGCCGGCCGTGAGCCGGCACGGGCCCCGCGCGTCAGCGGCGCGTCTTCACCTTGGCCTTGCGGGCGGCGTAGCGGGCGTCGCGCAGGGCCTTCTGGGCCGCGAGATCAGCCGCCTTGCGCGCCTGCGTCGCGGCGGCCTCGGCCTCCTCGCGGGCGATCTGGGCGGCGAGTTCCGCCTCCTCGCGGGCCCGCTTCTCCTCGGCCGCCTTCTTCTCGGCGGCGATGCGAGCCGCCTCGCGCTCCCGGATGCGCTCCTCGCGGGCGCGGGCGACCTCGGCGCGCGCCTGCGCCTTGGCGATCATCTCCGGGTCATCGGCCGGGGGGCGGGCCTTGAACTTGGCCAATAGAGCCGCCTTGGCATTCTGCGAGTTCTGGCGGCGATCGTCGAAATTCCTGTAGTCGAATGCGCTCATCTGACCTTTCTCGTGCGGTGTCTCGTTCTGGTATCGGCGGTATCCGCCGCCGGCGCGGTCGGCACGATCGGTGCCGCCGGCTTCAGGTCCCGAGCAGACCTGTCGAGACGCGACAGCCAATGCCTCAGCATCCGGTTGGACGCAACCGAAGTTCCCCGCATGGCAGGTCTCTCCGGATGTCAGAGCCGCCTCCCTCGCGAAAAGTTCGACGACGGTCTCCTAAATGCCGCACCCGGGCGATGGGTTGCCGACGGCCATCGTCCGCGTGGACGATGACGGGCCGGCTGCTGGCAGGGATCGGGACTGGCCGCGGCGCCCGGGGGGCGAGCCGGCACGGTTCCGGAGATAGGAAGAGGGGCCCATCGCGGCAAGACCGCCCGCTACTCTCCGGTGCCGCGGCGCACGCCGATCCCGGCGCCGAGGCTCGGCCTCGCGGCCGGGTCCGCGGAGGAGCCTCACGCACCCGTGATGCCATGCGTCCCGGGCCCACAGGTTGCGCCACCGGGAGCCGGCCGCTAGGCTCGTGCCCATCGAGCGCGGCAGCGCGGGCACGGCTCCTCCAGGGGCCGGATACGGGAACCACCCGGCTGCCCCGCCCTCCGCGCACAGGCGTCAGAGCGGGGGCTTTGAGATGACGCGGACCGGCGCCTTCACGAATCTCCGGCAGGCTTCTCCGGCCTTCGCACCTCGCGAACGGGCCTGAGGGAGACGCGTCGGCGCGTGGTTCCTGTGACCCCGAAGCGGGGCCGTTCGTCCGCATCGTCGAGCCTGCACGGGTTCTGGCTCGCCGCCGGGCTCCTACTCGCCGCCGCCCCGCCCGCCGCGGCCTTCGACCCGTTCGGCCTGTTCGGCTCCGAGGAGGAGCCCCTCGCCCCGAGCGCGACCGCCCTGCCCTACGGCCTGCGCATCGCCGGCACGGACGACGACGATCTCCTCAAGGCCCTGCAGGACAGCTCCGCCCTGCACCGCCTGCGCCGGGAGCCGCCCCCGGACGGCGAGGGCCTCGTGCGCCGGGCGGAAGCCGATCTGCGCCGCCTGCCCGAGGCCTTGTCCGGCTACGGCTACTACGCGGGCCGGGTCGCGATCCGCGTCGACGGCGTGGCGATCGGCTCCGAATCCGCCGTCGCCGCCGCTGCCCGGGCCGCCGAGGCCGGGCGCGGCCGGTCGCTGGTGCCGGTCAAGGTCGCGGTCGACACGGGCCCCCTCTACACGCTGCGCTCGGTCACCGTGCGGGACCCGCGCGGGGCGCCCTTCCCCGAGGCGCTGCTGCCGGAGCGTTTCACCCGCGTCGACGCGGAGGTGCCGGCCCGCTCCGCCACCGTTCTCGCCCGCGAGGCCCGCCTCGTCGACCGCTTCCGCTCCCTTGGCCACCCCTTCGCCAAGGTGATCTCCCGCGATCCGGTGGTGGACGACGCGGCCCACGTCATGGACGTGACCTTCACGCTCGATCCCGGCCCGCTCGCCCGCCTCGGCGAGGTGGCGGTCGGCGGGACGGAGGAGATCGACCCGGCGGTGGTGCGCTCCTTCGTCTACGCGGAGCCGGGCGACCCGTATTCCCCGAAGGCGCTCGCCGACATGCGCCGCTCGGTCGCCAAGGTCGAGGGCCTCGGGTCCGTGCGGGTGCGCGAGGGCGAGCGCCTCGACGCGCAGGGCAACCTGCCCGTCTTCGTCGAGGTGACGGAGCGCGAGCGCAACCTCATCGGCGTGTCCGCCCGCTACTCCACCGTCGACGGCCCGGGCCTGCGCGCCTATTACGCCAACCGCAACCTGTTCGGCGGGGGCGAGACGCTGCGGATCGACGCCGACATCAACTATCTCGGCAACGACCTCTACGCCCGCCAGCGCAAGCTCGCCGGGATCGACTCGAACGGTCTCGGCGGCCGCCTCTCGGCCACCTTCGTGAAGCCCGCCCTCTGGGGCACCCGCACCGACCTCGTCGCCAACCTGTTCGGGGGACGGGAGGCGCAGCAGAGCTACGTCGTCGACGCGGCCGGCGGCACGCTGGGCCTGCGCTACCGCTTCTCCGACACGGCCTTCGCGCAGGTCGGTCTCGACGGGCAGGTCGGCCGCTCGCAGGACGCGCTCGGCACGATCGACTATCGCCTCGTCGGACTGCCCGTCTCCGTCTCCTACGACTCGACCGACAATCTGCTCGACCCGACCGAGGGGTTCCGGGTCACGGCCTCGGCCACCCCCTACCCGAGCTTCCTCGGCTCGGATCCGGGCATCTTCGTCGCGAAGGCGCAGGGCTCGGCCTATCTCGCCCTCGACGACGAGGCGAACACGGTGCTCGCGGCCCGCCTCGGCTTCGGCTCGATCTCGGGCGCGCGGCTCGACGAGATCCCGGCCAATATCCGCTTCTTCGCGGGCGGCGGCGGCTCGGTGCGCGGCTACGCCTACCGGACGCTCGGCCCCCGCGGCCCCTTCGGCCTGCCGGTGGGCGGGCGCAGCCTCCTGGAGGCGTCGCTGGAGGCCCGCATCAAGGTCACCGACACGATCGGCATCGTGCCCTTCCTCGATGCGGGCACGGCCTATGCCGGCAGCTTGCCCGATTTCGACGAGCGCATCCGCACCGCGGCCGGCATCGGCCTGCGCTACTACACGGGCATCGGCCCCATCCGCGTCGACCTCGCCTTCCCCCTCGACCGCATCAAGGGCGACCGCAACCCGCCGGCCGCCCTCTACATCAGCCTGGGGCAGGCGTTCTGATGCGGACAATGCTCCGCCGCATGAGAGCCGCGACCGGCCCCCTCTCTCGTTCGGGAGAGGCGGCCCGCGTTCTGGCCCTCGCCCTCTGCCTCCTCGGCATCGCCGCGGCCGGGCTCGGGCGGGCCGCGGAGGAAGGCGAGAAGACGGTGCTCGGCGGGCTTCTGTCGCGGGCACTCTCGACCCCCTCCTCCCGCGTCGCGATCGGCGGCGTCGACGGGGCGCTCTCCTCCGACGCCGTCATCCGCGACGTCGCGATCAGCGACCGCGACGGGGTCTGGCTGCGGCTCGACCGGGCCCGCATCGTCTGGCGGCGCGTCGCCCTCCTGTCGGGGAGGCTCGAGGTCGACAGCCTCGAGGTCGGGCGCCTGGAGGTGCTGCGCCGGCCGCTCCCCGCCCCCGCCTCGGCAACGCCGGAGCCCGACGGCTCGCTGCTGCCCGACCTGCCCGTCAAGGTCGAGATCAAGGGCTTCAAGCTGACGGAGCTCGTCCTCGGCGAGCCCATTGCCGGCCAGTCCGCCCGGCTCTCGGCCGCCGGCAAGGCGAAGCTCGGCGCCCCGGCGGAGGGGCTCGACCTCGATCTCGCCATCCGCCGCCTCGACGCGCCGGGCGCCTTCGCCGCCCGGCTCCTGTTCGTGCCGAAGGGCGAGCGGCTCGACGTCACGGCCTCGCTCACCGAGGCCGCCGGCGGCCTGCTCTCGAAGGGACTCGGCGTGCCGGGCGAGGCGCCGATCCGGCTCGACCTCGACGGGCGCGGCAGCCTCGACGCCTGGAACGCGCGGCTCGACCTCGACGCCGGCGAGAGCGTCGGCGCGAAGGGCACGGCCCGCATCGCCCGCACCGGCGCCGAGCGCCGCCTCAGCCTCGACCTCGCCTCGCGCATCGAGGGCCTGCTCCCCGGCCCCGCCGCCGCGGTGTTCGCGGGCACGACGAGGCTCGAGGGTGGGCTGCGGCTCGCCGATGGCGGAGCGCTGAGCCTCGACCGCCTGGAACTGACCTCCCGCACCGCCCGCCTCGACGCACGCGGTACCCTGAGCGCCGCCCGCGAGGCCGATCTCACCCTCTCCGCCCGCGCGGTGCCGAATGAGGGCGGCCTCACCCGGGCGGGCGCGGCGGAACTCGAATCCCTCGTCTTCGATGCGAGCCTGAGAGGCCCCCTCGCCCGCCCCCGCATCGAGGGATCGCTGAAGGCGGCCGGCCTGCGCACCCGGGACAGCGCGCTGGCCCGCGTCGAGGCGAGCCTGCGCGCCGTCCCCGAGGGCGCCGACCTCAGGACCGCCCGCTTCGCTCTGTCCGCCGATGCCCGTGTCGAGGGGCTCGAGCCTGCCGAGCCGGCCCTGCGGCGGGCGATCGGCGGCGCGGCCTCCTTGAGCCTGCGCGGCCATCTCGAACCCGACGCCACGGTGAGCGTCGAGACGCTGCGCCTCGACGGGCCGGCCCTGCGGGCCACCTATGCGGGCCGGATCGGCCAGAACACGCTCACCGGCCGGGCCGAGGCGCGCTTCCCCGACATCTCCGCCTTCTCCGGGCTCGCGGGCCGGCCCCTCACGGGGAGCCTCGCGGCCGATGCCACCCTGAGTGGCGATCCGGCCCGGCGCCGGATCGGTGCCGATCTCTCGCTTGCCGCCGAGAACCTGATTCTCGGCGAGCCCGCCCTCGACCGTCTGCTCGGGTCCCGTCCGCGCATCGCGGGGCGCGTCGACCAAGTCTACGACGGCTACGCCTTCACGGGCCTGCGTCTCGACGGGGCGGCCCTCGCCGCCCGGCTCGACGGGCGCGCCACCGCCCGCATCGCCGATGCCCGCCTCGGGCTCGACCTCCCCGACCTCGCGGCCCTCGACCCCAGGCTCGCGGGCGCCGCCCGGCTCGACGGGCAGCTGACCGGCAGCCTGGAGACGCCGAACCTCGCGGCGAGCCTCGCCGCGCCCGAGGCGTCGGCGCAGGGGCGCCCGCTGCGCAACCTGCGCGCGGAAGCGGTGCTCGCGGACCTGACGGGGGCGCTCGACGGGACTGTCCGCCTCTCGGGCGAGGTCGCCGGCAAGGCGCTCACCGGCGAGGCCCGGTTCGGCCGGCCCGCCCCGCAGGCATGGTCGCTCGCGCACCTCGCTTTCCGGCTCGGCTCCGTCGCGGTCGAGGGACGGGCCGCCCTCGACGCCGCGACCTGGCTCGCGGAGGGCGCGCTCACCGCGCGGGCGGCCAATCTCGACGATCTCTCGGCCCTCGCCCTCACCCCGCTCGCCGGCAGCCTCGAGGCGAGCCTGACGCTCGCCCGGGACGGCGGGCGCCAGGACGCGGCCCTGCGCGCCACCGCCGCCTCGCTGAAGGCCGGCGCCCTCGGCCTCGCCCGCCTCGACACGGACCTGAAGGGCCGCGACCTCCTCGGCCGTCCCGTCCTCGACGGCCGGCTCGAGGCGGACCGGCTCGTGGCGGGCGCGGAGACCCTGGACACCCTGCGCCTCGCCGCCACGGGCGGCCCGGCGGCGAGCGACCTGACCCTGAGGGCCAAGGCCCGCGGCTTCGACCTCGACGGCGCCGCCCGGCTCGTCGCCGCCGAGCACCCGCGCCTCGACCTCGCTCGTCTCGTGGCCGCGCGCGGCACCGACCGGCTGGCTCTGGCGGGTCCCGCCTCCCTCATCGTCGAGCCCGACGCGGTCCGCATCGAGAATCTCGCGGTCGCGGCGGGCAGCGGGCGCCTCGACCTCTCGGGGCGCGTCGGCCGGGACCTCGACCTCCGGCTGGCCCTGCGGGCCCTGCCCCTCTCCCTCGCCCGGATCGCGAGCCCGAGCCTCGTGCTCGCCGGCACCCTCGACGGCGAGGCGGAGCTGCACGGTCCCGCCGCCCGCCCGCAGGGGCGCTACAGCCTCAGCCTCGCCCGCCTCGTCACGCCGGAGACCCGCAAGGCGGGCCTGCCGCCGATCGAGGCGCGGGCGAGCGGCACCCTGGCCGAGGGCCGCGCCGGGCTCGATGCCCGGGTCTCGGCCGGGCGCGGCGTCGAGGCCGCGATCACCGGCTCCCTGCCGACCGAGCCGGGCGGCGCCCTCGACCTGTCCCTGCGGGGCACGCTGGAGGCGGCGCTCGCCAACTCGCTCCTCAGCGCGGGCGGCCAGCGGGTCGGGGGGCGGGTCGCCCTCGACGCCCGGGTGGGCGGCACCCTCGCCGGCCCCCGGGTCGAGGGTTCGGCGACGCTCTCGGGGGGCAGCTTCAACGATCCGCTCCAGGGGATCCGCCTCACCGGGATCGAGGGCCGCGCCACCGGCCGCGGCGACACGATCGTGCTCGAGCGCCTCACCGCCGCGACCCGCAACGGGGGCACGCTCCGGGGCGAGGGCCGCGTCTCGGTGGCGCCCGAGGCGGGCTTTCCCGGCTCGCTCCGCCTCTCCGCCAGCCGGGCGGAGCTGGTGTCGAGCCCGCTCATGCAGGCGGTGGCGAGCCTCGACCTCGCAATCGCCGGGCCGCTCGCGCGCACCCCGCGGGTCTCGGGCCGGGTCGACGTGGTCTCGATCGACGTCGCGGTGCCGGATCGTCTGCCCGCCACCGTGCAGCCGCTCCCCGGCATCCGCCGGGTCAACACGCCCCCCGAGATGCGGGCTCGGCTCGGCTCGAAGGCGGAGGCTGCCAAGCCGTCTGCCCGCCGCAAGGGCCGCCCGGCCGCGCCCTTCGACGCCACCCTCGACGTGGCGGTCAGTGCCCCCAACCGGATCTTCGTGCGCGGGCGCGGCATCGACGCGGAGCTCGGCGGGGACTTGCGGCTCACGGGCTCCTCGCGCGATCCGAAGGCTGTCGGCGCCTTCGAGATGCGCCGCGGGCGCCTCAGCATCGTTGGCCAGCGCCTCGACTTCACCCGCGGGCGCCTCACCTTCGGGGGCGAGCTGACCGCGCCCGACCTCGATTTCGTGGCCGAGACCAAGGCCGCCGAGGTCACCGCCCGCGTCGTCGTGACGGGGGCGGCGGACAAGCCCGCCTTCGCCCTCTCCTCGGATCCGAGCCTGCCGCAGGACGAGGTGCTCTCGCGCCTCCTCTTCAAGAAGGCCGCGGCCAAGCTCTCGCCGTTCCAGGCCCTGCAGCTCGCTCAAGGGGTGGCGCAGCTCTCCGGCGGCGCGGGCGGCGTCGACGTGTTCGAGCAGGCCCGCAAGGGGCTCGGCCTCGACAGCCTCGACGTCTCGACGGGCGCGAGCGGCGGACCCGCCCTCGGCGCCTCCCGCTACATCGGCGACCGCCTCAGCGTCGGCGTGCGCGCCGGTGCCAAGCCCGCCGACACCGCCGCCACCATCGATTACGACGTGACCCGCCGCGTGAAGATCCAGGGCGAGGCGGGCAGCGACGGCCGCACGGCGGTCGGCGTCGGGGCAGAGTGGGAATACTGATCCCGCCCGGAGCGACGCCCCGGAGCACGCCCTCCCGGCGGACCCCGCGAAACGCGAGAAGGCCGCCCCCGTCCCACGGGAGCGGCCCTCGCCGAGAACCGGATTTTCCGGTCGGACTTACTTGATCAGCGCCAGCAGCGCCTTGCCGGCCGGGCTCTGCAGCTCCTTGGCATCGAGGGTGCCGTCATTGTCCGGATCGGCGGCCTTGAAGCGCGCGGCCACGGCCGCGAGATATTCCTTCTTGTCGACGGTGCCGTCGCTGTCCGGGTCGGCCTGCTTCAGGCCGGCCTTGGAGAGGCGGCCCTTGAGCTCCTTGGCGTCGAGGGTGCCGTCGGCATCCTTCTCGAGGCGATCGAAGGTCGCGGAGGCGACCGCCTCGACTTCCTTCATGTCGATCGTGGCATCGTTGTCGGTGTCGATCATCTTGATCGCGCTGGCGCCGCTCGCCGGCTTGGCGTAGGCCGCCGGGGCGGAGAGGACGCCGATCGCCAGGGCGAGGGCCGCGAAGCTGCTGGAAACACGAAGGCTCATTGCCACTTTCTCCCGATAATTCTGCGAAAGTTTCCCTAGCGGTCCGGGTGGATCTGCACAAGAGGGCGGCGGTGCCGAAGAACACGCGGGGCGTTAGAATCCTCACGCGCGATGCAGCGAACACACGATCGTGATGATGCAACGCAAGAAGGGGGCCGGCAAACCGACCCCCTCCCCGATCGGCCGGGCTCGGCGGCCCAGCGAATCAGTAGCCGTAGCCGCGCCGCTCGTAGCGGCGCGGGCGATCGTCGTCGAACCGCTCGGTGCGGTAGTAGCGGCGGTCGTAATCGCGGTCGCGGCGGGCCTCCTCGCGGCGGAAATCGCGCTCGCGCTGGCCGCGGGAGCGCAGGTCGATGCTCGGGCCGCCGGGGCCGATATCGATGCGTTGGGCGGAAGCGGGGACCGTGGTGGCGACGGACGCGGCGATGGATGCGGCGGCGAGGGCGCCGGCCAGAAGGATCTTCATGGGGTTCTCCTCGAAACGTTGGCGGACCAACCCGCGGCCGCCGGCATCGTTCCGATGATCGGCCGGGAGACGCCAGGATCTCGCATCGCGCCCGTAAGCATTCGTCCCTCGACCGGCAGTTCAGATGCTGCCATCGGTGGCTGCGCGCCGATCTTTCACAATCCAGGGCTGAATGAGCCCCTCGCGATGATCAGGAGACAACATCCTTGGCCGTACAACCGCTGATCTTCTACCCGGACCCGCGCCTGCGCCTGCGGGCGGAGCCGGTCCGTGTCTTCGACGAGGCTTTGCGCGACCTGGCCCGGGATGTGCGCGACACCCTCGACGCGGCCCAGGCCGTGGGGCTCACGGCCCCGCATATCGGCCGCCTGCAGCGCCTCGTGGTGCTGCGCCTCGAGCCGGGCGCCGAGGCGGAGACCTTCGTGAACCCGGAGATCCTGGACGTGTCGCCGGATCTCGCGACCGCGACCGAGGGCAGCGTGCTGATGCCGGGCGTCGCCGAGACGGTGCAGCGCGCCGCGCGCCTGCGCCTGCGATTCCAGGATCTCGACGGGGCTTGGCACGAGGAGGAGGCGGAGGGGTTCCGCGCCGCCTGCCACCAGCACGAGATCGACCAGCTCGACGGCATCTTCTGGATCGAGCGCCTGTCCCGGCTGCGGCGGGAGCGGGTGCTGAAGCGCTTCCGCAAGCGCGGCGGCTGAGGCCGCGCCGCATGGCGGCGGGCGGGGGCGCCTGATAGGCTCGCGGGCTCCCCGTCCCGAGGCGCTCCGAGGCTGCGGCATGCGCGTACCCGTCCTGCTCCTCCTCGCTCTCGCGGCGGCGCCC
>NZ_SMNT01000048.1 GCF_004348265.1 Methylobacterium segetis
TGGCAGATCGCGAGCGAACTGGATGCGAAGCAAGCCCCAGCGGTGCCATCCTGGATGCCCAGGCGACGCGCTCGGGCGGCGTCGGTGTCGAAGGTCCACGCGGCTACGATCCAGCCAGGCGTGTCGTTGGGCGCAAGCGTCACGCGCTCACTGACACGGATGGGCGCCTGCTCGTAGCTGCTGTCTCGCCTGCTGATCTGCACGACAGCCACGGCGGCCTCGCGCTCCTGCGCGCCTCGCGCCGCCTTTGGCCCTTCTTGGCCCACTGTTTCGCCGATCGCGCCTACAGAGGCGATCGTTTGGGCACCGCCACGGCCATCACCGTCGAGATCATCGTGCCCAAGGAAGGACAGAAGGGCTTTGCCGTTCAACCGCGGCGCTGGGTGATCGAACGCACCTTCGGTTGGATCAGCCGGTGCCGCAGGCTGGCCCGCGATCATGAGGCGACGCCTTCCTCCGCGCTCGCCTTCTTCGTCTTGGCCGCCGCTATGATCCTCGTCAGACGATTGGCGCGTGCATTATGAAACGGGGTCTCAGACCGCCGATGACCTTGTCAGCGCATCCCTTCCGAGCGACGTAATCGCCCAGCCGCCAGCTGTGACATCCAAGGTGGCGTAGCCAAGAACCCGCGCGCTTTGTCGCGCTTTTCCCTGTGACACTGTGCAGCCTATGCCGATCTTCCAAGGCGAGATCGGGCGATCGTGGCTAGCAAGTACCGCCAGGAATTTGGCCAAGTCTTTGCACATGATCAGGCCTCAATGCGCCGCCTTGGGCGGTCAGAGCGCCGGCCACAGAAAGATGTATGAGGCCAGACCGGATCAGTCTAAGCGCATATGAACCGCAGGATCAAAAGATTTCCACGCATTTTGCATAATGAGCTTCATTTCAATGCGTGGCACCGCTCAGGCGCTATTCCACCCCAGATAAAACGGGCTTTGGTGCGCCTAGCGCTAGACTTTTGAGAAGGCCGATCGCGGAGGCAAGGTCGAAGATCCCACGGTCGGCTTGCACACCCGACATGGCCCCGCTGGTTGAATTCGCCCCAACCCTCGATGAACGCTGGCGGGGCCGACCCCCAGAGACGTTCCACTGCCCCGCAGCCCCTGGCTCGCGGGGCTTTTCATGCGAAGTGTCCGGCGCACCTGAGTGGCAGCTTCGCGGATGGTCAGCCGACCGAAATTGCGCTTCACTGCCGAGTGGCTTTCCTGGACACTACGGCTTCGCTCAAATGGCCTCCCAAATTCGAACTGATATCGCGAGGGCATTCGGAGCAGCCGCCGATCGTATTCGCACCTACACGTCAGATGACGAGGATCTGGCCGGCATGGTTCGACGCTGGATCGACAGTCCCACTCGCTTCATTGCATCTCACCCCGATATTCGTGAGGCCCATCGCGCCCTGATCGAGCGGCTGCAGAAAGTTGCTGAAAGCTGCGACCTCACCGGTGATGTCGACCGGCAGTCGGCCGTCACAGCACGAAACCATGCATTAGCTGCCCTCGATGACCTGGAAGCGGCCATCTACGCTTATGGGCGCGCGTCTGAGGCTGCTGAGCGGGTAGGCATCGGCAAACTCGGCGAACCGATTTAGGCGGACTCAAGAGATGGCCATTCGCACAGGTTCGCGAATGCAGATCGCAGCTGGCGGCATCTTCGTTGAGGAGAATGGCGCGAGGCTGGATGCGCAGCCAAGGAAGAGCTAAATCCACCCGACTTTGAAGCATTCGTCCTGTGCCAGATGTCCAAAACCGGTCTGGGGACACTGACTTTTGTCCTAACTGTGTTCAGGGATAGTTCGCCGCCCTGTCAGCGTTGGTTGACGGGTTCACGTCTTGTTCCGGTTTACGCTGGCGCGAGCCAATTCATCTATTTGGTTGTTGGAAAAATCTTGTGTTGACCTTCGCGGAACCGTTGCGGTACCCCCGGTTCTGTGTGCCCAACCGGAGCGACTATACATGCCGCGCTTCTTCATCGACTCGGACGACGGTGAGCTGCACGTCGACGACAACGAGGGTCTGGATCTGAAAGACGCTGTAGCTGCTCGCGTCGTGGCTATAGCCCTGCTGCCCGAAATGGCGCGCCAAAAGCTTTCTGATAGCGATCTGAGAACCTTCAACGTGCGCGTGCGCGATGAACAGGGCGAAATGATCTACACGGCCGATCTCATTCTGCGAGGTGAGTGGAAGGTGCCGGCGGAGATGCGTCAGGCGTCGTAGAGGGAACGGCGACAAATGCGCAGCCTCGTCGTCGACCAGCGTCAGCCTTATGGCTCTTGACCCATGTGGAGGCTCTGCCACCCGCGGTAGCGTAATGTATCCGTCTCGCACGGAAGGTGCAGCTTGCCCCTCTTTTTCTTCGACTTCGCCGACAGCCGGCATTGCACGCTTGATGACGAGGGGACGGAATGCGAGACCGTGCGCGAGGCTCGCATGAAGGCTGTGCGGACATTGACAGCAATGGCCAAGGACGAGGCTCTCGACGACGAGCTGCTCGACTACATGGTCAGCGTGCGAGACGATATCGGCCGCGTGGTGTATCGAGCAACACTCTCGCTGGCTGGTGAGTGGCCGGTCAATCAGCAGTGAGGCCCTGACTTATCCGCTGTCGAGCTTCGCCTGCGTAAACGTCGGGGTAAGAAGAAAGGACACGCTGATGTGGCTGCAATCGTTGCCAGCGCGGCTCCGCCGTCGACTACCTTAATCCTCAATCCGGCGGGGTCGCCCTTCCGCCAAAATTCTTACATCGGCCCACAGTCTCACAGCCCTTGGGCCGTTTTGCTTCTGGCTCATGGTATGCCACTACAGCTTCGAGAGTGCGCCCCTCGCTCGCTCTCACCTGAGCCCGCCCGGCGTCCATACCCCTCGCCGTGGCGGGCTTTTTCGTGCGCCTCGCACTTCACTTTTGCGAAGGCCGCGAGTGAAGAGAAGGCAGAAAGTTCGGCGGTCGGCTTCGACACCCGACAGGGCCTCGTTGGCGGCAGTCACGCCCTCGATTGCCATCGGCGGGGCTGATCCTCACACATACCCTTCGCCCCGCAGCTTCGGCTGACGGGGCTTTCTCTTGCCGCGCTTCACCTGCGTGAAGGCGGCGGCCGTCCGACCAGCCATCATCGGCGCGCTGGACGGCGCTCTCCAGCGCGGCCTCGCCGGCCTTCCTCCCCGTTCATGACATCGGCGGGGCCGCTTCTGTTTCGTGCCCAAGATGAACACTCGCTCCGCAGCCTCACGGCTCGCGGGCACTGCGTTGGTGAATTCAGCGCGGATCGGGCCGCGAGCGGAGGGCGTTTAACCGGAGGCGGTGCGACGCCCCGGGAGAACGTGGTGACCGATGTTTTTGATCTGCTGGACGCTGACCAGCGCGAGGAAGCGGCGCAGGCCGGGCTCGCCGAACTCCAAGCTGCCCTAGCCTCCCGAACTCCGGAAGAGCGCGCTGCTTTCTGGAAGGCGATCAACACCTTCTACGTTCCACCACCTGAAGATCAGGACGATTGAACCGCCGCGGATCACGTCACCGCCTGCGCGGCCGAGTTGCCGAGGTCACGCCCCATCCGGTCCGCCCCAGCGCCGGCCGCGCTTCATGTTCACCCTGTCGATCAGCCTCGACGCGCCTCTGCAACGATGTCTGCCCCGCCCCGTTGGTCCACATGGCTACCATGGAGGCGGAGTCATGAGGGTAAGCAGAGAAGCCGCGAAAGCCATGGCCAAGGCGTGGGCGGCGCCGAAGACGAATGAACCGCCGAAAGATCAGCCCGCGAAGAAGAAGGGTTAAGACGTCACTCTGCCGTTGGAAGTGGGCAGCTAACGCGTTGCGAGTCGCTTCCCCGCGAGCTGCTGCGCCAGCCGCCCGTCGCAATCCAAGTCGACCATCTCACCTGTGATGCTGAGCGTCCGCTGCAGATCGATTGTGTTGAAAAACTCCTCAGCACGGACCGAGGTCTCTACCGCTGGTGGCTGCCGCTCGCCGCTGTCCCAGGTGTTGTGGGTTCATGCCCTCAGAAGAGGGACAAACGGAGTTTTTCAACACAATCGATCCATTGGTGTTCCTGCCGGCGAGCACCTCACGTCACCGCCTCCGTGGCTGAGACCCCTTCAGGCAAAGAAAAGGGCCGGCATGACCGGCCCTCCTCATTGCATGCTGTAGGGGAATGATCAGCGGACACCGGACGAGGTGCTGCCGGTCGTATCACCCGTGCTCATGTTGGAACCGTCGCAGTGGCCGCTAGCTTCGCCAAAGGTCGGACGCTCACACGCCAACGTTCGCAGATGTTCAGGCTTCCGGCGCAACCGCTCGGTGTGCTGAACTCCTGGTCCCGGTAGGGCATCCCTCATCCCGAACGGGCGGCAATCCAGGCCGGCGAGATCCACGAATCGCGCCACTTCGATTGCCGTGTAAGCCGGGTGGGGCGGCATTCAAGGCGAGGTGGGCGAGCCTGCTACGGCGACAACTCTACGGCGACAACACTATGTCCGATCCTAAGAAGCTGGTCCGTGTGCTGATCACAGACGTTCCTGGCGGCTATGAACTCACGGTCGAGGCCGACGACGGCCACGTGCTAAGGGTGGTTGCGACTGCTCGCCAAGTCGAAGCTCTCGCCCGGCAGTTCACAAAACTGACCGATGACGAGCAGGCAGGCGGCTGACGAGGGCGCTCACGAGGCCGAGAGGAGGCATGATGGCCAACGATCACAGCAAGGAGCGGAAGCAGGCGGAAGCGGAGTTTGCCAAGACACAGGATCGCGCCAAGCCAGAAGCTTTGAAGGAGCAGATCGTCAGCGCAGCGGATGAGAACACTGCGCGCTTGAAGGCAGCGCGATTGGCGCGCGACGCTGCTGATGAAACAGCAAGGCGCAAAGGGCTGCGGTGAGCCTGTTGGCCCGCTGATGGGGACGTAAGCCAGTGGACCGCGATTGGGGGCGGCGTTAGCGGCCGGGCAACCGCCAGGCTTGCGCAGCGCAGGACTATTGCCGGAAGTATGGCTTGCCTTCAGCCCGCCCGGTTCGTCCTAGTGGGTTTTTTTGATCTAGGTCAATTCGAGGAACGGCTTAATGAGAACTAAAGCTAGGCTGGAGCAACTTTCTAATTGAGGCGTCGTTGTTCACTGCTGGGCTGGTTCCTTCCAGCCAGGAGACCTCATGAAAAAGCTTGTCACGTTCAGCGTCCTGGCGCTCGTCGCCGCTTGCCCGGCCTTCGCGCAAACTGGGCCCTCTCCGCGGTCACCTGAGACAACTGGAACCGTAATCACGGGTGTGCCGAACACCACTGGCAACAGCCGTGGTCTGATTATCGCACCGGGCGCTACCGGCGCCGAGACCATCACGACGGACTCAGCGGCTGGAGGCAACGCTGGCCAGCCCTCACGCAGAGTGCCGCAGGGCGGTGCCGGAAGCGGCGGCCATGGCGGAAGTCAGTAGGCGAACCTGATCCCACTGATAGCCCCGCAGCCCCAAGGCTCGCGGGGCTTTTGCGGCTGGCGGTTGGTATGCCATCATGCCATCGAGAGCTTGCCCCTCGCTCGCTCTCACCTGAGCCCGCCCGGCATTCCCCCTCCGCCGCGGCGGGCTCAGTCGTGTCTGGGCAATGACACGCGCCATTGGCCGCGGCGGGCTTTTCTACGTAATCGGCGGCGGATGAGGTACGATCTTCGCAGCTCAATCCGCACCGAATCCACCCGAGATGACGCGCTCTCCGAGTTTTCGGTCCACCATCCGGACCGTCCGGTCAATCTCGGCGTCGGGCGCGCCGAGCTGGTGCGAGATAAGCTTCACCAGCACGTCAACCCGCTCGATGAAGGGCGCCCCGCTCGCCACCGCCCGCGCCGCCGAGGACGGCTTGAGCAGGCTCTCCGCCGCCTTGGCATACTTCTCGAACGGCACCTGATCCTTCGGGTCGGCGCCGAGCCGTTGCGCGATGGCGTCGATGTGCTCGTAGATCGCGCGGGACCGCGCCAGATCGATATGCACCGCATCGCGGATCGATTGCGGCTCATCCGGTGTGACGCAGCGGTAGTTGCCCGTCAGCAGCATCGACCACTTCGCCAGGGGCACGAACAGCGAGTCGAACACCTTGAGCTTCACCGGCACGTCCTGCCCGTCGAGGCGCACCGCGTCGATGTCCGCCTCCAACTCGCGGAGCAGCCGGTTGTGCGCCTCGTCCGCGAAGGTCGCCGCCTTGAAGTTCGTCGGCAGGCCGACATGGAGCACGTTCGCGCCCTCGCCCGGCGGGCGGTAGGCCTGCGGATCGGGCGAGCAGAGCGTGACCAGCCCTGGCTCGAACCGGTCCCAGACGCCAGCATTGGTGTAGGCAAACTCCAAGTCCATGCTGGCGAGAGCCGGGATGCGCCTGAGATACGGTAAGGGCGGCATGTTCATGAGTGAGAGACAAGGCCGCCTCGCCTCGGAAATCTTGATCATCAGGAGGCGGATCGAGTAGTCATTGTATTGCGGCTCCTGCATGGCGAGCCCGACCAAGTCATAGCGAGAGACATCGACGTCTTCGGGCGGTGTCGCGTCCAAGGTGCCAGGCAGATCGCGCGAGCGGATTGCGCGGTGCTCCGGCTCGTCGCGCAGCTTGATGCGCACCTCGGTCCCCTCACGATTGATCAGATCTGCGGTCTTCCTTCGGCAGACCAGGGTCACGTTGTGACCAGCCATCAGAAGCTTCGTTGCGAGCAAGGAGCCATATGAGGCTCCAAGGATTAGAATATTGCGTGGCATGCGCTTCTTCCCAAAATTTGTAATATTAATTCCCCGAACGTGGCGATGCTCAACTCCGCAGCCCCAAGGCACGCTGGGCCTTTCACGTCCGGATCACAGCACGCAGCCAGGCTGTCTGCCCACTAGCCCTTCAGCGGTAACGAGGGGCCGGATCTTCACCGTCAGGCCGCTCGACGATCGTCGCGGCGGGTTTTTCGTACGAGTTCGGAAGGAAACTGGTTCGGCTCGCTTACCGTTCCTAGTCCCGGCAGTAATGCCGGTACGGACCTGACGACGTTACAGCCCGCCCGGCATCCTCCGGCGAGGGCTTTTTCGTGAGCCGCTCATCCGGCGATATCTACTCGCTCGACACGGATCTGGATGCGCTCGCCTTTCGCTAGTGGTAGGGAGTCAACTTCGCCGCCGACGACCTTGTATGCCTCCCCTTCAATGACCAACGTGACCTCGTTGAGTTCATGAGAGCCCGCCGGCATATCCCAGGGCGCTTCGACGACGAGCCACTGCTCGTTGAGCCTCTTTAAGATCTGCGGCGTCCACCGCTTTTCAGACATCGTGCCCGTCTCCACTGGCCCGAAGCGTACACCCGGTCGCTCCTGCAGTCTCATCGACCTCGCATTCACTTGCTCACGCGAGCTCATGCCGCGCCAGGCATTTCTCCGCCAATCGAGTGTTCCTGCTTCGCAACAGCGAATCAGCTGCGAAGATGCAAACCTTCGTTTTCGGAGAGCGACACTCCTCCGGCATGGCTACGAGGGGGCAGCCCGATCAATCTCGCGTAGCCGATCGACAAAGCCCCGCAGCCTCACGGCTCGCGGGGCTATCCACCATGAAGTCGAGGCGACACGCTCGGCACCAGTGCTTACGCGAGAAGCCAGCCCTCCTCGATGAAGGCGCTGAGATAGGTGTGAGCCTCGGCGCTCTCGGAGATGCCGACGGCGACGTCTGCCCGCGTCAGGGCTTGGGATGCGAGGGCGCTTTCCCAGTATTGCGCACCCGCAGCCTCCGGCGCCCGGCCCAGCGCCCCTTCGTAGAGTGCTGCAACATACGCCGCGTCCGTCGGGATCGTCGGGTTCTGTGCCGCGTATTCCGGGGACAGCAGGAAGCTCTGTGCTATGGCCGACAACGAGGTCCCGAAATCGGCCTGCGTATGCCACGCCTGCAGGCCGCCGGTGTCGGGAGACCGGTCGAGCACGCCGTAATAGAGCCGTGAGACGTCCGCGGCCGTCGTATCGGGCACGAAGATGCCGGCATCGAACGCGGGCTGCAATTGGTCGAGGTGCTCGGCCGAGAACACGAAGCCGTCGGCCGCCGCGGCGCGCGACAGACCGCCGTTGAGCGCTGCGGTCCAATACGCGGCGCCTGCCGCATCGCCGGCGCGGCCGAGCACCGTCTGGTAGAGCTCTTCGACGTAGCCGGCGTTGCTTGGGTCGTTGAAACGCGGCTGCCCTTCCGCCGAGCCGAGGATACTCTGCGTCACGCTTTCGAGAGACGTGCCCTCGTTCAAGCTTTTTAACCAGTAGTCGCTCGAAGGATCGGGATTTCTCTCAAGTAGGCCATTGTACAGCGCGTAGACCTCTCCGCCCGCGCTGGTGGGATAATGTGTGTAATATCCAAACCACGTATAATTTTCTAAGCCAGCATTCGACGTTCCTCCATCATTAAGCGAACCGGGTTCATCTGCGCCCCCAGCACTGCCCGCACCAGTGCCTTCGCCATCGCTGGCCACACCTGGGGCGCCAGGGTTGCCAGGACCAATCACCTCCCCGTTACTACCAGTGTTGACGCCTCCGGAACCACTGAGTCCCGTGGCCATGTTCGACGTTTCGTCATCGTCCGTCGTTGGATCTGAGAATCGAAATGTCATGGCGCTTCATCCCGAAAGGGTAGAGGCCCCCTGGCTCTAGGCCTATGAATGAAGACGTAACGCAAAATAACGTTGCAGTGTGTCGCTCATCTTTTAGGTCACTTACTACTTATGCCCCCTACTGACGTCGTTAAAATAAGCACAGTCTCACATTTGGCATTAATAAACTTTGGCCTGCGCTTCGGGTTGCTGACGGTATAGCTTGACGGCGGCATGGTCAGGCCAAGTCGGCATCCAGCCCGTCCTTAGGGCCGGCCGCGGTTCACGTCACCGCCTTCGCCTGCGCGGCCGGCTCGATCGTCCAGGAAGCGGCTGTGACTTCTCTGGCCTCCTCGGAGGAGATCAGCCCTACTTGTCCGGCGGCGGCATGTCGGCGGGGCGATCACCGGGAACGATGTCGCTCTTCAGTGGATCCGGAATGCCCGCGTTGATGTCGAGAGGCGGCTCGGGCAAGTCGGGTGATGAAGCAGGCGGTTTCTCGTTCGACACAGTAGGCCCAGGAGTAAGCGGTGCCGCTTTCGATTGATCCCCGTCGGGCGAGGAGATGTTGGTCATGGCGGGCCTCTTGGAAAGAATTGATCGAAGCTAATCAGCCGGTTGCGCGAGGGTTCCTGTCCTGCAACGTGCAGTCGACTAAGCCTTGGCGGTATCTATCAACGTCGCGCAAATGACGTACACGCGTTCCTGAGCCAATAACTCGAGCAGCCCATCACCTCGATGCCCGCCGCCACTTCGGCAACGCCTTCGTCCCACCCCGCTCAGCCAGCCCACGCCGCTCCAGCGCCTCGCAGATCCGCGCGGCCGTCTCGGCGCGAGAGCGGGTCGGCAGGGCGCTTCTGGCCTTCAGGTCACTTGGACATCAGTGGCCGCCCGGGTTCCACACAAAAAGTTCGGCACCACCCTCATCAAGAATGCGAACGCCGTCAGGCTTTTGCGGCAGGTCCAGCGAAGCAAACAAGGACCGGGCCTTCATCATGGCGGCATCTAAGTCCGATGCCTCCTGCTGGACCCGCTCCAGCGTAGCGTGCGCCTTATCGCCCGGCCTGATGCGATAAAACTCGAATGTGTAATGCATGACCGCTCCTGCTTGGCGCCAAGCATACGCCCGCGAGACGGGCGGCGCGAGGGAGCGTGCGGGGTGGGTGTGGCCGGGCTCAGATCTCAAACTGAGACGCTACCAGGGCGTCGAGAACCTTGCGGGCCTGGACCGGGAGCGGACCCCGCAAGGATCAGTGCTTCTTCTTCGCCGATAAGGCGAGCGCCTCGTCGCGCTCGTTCTCCAGTTCCATCATCGCGATCTGCATCTCCGGGATGGCGGCGATCCGGATTGCAATCCGCCTCGCTTCCTCGCGCGACATGCGTTGGGCAGCGGAGCGACGCTGCTCGTCGTCGGCGAGGTAGACGTAGGCGACCGGGAAGCCCGAGGCGTCCTCAATGCGGATGGCTTCTTCGAGTTCAACGAGGCGCCAGGGCGGCTGGAAGCGGCGGGGTTCGGTCATGCCTTGCTCACGTCGTCGGCCACATCGAGACCCCGTAGGTCGCCACCGGCAGCAACACCAGAAACAGGAAGAGCGCGATCCGGGTCGCGAGGCTCATCGCTTCTCCGGCCGTGCCAGCAGGATCGCCGTGCGCACCGCGGCGCGCTTCAGGTGGTCCGTGGCCTCCGCATTGAACACGGTCTGTGCGGCCCAGGCGTGCGAGCGGACGGCGGCATCAAGGTCGAGGCCATAACCGTCGCCCATCAGGAACAAGCTGGTGGTCGGGTCCGCCAGGTAGGCGTCGACCGCCGCGAGAACGTCGTCCTCGGTGATGGCCTTGGCCTTGAAGAGGCCGCCGGTGGTGGGTTGCTCAGCCACGCGCTCGCTCCCTCGCCAGGGCTCTCAGTGCCTCGACGTAGATGGCGACGGAGCACGGCGGCACGATGAAGCCTTTCTCGCCGCGCCACTCTGCGCGATCGGCGATACCCCGCAATTCGGCCGCGGTGTAGCTGTCGATGGATCGGGTTTCGGTCTTCTCGCTCATGGCCCCGAGGATAGGGCTCACCATCTAAATTCCCAAACCGGGATGCCAGCCGGACGGCCTGGCGTGTTCCCGTAGTAAGTGACGAGGCCGTGCTTCATCTCGTCGACCGAGAGCCCGGTTGTCTGCGCGCCGCTCAGCATCAGGGCGAACTTTGCTGTTCCAATGGGCTCTAAGGCCTCTGCTGCCAACGTGGTCCAGAATGTTGCGCTAACCGTTTGGGACGGGGTTGGTCGTTGTATGCGCCGGTCCATTAGGGCAAGCCCTATTGGAACGCGGTCGCTCATTGCGATGCTCCAGAGTTAGCAATCTTTGACGGTCCGACCGCAGCGTGACAAGGTCCGGACATGTCCAGCACGCCGACCAGAAACATCTCCCTCACTGCCGAGCTGGAAGGCTACATCCGCACGCAGGTCGCCACCGGCCACTACTCGAATGCCAGCGAGGTTGTTCGCGCCGGGCTGCGCCTGCTGATGGAGCGCGACTAGGCTGTGCCGCGTGCCCGCATCACCGCAGCGAAGCCGTCGTCCCCGCGATGAGCACGCTTGGGCGCGACACGCCTGCTGCGCACGACTTCCAGGCCGACATCCTCGCGATTGAGAGCATCGCGGCCGTGCCGACGATCCTGGACGTCGTCTGCCGCACCACCGGGATGGGCTTTGCCGCGGTCGCTCGCGTCACCGAGGACCGCTGGGTCGCCTGTCAGGTCAAGGACGACATCGCCTTCGGCCTCCAGCCCGGCGGCGAGCTGAAGGTCGCGACTACCATCTGCCGTGAGATCCGGCAGAGCGGAACGGCCGTGGTCATCAACAACGTCGCCGAGGACGTCCGCTACTGCAACCATCCCACTCCGTCGCTCTACGGCTTCCAGAGCTACATCTCGATGCCGATCGTGCTGCCGGACGGCACCTTCTTCGGCACGCTCTGCGCGATCGCCCCGAAGCCGGCGCAGCTCGACCGGCCAGACGTGGTCGGCATGTTCAAGATGTTCGCCGACCTCATCGCCTTTCACCTCGATGCCAACCAGCGCGTGGCATCGAGCAGCGCCGCGCTGCGGCTCTACGAAAACATCGTGCAGTCGGACGCGGCGCCGATATGTGTCTTTGATCACGAATGCCGCCTGATTGCCTTCAACAAGGCTCACAACGACGAGTTCTTTCGAGTCAACGGCTTTTACACGAAGATCGGGGACGTGTTTCCAGACCTGTCCATTTCGGAACAGGCCGCCGTCATGCGCGCCAATATGGCCCGAGCGCTGGCGGGCGAAACGTATAAGGTCGAGGCTGTGTTCGGACGGCCCGAGTTCGGGCAGCCTTGTTGGGAGATCACCTACACGCCCCTGCGCGACGGGACGGGCGCCATCATCGGAGCCTTTCACCAGACGCACGATATCAGTGCGCGGCTTATCGCTGAGGCCGAGCTTCAGGACGCTCAGGAGGCGCTGCGCCAGTCGCAAAAGCTGGAGGCGGTCGGCCAGCTCACGGGGGGCGTGGCGCACGACTTCAACAACCTGCTGACCATCATCCGCTCGTCGGTCGACTTCCTGCGCCGGCCGGGCCTGCCGGAGGAGCGGCGCGCCCGTTACATGGATGCGGTCTCCGACACCGTTGATCGAGCCGCCAAGCTCACGAGCCAACTCCTGGCCTTCGCCCGGCGCCAGACGCTCAAGCCCGAGGTGTTCGAGGTCGGCGCGCACCTGCGTGCGGTGGCCGACATGATCGACACGGTCACGGGTGCCCGCATCCGCGTCGTCACCGAGGTGCCAGACACGCCCTGCTTCGTGAAGGCCGATCTCAGCCAGTTCGAGACGGCGCTCGTCAACATGGCGGTCAACGCCCGCGATGCGATGGACGGCGAAGGCACGCTGACGCTGCATCTCGCCTGCATCAGCGGTCTCCCGGCCATCCGCGGCCATGCCTCCGCGTCCGGACCATTCGCCGCCGTCGCGCTCACCGACACCGGCAGCGGCATCGCACCGGACGAGCTGGGGCGGATCTTCGAGCCCTTCTTCACCACGAAGGAGGTCGGCAAGGGGACGGGGCTCGGCCTGAGCCAAGTCTTCGGCTTCGCCAAACAGTCGGGCGGCGACGTTGCGGTCGAGAGCACTGTCGGTCAGGGCACCACCTTCACCCTCTACCTGCCGGAGATCGAGACCAAACCGAGCCGGGAACCAGCAACCGAGCACGAAGGCGAGGTCTTCCCAACGGCCAGCGGCCAGTGCGTGCTAGTCGTGGAAGACAACGTCGAGGTCGGGCGCTTCGCCACTCAGATCCTGGAGGATTTCGGCTACCGGACGACCTGGGCGGCAAATGCCGAGGAGGCGCTGGAGAAGCTCGGTTCGGACGGCTCTGGGTTTGACCTTGTCTTCTCCGACGTAGTGATGGCAGGCATGGACGGGATCGAGCTGGCCAGGGTGCTCCAGAGCAATATGCCGGCCCTGCCGGTTCTGCTGACCTCGGGCTACAGCCACGTCCTGGCCCAGGACGGCGCGCACGGCTTCGAGTTGCTGCACAAGCCGTACTCGGCCGATCAGCTCGGCCGCATCCTCAGCCAGATCATCGCGCGACGCTCAACCGGTGGGGCAGGTTAGGCATAGCTCCACCAAGCGCCGCTGGGTGTCTGTCACGCTCAGTCGGCGAACTACGCCGCGGCTAACGGCCGCCCGCTAACTTCCGCTGGGACAGCCTTGTTGAAACACGGCGGCACGTCTCACCCAAGTGCTTCGGAGGTGGAGCGTTCAACACCGCACGCACAAGCTTGGATCATAACCTAGATGGGTTGCTGCCATTAACTTATGGGCTATCTGGTTGCGCACCATCAGCACGTTTAGATCGGGCGCTGACAGCCGGAAGCGACGTGCGCTTCCATCTGCGATGTGAGGCGAAGCTGCCATGCCTTGGGCTCCCGATGACCACTCCCTCAGTATGCTGGTCCGCAGGCTAGAGAGCATCACCCACCTCTCGGATGAGGAGCGGCAGGCCATCCTGAGCCTGCCGGTGAAGGCCCGCGTGCTCAAGGCCAACCAGGACATCGTGCGCGACGGTGACAAGCCTTCGCAATGCTGCCTCATCCTCGACGGCTGGGCCTGTCGCTACAAGCTGATCGGTGAGGGCAAGCGCCAGATCCTCTCCATCCACATCGCGGGCGACATTCCCGACCTGCAGAGCCTGCACATCCACACCATGGATCACAGCCTCGCCACGCTGACCGAGGCCACGCTCGCCTTCATCCCGCACGAGAGCCTGCACGAGTTGGTCCTTCGCTTCCCTGGCATCGCCGCCGCCTTCTGGCGCGACACGCTGGTCGATGCGGCGGTGTTCCGTGAGTGGATGGTCGGCATGGGCCGGCGCTCAGCCTACGAGCGGATCGCGCACCTCTTCTGCGAACTCTACCTCAGGCTTGAGGCGGTGGGGCTGGCTGGCGAGCATCGCTGTCCGCTGCCGATCACCCAAGTCGACCTCGCCGATGCACTGGGTTTGACGAACGTGCACGTCAACCGCGTGCTGAAGGAGATGCGCGGTCAGGGGCTGGTGACGCTGCGCAGTAACACGCTCGTGATCGAGAAGTGGGATGGCCTGATCCAAGCTTCCGAGTTCGATCCCACCTACCTGCACTTGACGAAGCGGGCCGCCTGAGCGTTGATCCACAACAGTGCGGAATGCCGCTTTATGTGCGATAGCTGACACAGCGTTGGCTTCGGTCCCGGCCGTCAGCGCCTGAGAGATCCGTGTGCTCCCGCCTTGTTCCTGCGGAGAGCCCTGTGCCACGCTACTTCTTCGACGTTCATGACGGCGCATTTCAGCGCGACGATGAAGGCACCGAGTGCGCCAACATCGACGAGGTGCGGCGCGTGGCTAAGCGCCTCCTGCCAGACATCGCGCGTGACGGCATTCCCCTCGATGGCGACCGCCACATCTACACGGTATTGGTGACCTCCGAGGACGGGCAGCCGGTCTACTCGGCCGCCCTCTCCTTCGCGGGGATCTGGCTGGTGCGGTGAGCGAGCAAGCTGGTGCCATAACGCCCAATGGGCGAAGACTCACTTCCGATGAAGACGCAGTCTGAAAGAACAGACTTGGTCAGCTTCTATTTCCCATCCCGAGGCCAGCCCCGAAGCGGGGCTCAAGGATCCGGATTGACCACTTGAGCGGGACGAGTTGAAGGGCAGGGGTGGCGGACATGGCTCTCGGCGGCTGAGGAGGCGCCGGGCATACGGAGCGGGGTGGCGAGTCGCTAGGGCAGGGTGGTCACAGCAACGGATCGGAGCCCCAAAAGTGTGTGCATTCGCCCATTTCCACGCTCACGATCACCCCCATTTCGGTCCGCAGAAGTGCACACACCTATCATTGTTTTTGCTCATCTTTTTCCCCGAGGCAAATAACTTTTAATCTGTAGGTCCTGGGTTCGAGTCCCAGCGCGCTCACCAATTTAATTGGTTTTATCAGTATTTCGCAGAAATCCGCCTAGATGCTGAAATTGGGGCTCTGTCCACGTGTTGAGGATCAGCGTCGATACTGGCCGCTCGGCAGGGTTCTGCGCCCTTCGTTCGAACATCCTCGCAACAAGCGTCCGAGGCCGCCGCGCCAACACCTCAATCTGGCGGAGGCGACGAGAACCGTTCGCATATTCTGCAAACGAGGGGCGTGGACCGTTCGGTGAAATCAGAGGGATGGCCGGGCTTTGGAAACCGCGGAGGCGCGCCATGCCGGCGTGACAGGCCACCGGGAACACGTGAAATTTCTGCCCGCCGGCCTGTCGCCGTAGAGCGTGTCGTTCGAGGGGAACACCCACTCGCAGGAGCAGGAGAAGCCGTTGCCGTCGATCAACGCGATGGCGCGGCTCATCGCACGAGGCCCGCACGCGCGATGTTCCAGCGGATCGCGACGCGCACCACGCCCCAGATCTCGGCCTCCCCGAGGTCCTCGACGGCGAAGCCGGCAGGGCCGGATTGTCGAAGGAGAGCCGGGCCACGTTCCCGTCGATGACGAGGCGCTTGATCGACATCTCGCCGTCGATTGCGGCCACGACGACGCTGTTGTGGCCGGACTCGAGGCTGCGGGCGACGACGGCGAGATCGCGGTCAAGGTGCCGGCGCCTCGCATCGAAGTGCCCGAGATGTTTCAGGCGAAGGTGGCGGGGGGATTCGGCGCGAGCCAGCGCGGTAGATCGAGAGCACCCTCCAGAAAGTCATCGGCCGGGGAGGGGAAACCCGCGCAGGCTCTGGCCGAGGATGGGGACCCGGACGTTATCCCGCTCGCCATCGCTGCGACCGCTCGCGGGATGGACGCCCATCCCGCTCCCCGTATAAGAACATACGAGGAACAAACAGGATGGAAGCTTCTGGTTCAATGCGGAGTTCGCGCGGCCGATCGGGCCTGTGCACGCCTGTGGACGGCGGCGAGAAAGATCAGACGACGCAGGGTGTTATGACCTCTGCAGGATGTTGAAAGAGGCCGGCCGAGCATGGCGATGGAGACGACCGGCGTGGTGCGGACCTTCGTGCGGAAGCGTCTGACGCCAAGCGACTGCGAGGTGTCGGGGATCGACAGCGGGGCTTTGAAAAAGGCCAAGGCCATGGCCGGCCGGTTCCCCGGCACGGCGGCGCTCAGGATCGTGGCCGATGACGAGACGGGGAACCGGAGAGCGCGATCATCCTCGCGCAATTCGGCGAGGTGCCGGTGGATTGTGCAGAGAGCCTGCCGGTCGGCCGAGCGCGGGAAGAAGGAAGGACGCTAAGCATGGCCATCAAGCAGAAATCCGCCGCAGAGACCAAGGCTCAGGATCTAGGCTTGGCGCTCGCTCGGATCGCAGAGAGTGAGGGCATTCCTGCCAACATCGGCGTTGACCAACTCCGACGCGCCAGCCCGCGGCTGACGCCGCTCGCGGTCGGGCAGATGGTCCGCAAGCACCTCGACATCGTCGAGGCGGTGCTGGCGGAGCGCGGTCTGACGCTGGTCGAGTACGCCGATCAGGGGCCAGGGCGCGGTATGGAGTTCGTCATTGCCGAGGCAGCTTGAGACGGCCTGCGGCGGCCGGCGCATCGAAAGCTATCCCGCCTGGAGCGGCGGCTGGTGGTGGAAGGCGCAGCGCTTGGCCGAACGAGCGCCTGAGTGACCGTTCCGAAACGTCCTCTGCCAGTGCCAGCCCGCCTAGTGCTGGAGACATTGACCGACGAGTTCCTGGCTCCAGGCGCGATCGCTATGCGTGCTGGGCTGCCGACGCGGATCTCGCCGTCGTGCTGGCGCCCCCTGAGGGCAGCACCGATTGGGCGTTGGACGCCTATCTCTCGCTGGGCGCACGATGGAAGGCTGAGCTGGCAGCGATCGCCGGCCGACCCCTCAGCTTCGGTGCTATCACGCCGGGCGATGTCATGGACCGAGAGATCCGGGCGACCGCCTCTGGGCGCGTCGCCCAGACACAACTCGGCCCGCCCACGCAGAGAGCGAAGGATGACGGGCAGGCTCGGATGGGGCGCCCTGCGGATCGCTCACACCTGCGGATGCCACGACGTCCCGAAACGAAAAGCCCCGCGAGCCAGGGGGGCCTGCGGGGCGAGTCGTGTCCTTGGGCTAGCAGCGGCTCTGCCAACAAACCGAGGGAGGTTTGCGCCGGCGAAGCCGCGCTGAGAGAGTCTCTCAGCCCAGCTACTCTGGCACTGCGAGGCGACCTGAAAATTCGCACAGTTGAAACGTGGCAAGAGAAAGCCCCGCGAGCCATGGGCTGCGAGGCGAAAGTTCGTCCCACCGCACAATTGGCCCCGCCGGTGGGAAGCGGGGGTGACCTGAGCCGACGGGGCCATGTCGGGCGTCGAAGCCCGGCACCCTCTGGTGGGTCGCAATTCGCCGCCTTCGCAAAACTGACGTGCGAGGCGCACGAAGGGAGCCGGTGCGACACCGCAAGCAACAGGGCGAGGGGAACGCGGCAACTGATGGCTTCTTGATTTTCTGCAGAACAAGATCCGGAGGAAGCATGAGCCCGTCAGACACGCCCGATCCATCCGGCACGCCGAAACCATCTGGGGGCGGGGGCCTCGGCAACATTGATGATGTGCAGGGCCATCCTGGAAAGGGCAATCCGCCCGGTCCATCCACCAAGCCGTCCGGCGAGGAGCCTGCTCAGCCCGGCAGCGATCCGACGCGCACACCCCAATCGCGGACCGAGCCAGGGCCTGAAGCAGAGGCGGAACGGCAGCCGACCTGACCTCCGCTCACTCAGGGCCGCCGCAAAGAAGATCCCGCCCGGCTTAGCCGAGCGGGGCGCTGTCGTGGGCCGGTTCGTGACGCGAGCTTACTGGCCTCCGCCCGAACCACCGCCGCCGCCGGCTGAGTTGGAGCGCGGCTTGTTGTTCTCCTCGGCGTTTCCGGAGGCGGCCGACGAGCTCTCGGGCGGCCGGCCCTGAGCGAGGACGGGACCGGCGCAGACCAGCGCCAGCGTGGTCAGGATTGCGAGCTTCCTCATGTTCCCTCCGTGCCCAGCCTGCTGGGCTTGTGAACGACAACGGAGGGTTGCCTAAAGAGTTGCTCAGCGTATCCGGCCCGTCGATGCAAAGAAGCCCGACGCGGCAGACCCGACGGCCTCGAAGAGCTTCAGGCAGAGGTTGAGGGTGGATCAGACGCCCGGTCGCGTGGCGAGGCATCATGGCCGTCCATCCGTTCCGCGCGCTCCTCGCGGTCGCACGGGTAGGAGCAGGACGCCGTCGGCCGACCTTGGACCTGAGCCGGCGCGCCCTCATGGATCGGATCCGAGGGATCATCGTGCGTTTGCGGCATCGCAATGTTCCCTCAGCACCTGCTTCCGGGCAGTGTCAGCGATTTGGCGAGCGCCTGATCTGGTCCACATTCTCAGTCGAAAGATCTGTGTAGATGCGCCGGCTGTATTCGGGTGGCGGAAGGCGTCTGTAGGAGGCGACGCGGGCCACATCGAAGCTGGTCTCTCCGAAGGTGGAGGTTGGGACGTTTCGCTCCATATCGTTCCTGATCGTCTCTGGGTACGGCTTCATCTTCGGACCGCACCCCTCGCAAATCGAAACCAGCCACGATTGCCAAAGGCCGTTGGTTCGCTCTTGCACCGATTCGGATCGTGCACGGTGCGCCGAAGCGAGCTGAACAGTATCAAGATCGCTCTGCTGCTTGATCGGCGTGCTCGCAGGCAATTCGCGGAGCATCTCCTGTCTGTTTGGAGAGGTTTCAGTCATCGCAGGCTGTGCGCTGACAGTAGGCGACGCGCACAGGGGCACTAAGCTTACGAGTACCAGTAAGCGCATGTGAATCTCCTGTTCGGAGAACAACAACGCACTTCGCCGGCGGTTCGTGTGCTCAACCGTACCGCACCTCGTAGCCGATAAAAAATGCCCGCCCGGATGAACCGGGCGGGCCTCTGTCGCACAATTTATTCCGCGGCCGCCGGTTCGGCTGCCTTGCGTCGTCTGCCTGGCTTGGCAGGCGTTTTTTTCGCCTCCTTCCGGACATCACGGCCCTTCGAAACCGCGGCAGAGGGAGCTGGCTCGGACAGCTTCGCTGCCGTAGCAGCGGCCGTGCTCACGGGCTTGCTGCGCTGCAACCCGAGCCCGAGGCTCTTGGCGAGAGAGGACCGTGCCTCTGAGTAGGATGTTGTCACCATCGGGTAGTCTCGCGGCAACCCCCACTTCTCCCGGTAGCTCTCCGGTGTCAGTCCCCGAGTCGCCAAGTGGCGACGCAGCGTCTTGTAGGGCTTGCCATCCTCAAAGCTGATCAGAGCGTCGGGCGTGATCGACTTGCGGATCTGGGCCGTCGTTGCCTTCACTTCCGGCTCGCTCGGTGCGGCGGTCTGGCTCAGGCCGGACACGGCAGCATGCACATTCACGATCAGGCTGGGTAGATCCGCAACGGAAGCGCGGTTGTTCGACACATAGGCCGAGACGATGTCGACGGTGAGTTCGATGTGGTTGGTGGTGGCGTCTTCCTCGATGTCCGCCATGGCGAGCTCCTCATGATTTCTAACCTCCACATCTGCAACTTTTCGCCTCGCTGACAATCCGATCTCGCGGAAGAACGATTGTTTTCCCGCACGAACCTGATCGATCAGTGTCATTTTACATAAAAGTCTCGCGTCAATCTTTCTGCCATCACCTGTCCACCAGCGAGGAGCTTCGCATCCCGGGGAGCGGTCAGAGTTCACCTGCCGTCCGTGGCCTTCCGAACGCGGAGGCCCGGCGTCCCGCTTGCCCGGCACGGGCTGTTGAAACCGCTGCGGGCGGCCGCTGACACCCTGGCAGCGCTAAGCTCGACGTACCGTGCTCTGCATCCTGTGCCTCAGCGAGGTGCAGCCTTTCCGTCATACCGGTTCGTCCACTCGGCGATGATGCGCTCGCGGTTCTCGGCCATCCAGAGGAGGCTGACCTTCGCCATGCGCGCCTCGGCATGAGACAACGCGATGGCTGCGGGGATCTGCACGCGGGGGTGGGCCACGATGGAGTAGCTCTGCGCGTAGATCCTGTTGGCCTCGCGGGTGACCGCCCAGTCGGCGATGCGCCTGGCAAGCGCCGGTTGCGACGTGCCCTTGATGATCCCGAAGGTCTCCAAGTCCCACCCGACGCGGTCGAGGGGCACGATCGCCTCGATGGGTGCGCCGCGCGCCTTCTCGGCGGCCGCCCGCATGTCGAGCCCGAGGCCGACCAGATGTTGGCCGCGGGCGACATCGAGACAGGGTGCCGATCCCGTGTGCAGGTAGACGGCGACGTTCTCATGCAGGGCGTCCATGAACGCCCAGCCCGCCGCTTCGCCCATGCTCTGCAGCCAACCCGCCACGAGGCCGTAGCCCGTGCCGGATGAACCTGGATGCGCCATCACGAGCCGGCCCTTGAAGCTGGCATCGGTGAGATCACGCCACAGCATCGGACCCGAGATGCGCTCGCGCTTTGCTTGCTCGACGTTCATGCAGATGACGGGGAAGTACACGTCCATGCCCGTGAAGCTGTAGGGCTCGGTCGGGTCGAGGAAGGAGGATCTGAGGTGCTCCACGCCCTCGGGCCTGTAGGGATCGAGAAGGCCGGCCTGCTTGAGCACGAGCATGCTGGAGGCCGACAACCCGACGATCATGTCGGCCATCGGATGGTCGCGCTCGGACAGGACACGCTCGGTGATGACGCCGGTCGAGGCACGCACCCACTCGATCTCCGCGCCCGGCAAAAGCTGTGCGACGGCTTCTGCAGTGGCGGCCACCTGCTCCTTCTGGCTCGCGGTGTAGATCGTCAGTCTCGGCCGGTCTGCCGCGTGCGCCGAGCTGGCGAACGTCAGGCAGAGAATGACCCAGACTGCGAAAAATGCGCTCCGATGACTCACGGCCAGTAACGCGGCTCTCAAGGCAGAGCTTCGATTGGATGGCCGCTGGCGTCGAAATTCAAGCCGGCAACCGGAGTTTGTGCTGCGGCGCATGCCGGGCACAGGAAGCTGCGGCAGGCCTCGCACGCTCGGCCGCTCAGGACTCGGTGGCGCCCCCCGTGATGCTGCCGGTCCGGTGGAAGTCGATCCGCTCCGGTAGATCCAGCATGTCGAGCGCGCGCTGGATGAAGCAGGGCATCCCGGCGTCAGAGCTGACGCAACCGCTCGATCCGGGCGCGCAGGCCCTCGTCGCGGTCGAGGCCGGCGAACTCGCCCTGGATCACGGCAACCGCGTTCCCGCACAGGTAGGCCGGCGCCCTTGCGCCTCGTCCCGCGCCGCGCCGCTCAGGGCTCCACGCGGGCGCCACTCACATTTATGTGAACCAATGCCGGGCAGCCCCAGTTGGCCTCGATACGGCTCCGTGCACCTTCGCCAGCAAACCTCAGGGAGCGGCCGATGCCGAAAATCCGCGTGAAGGCTCAAGCCTCCGGGACGCATACCGTGTTTCTCGGCACCAGCCCGGTCATGAGCGGCCTGGCTCTCGATGATGCCGAGAACTTCGCGACCTTCCTGAAGGCCTCCGCGCGTTATCACACCCCGCAGGATCGAACCCGGTCCGTACGCGCCTGAGGATCGGCGGCGCGAGCGAGTCGAGGTCGGACTTCAGGCAGGTCATCCTGCCCGTCGGTTCCAGCACATCGCGAGAGCTGTCCGGTAGACAAGCCCGACCAGCTCAGCCTGCCGATGCGTGCCCGTCTTCGCCAACGCACGGGTGAGGTGAGTGTGCGCGGTATTCGTGGAGATGCCGAGGCTCCGGGATGCCGCCTTGAGATCCGCCCCCTGTGCGAGCGCAACGGTGAGGGCTGCCTCCTGTCGGGTCAGCTGCAGCGAGCGTTGAACCGCCTCGACGGGTAGCTCGGCTCGCCGCTCGGGATCCGTCACGAACATGACAGACGAGAAGCGCGCCTCGCCGGACTCGAAGCTGGTCGGTCTCAAAGGCGCAACGAAGGCCGTCAGCGGACGCTTGCCCGAAGGACGCGAGAGAGGCAGCGCGCCTCCGCCATCGAAGCCGGTCCCGGGGCCGAGGCTGGCCGCTTCGGCAACCAAGCGCCGCAGGCGGGCCGTGTCGATCGGACTGGCGCACCCCAAGCCGTCCGCTCTCAAGACGAGACCATCCGCTTCCCGGATGATCTCGTCAGCGACGCGGTTCATGCGCAGCACAGCGCCACGCCCGTCGAACAGGACCACTCCGGCCGTGAGTTGATCCAGAGCTTCGCTCGAGATGGCGCCATCGCGCCGAACTTCCGCGAAGCGCAGATAGATCTTCGCGGCACGCTGAAGGTGGGCGGTCAAACAAACCAGCAGGCGCAGCTCGTCACCCGCAAACGGCTCGTCGCGATCCCGTCGCAGCATACTGAAAGCCGCGTTGTGCTCGGCACCCCGCAGCAGCACGACGCCGACGTCGTGCAGCAAGCCCTGCGGCCGGTAGACATCGTTGTACAGGTCCGACCGAATGAACGATGCGGTCTCCCACTGCTCGCAACCCAGACCGGGAACCGCGAGCGGCGACTGCAGGAGCGCGGCGACGCGTCTGTTCTTTCCCGGCATATTGTACCGGCTGAGATACACGTCGAGATAATGAGGATCGTCGCGTCCGCTGGTGACGTGCCGGAAGCACCCGCGCCCGTCGAGGGCCGCCATCATGATGACCGGATCGTTGAAGAGGCGGCCCATGCGCTCCAGCGCCGATCGCCACAGCTCCGGCTCGAGCGCCGCATCGTAGAATCCTCCGATGACGCGATGGATCTCCTCGTGATCGACCGTCATGGGGCCAGGCTCCGGACGATTCGTCAGCCTGGACAGTTGAGACACATCCTGATCGACCTGAACACAACCTGAGATGGTGGGTTCGAAACTGCACTTCGATGATCCCCGAGAGCGGGACGTGCTCCTCTGGAGAGTGCGGATGCAGTTCGTCAGCGGGCTCCCGAGGGGACGCGCAGGACGATGGCAAGCGCTCAGGCTCGCCCCGCGCGCTTGTCGAACGGCATCGTCCGGCCGTGAGCGGGGTGAAAGGGGGCCGTCAGATATTGGCAGCCTGGCCCTGTGTGCCGCCGTCGTTGGGGCAATGCGGATGACCGCCGGTTTTCGGGGTCGCGTCGCTGGCGAACGCGATGGTATCCGTGCCTGGACCCACGAGCCCCAGGATCGCCCGCGTCCGCCAAGCGGTTGAGTGATCCGCGCACGCCGTGTCGCCGGACAAGCCCAGCCCGCCGATGGCCGTCGAGCCGCTGTAGAGGGCCAGACCTCCGCCGAATGTGATCGTACCGCCGACGCGGGCACCGACGAGCGGATCCCGTTCCGTACCGAAGGCGGCGTAGTCGCCCTGATACGCGCGCTGGCTGTCGAGCGCGTTACCGAAGTGCAGGCCGAAGAGCGGGTTGCCTCCGCTCGGGCTCGGCTGCGCGAAGCCGTAGAGCTGTGCCGTCGACAGCGGTCCCTTCGGCATGTTCAGGCTGAGGCTGTTGGCCGTGAATGCTTTGGCGGCGGCGATCTGCCGGCTGGCGAGCCACTGAGACTCGATCGAGGGGCCGGAATACGCCACGGCGCAGATCTTCCCCGAGCGGTTCACGACCACGGCCCAGTAGTGATTGTCGAGGCCCGAGATGTCGTCCTGTGCAGCCTTCGTCACAGCGCTTTTGAGCTGCGCGTAAGTGACAAGGCATCCGGACTTCACATCGCGATCCTCAGCCTGAGCGGGCGTCTCTGCCCAGATCAGCGCCAGCAGCGATGAGCCGAGCATGAAAGTTTTACGGATGCTGTTCATCATGACACCTCCATGTGCACCGGTATGCGTCCTGCGGTTCCCTCTCACTCCAGTGAAGCGAATTGGAAATCGGCCTCCACGTCTTGGTTGTCATAGAGGGCGGTAAGATTCAGCCCATGTTGAGCGGCCCGATACTGGCCGAGCATCAGGGTTGCTGCGAAAAGTCCGCCGATGAGGACGAACAGGATTGGGGGGCCGTCGTTCTGCATGAGAGTCACTCCGTAGAGTTGCCTGGGCAGGTTAGGCAGACCGCGGGGCGGCCGACGTCACCCGAACAGGTGACGCGCTTGTATGCAGGCTTCCCGGCTCGCGGGCCCAGGCGGCGACCGAAGCCGGGCTTCCGGTGGGCGGACGCAAAGTCGGTTTCGGGACGCGGAGACCGAATGACTGTCCACGTCCGCGCGAGGGTGATGTGATCGGCGACGGCTCTCCCGCTGCAGCGCCAAGGTATCGGCCATGCCCCTCCGCAATCGCGTCACCGAGTTGCTCGGCATCGAACACCCGATCCTGCTCGCGCCGATGGACGGTGTGTCCGGGGGCAGGCTTGCGGCAGCGGTCAGCCGCGCGGGGGGCCTTGGGCTCCTGGGCGGCGGTTACGGCGACGAGACCTGGCTGCGGAGCGAGTGGCCCCTGGCGGGCAATGCCAGGATCGGCTGCGGCTTCATCACCTGGAGCTTGGCCCGGATTCCGCACGTGCTCCCAACGGCCCTCGATCATCGGCCCGCCGCCATCATGCTGTCCTTCGGCGATCCCCGTCCGTTCGCACCCGCGATCCGAGAGGCTGGAGCCAAGCTGATCTGTCAGGTCCAGTCCTTGGGGCAGGCACAGGAGGCGGTCGAGGCCGGCGCCGACATCCTTGTCGTGCAGGGAACCGAAGCAGGCGGACACGGCCAATCGCGCCCGCTCATGCCCTTGCTCCTCGAAACGGTCGACGCGTGGCCCGGCACGCCGATCCTGGCGGCCGGCGGGATCGCGGACGGGCGAGGCTTGGCGGCAGCCCTCATGCTCGGAGCCGAGGGCGTGCTGATGGGGACCCGGTTCTACGCCTCACAGGAAGCCGACGGGCACCCGGAGGCCAAGCGGCGCATCGTGGATGCGACGGGCGAGGACACGGTGCGCTCCATCGTGTTCGACCTCTCGCGCCGGAACGTCTGGCCGGCCCCGTATACGGGTCGGGTCCTGCGCAACCGGCACTCCGAGCGCTGGCTCGGGCGAGAGGCGGAGTTGATGCAGAATGTCGAGGAGGTCGCCCGAGCCTATGCCGAGGCCCGCGGACGAGGCGATTTCGATATTGCGGCCGTGATCGCGGGGCAGGCGTGCGGTCTCATTCACGACCTGCCGCCCGCCGGAGAGATCGTGGAGCGGATCATCGCGCAGGCGCGCGCTCTCCTCGGCGAGCGCGCGCCTTCCGCACCGGACGACGAGGCGCCGGCCAGCGAAGCGGCAAAGTGAGCCGCGGCGCCTTCGGCTTCGTCCCGAGGTGGCGTTTGCCAGGGCGATCCCGACGGGCGGGACCGCCTTCCGTCGCGGCCGTCCCGGGAGGCTCCGCGTCCTCGCGTTCGGGAAGCGACCGACCTGCCTCAGCGGAGACGGGTTCGGGCTTGCGAGCGGTCACGCGGCCAGCCTGAGCCCGATGATCCCCAGAACCGTCACCGCGACGAACAGCAAGCGCGGCGCGTCCGCAGGTTCCCCGAACCAGAGGATCCCGGCGCCGACGCTGCCCACCGCGCCGATCCCCGTCCAGACGGCGTAGGCCGTGCCGACGGGCAGCACCTGCAGAGCCTTCGTCAGCAGCGAGACGAAGGCGGCCAGCAACAGCAGCGATACCATCGCCCAGACCGGCTCCCGGAAGCCGTCCGCCTTCTTCGTCGCGAGCGCCCAGGCCACGTCGATCACGCCCGAGGCGACGAGCAGCGTCCATCCCCAAGAGGTGCTCACGACGCGGCCCGCAGGAAGCCGGGGGCCAGCGCACGCAACCGCGTGGCCGCCCTCTCCACCGCCGCGTCCGCGCCCGGGCCGATGGTCGGCCCGACCGGCACGATCGCGAGGTCGCTCAGCCCGACGAAGCCGAGCGCCGCCCGGAGATAGGGCGTGGCGAGGTCCGGTCGGCCGCAGCTCTCGCCCGTCGCGTAATCTCCCGCGCTGGTCAGGATGACGAGCGCCGGACGCGGCCGCAGCAGCGGTCGGTAGCCGGTCGCCGGGTCGAACGCGAAGGACAGGCCGGGTTGGGTGATCAGGTCGATCCAGTGCTTGAGCCGGTAGGGGATCGAGAGGTTCCACATCGGGGTCGAGAGGAGGATGTGCTCGGCTCGGTCGACTCGCGTGACCAGCCTCTCGATCTCCGCCCAGGCTGCCGCCTCGCGGCCCTCGTGCGGGCGGCCGGAGAGCCGGGCGTATTTGGCCGCAAGCGCCGCGCCGTCGAAGGATGGCAGGTCAGCCTGCCAGAGGTCGAGGTGATCGACGGTCAGCGACGGCACGCCTGCCCGCAGCGCGGCGATGAAACCGCGCGCCACGTGCGTCGAGCGCGAGGCGTCGCCGCGGGGCGAGGCCTCGACGTGAAGGAGCGAGGTCATGGGCGCGACACCTCCTGATACGGTTTGCGGCCCGCGCATCGCCGCCCTGTCGGCCGATCGCGCGGGGCTTCGCGGGCCCCGAGCCACGACCTATCCTGTGCAGGAGAGGCACGGGAGGCCGTGTTCCTGCCCGCCGGGACTGCACGAATGCACAGGGGAGATTGGGACGACCTGCGCTTCGTCCTCGCCGTGGCGCGGGCGGGATCGCTTGCCGGCGCCGCCCGGACGCTGGGCGTCAACCACACCACCGTGCTGCGCCGCCTCGGGGCCTACGAGGCCCGCATCGGTGCACGCCTGTTCGAGCGCCTGCCCTCGGGCTACGTCCCGACCGCCGCGGGCGAGGCGATGGTGGGCGAGCTTGCCGGCATCGACGCGGCCATCCACGACGCGGAGCGTCGCGCAGCCGGTCAGGATCGGCGAATTACCGGGACGGTCCGGCTCTCGACCACCGACACGCTGATGGCGTCCGTCCTGCCGGATGCCCTCGCGCGGGTGCGGGCGATGCATCCGGGCATCCTGTTGGAGGTCTCGACGGCCAACGCGTTCGCGGTCCTGACGCGGCGCGAGGCGGACGTCGCCGTCAGGCCGACGGCGTCGCCGCCGGAGACCCTGGTTGGCCGCCGCATCGCCGGTCTCGGGCACGCCGTCTACGCCGCCCCCTCGTACCTTGCCGCCCGTGCGGCCGATGGCACGCTGAGCGAGCACACCTGGCTCGGACCGGACGCATCCCTCCGCGAGACGGTCGCGGCCCGATGGCTGCGGACGAACCTGCGCGGGGTCGCGCCCGTGACGCAGGCCGAGTCCTTCGTCGCCCTCCGGGATCTGGCGGTCGCGGGCCTCGGCGTCGCGCTCCTGCCCTGCTACCTCGGCGATCCGTCGCCCGGCCTCGTCCGCCTGCCGCGAACGGCGGCGCTGGATCTCGGCTCGGCGCTGTGGGTGCTGACGCACGAGGATCTGCGGCGGGTCGCGCGCATCGATGCCGTGGTGACGGCGCTGACGGCGACGTTGACGGAAGCGCGGGCTGTGTTCGAAGGATGAGGGCAGGGCGGGGGTCCGGCCCCGACGCCGGGATCGGGCCGACGGGCCCGCTCGCGGCCGGGCAGGCTGCGGGAGCCTTATCCGCGCTCGCCCCAGCGGAGGCTGCTCAAGGAAGCCCGATCCGTCTCGCCATCAGCGACTCGGATCGCCCCTGGAGCACCACCTCCTGCAGGGACGGGGCCTCCACCTTCGCGGCCGCATAGACCGCCTCCGACACGAGCGCGATGCAACCGAGTGCTTTGGTCATGCTCTCCAGGCGTGCCGCGACGTTCACGGTGTCGCCCAGTGCGGTGAAGCGCGCATCCGCGTGGTCTCCCATTTCGCCCACGATCGCCATGCCCGCATGCAGGCCGATGCCGTAGCGCAGCGTCTGGCCGAGGTCGGCGGCTAGGAGCCGGTTCAGCCCGGCAACATGCTCCCCGATCAGATCGACGCCCCGCAGGGCCTGCCGCGCCCCCGTCTCGGGGACGGTCTGCAAGCCGAACAACGCAAGCATCCCGTCGCCCAGCATCTGGTTGACCGATCCGCCCGCCTCCCGCACCGCGTCGCCGACGGCGCCGAGGAAGCGGTTGATGATGAACACGGTGTCGTAGGGCAGGCGCTCTTCCGCCAGGCGCGTCGAGCCCCGCAGGTCGACGAACATGGCGACGATGAAGCGCTCCTCGCCCGATTGCGCCGGTTCCGCGCTTCGCGCCGGCAGCTGCCGCGGCGGGAACAAGGGCGTCACCGCAAGATCGCGGGTCGGGCTCAGCTGGCAGGCCAGCCGAATGCCGGGCGTCGCCCCGATGCGGTCGAGGACGGCCTGTTCGGCCTTGGAGGGGCGGGGCAGGCTGCGCCCGTCATCGCCGTCGAACACCCTGACCCGGCAGGTCGAGCAGCGCCCGCGCCCGCCGCAGACGCTGGCATGCGGGATGTTGTGACGCCGGCTCGCTTCCAGAACGCTCGTGCCCCGCGGCACCCTGACGACGCGCGCATCGGGGTAACTGATGCGGATCCGTCCATGCCGCACCTCCGTGAGCGTCCGCAGGCCGCGTGCCGCGACGACGAGCGCGGTCGCGAGAGCGTAGCCCGCCAGCAAGGCGTCGCGGATCGTCCTGAGCCGCGCCACCTGCTCCGGCTCACCCAGATGGACCGGCTTGAGTGCCTCCGCCCGCCAAGCCGGGTCCTGTGCCAACGCCGCGACGGTGCGGCCGCCCTGGACGAAGCCGAGCAGGGCCAGGACCGGCACGAGCACGGCCCCGGCGAGCAGCCAGGGGCTGGCCGCCGAGAAGCCGGGCTTCAAGCGGAGCCAGAAGAACAGCCCGAGGCATCCATGGACCCAGGCGAAGACGAGGAGCGCGGCCTGCGTCGCCGCGCTCCGGGGCGAGGCGACCCAGAAGGCGTAGAGTTCCTGCGCGTAGCCCTTCTCGAGCCCTTCGATCTCGAAGGCGAGCCGCGTCGCGACGATGTGGTTGATGAGAAGGAAGGGAACCGCCAATCCCAGGACGAGCTGAACGATCTCGGTGCCTCGCCACTGGAAGAAGCGGCGTTCGTAGAGCGCGTAGAGGCCGAGCAGGAGGTGTGCGGTCAGCGCGGCGTAGAGCAGGAAAAGTCCGAACGGGTTCAGCCAGACCGCCGCGGCGACGTTCAAGCCGGCGTCCATCGCGGCGAGCGAGACGTTGCCCAGCGCATGGTTGAGCAGATGCGTGAGCACGTAGCCGAACAGGATGAGCCCGGTGCCGAGACGCACGTGGCGCAACGTCAGGCGTCGCACGGCCGATGCCGGGGTGAGCCGGCCGACGCTGATCGCCGACCCGGCGAGGGAGTGTCGCATAAGCAGCCTGATGGCCTTGAGTTTCGACGGCCACGCTATAGCACGCCCCGCCGGCCCGAATTTCCGCCCTGCCGGAGCTGCGGCGACGCCTCCCCGCAGCCGAGCCGGTGACGGTTCTCAGTGGGGCGAGCGTTCGACGAAATCGTCCTGAAATTCCTTGAGTTCGACGGCGTTGAGATCCGATATCGCCCAGAACGCGAGCCCGGCCTGCTGCCAGCCCAGGATGTTGAAGCCCTCCCTGGCCGAGGCCGTCGGCCGCGATCCCTCGGACGGCCACAGGAACAGATTGATGACGTGCTTGCGCCGCCTGTAGATCAGCGCGACCACGACCCGGTTCTCGATGTAGTCGAGGCGGCCGCCGACGAGGGTGAAGCCCCGGTCGTCGAGATCGACGACGGGCGGCGAGAAGTCGGTCTTGCCGGAGAACCACGGCTTCACCGTGTGCTGGTCGGAGGTCCGGACGTCCGTCAGGTGGTCCGCCAGGAGGGAGCGGACGTGGCCGGAGACCAACTGGCTCGCCAGATCCGGCGCTTCGCCGGGGCGTATCACCAGGACGGCGAGCGCGAGGCTCGCGGCGAGAGCGAGGCCCGCCGGCAGGGCCCGCCATCGGGTCGCGCCGTCGCGCAGGCGCGACACCCACCCGATCGGCGCGCGCGTCCACCCCGCCGCGACCTCGCCGTCGCTCGACGTGCGGCCGGCCTCCTCGGCGAGGCTGGCGAGGATCCGCGCGCGCAGCGTGGCGGGGGCGCGCCAGACGACACCGTCACGGGCGAGGAGGTCGCGCACCGCACGCAGGCGGTCGAGTTCGGCCGCGCAGGCGGGACAATGCGCGACATGGGTCTCGCAGCGCAGGCTGTTGGCCGCGTCGAGCTCCCCGTCGAGGAGGGCGTTGAGCGAGGCGGCATCCTCGCCGCAGGGCCGCGCGTGATCGCCCGTCATGGCCCCGCCGCCTCGTCCTGGCGCCGCCAGGCAGCACCGATCATCTGCCGCGCCCTGGCCAGGCGCGACATCACCGTGCCGATGGGCGTCGCGGTGATCTCGGCGATCTGCCGATAGGACAAGTCGTCGAACTCGCGCATCACGAGGACCTCGCGGAAGGCTTCCGGCAGCGCCTCGATCAGCCGGCGGACCAGCCTCGCCTCGCTGTCGCGCAGGAGCGCGGCCTCCGGAGTGGCCTGAAGGGGATCCGGGACTTCGAGGGCCTCGGCCTCCGCTTCGTCCTCCGTCTGCGGAGGCGGAAGCGGTTCCGAGAGCGCCCGGGTTCTGGCCCGCTCGCTCGCCCAGCTTCGTGCGCAATTGCGCACGATCGCGAGCAGCCAAGCCCGCGGGTCGCCACCCCGAAACCCGTCGAAGGCCCGGAAGGCGCGCAGGAAGGCGTCCTGCACGATGTCGTCGGCGGCATCCGCGTCCCGGGTCAGGAAGCGGGCGAGATTGTAGGCGGCGTCGAGATGCGGGAGCACGATCTCGTGGAACGAGGCCCCGGATTTCGGCGGGGGCGCCTGGGCGACAAGCGTCGGGTGCCCCCCTCGCCGTTCCGTTCGGGCGGCAGGGCGCAGCAGCCCCGTCTGGACCGAGGCCGCGAGCACCGAGCCGATCGTCGCCGCGAGATCGGCGGCTGCCGCCTCGATCCAGGCCCGCAGGGTTGATTCGGGCACCACCGGCCGCAGCGACGTTCCGGCAATGATGAGCCTGCCCGTCATGTGGCTTCTCCCGCGCTCGCTCTCGCCTCTCGCCCTCCTCGGCCGGATCAGTCCGTCGGGCCCTTGACCACGACCGTCCCGGTCATGTGCGGGTGCAGGGAACAGAAGTAGGCGTACTTACCCGGCACTTGGAAGGTGACGGTGAAGCGATCGTCCGTATCGAGCGTCTTCGAACGGAAGAACTTGTTCTGCGCCACGACCGTGTGGGGAATGTCGTCGCCGTTGATCCAGGTCACGCGCGTTCCCGGGGCGACGGTCAGCGTCTGGGGGCCGAAGGTGAAGTTGTCGATGCGGATGACGACCGGATCGGTGCTGGCCCGGTCGGCCGCGGCCGTGCTCGGCTGCGCCGCGAGGGTAAGGGCGAGGATCTGCAGGGCGATGGCGGCAATGATCCGCCCGGCCGGGTGGCAAGGCAATGCGCGAGGCGTCGGCATGGCACACTCCTGATCGGTGAGGGGAGGCCGGCTCATCCGGCGAGCGGGGTGTCGATGATCGCCAGAGGTTCGCTGCCGCGCACGAGGCTGACGCTCGTGATGCCGAGCACCCCGCGCAGTTCGCCGGCCGGCACCTTCATCGGTCCCGGCGAGGGCGCCGTGCCGGGCGCCGGCTGGGGGAAGGCCGTCGAGCGGGCCGTGTGGAAGGCGACGTTGCCCTCCACCTTCTGGATGATCTGGTGGATGTGCCCGTTGAGGACCGTGACCGAGCCGAACCGCTTGAGGGTGGCGAGCACCCGCGCCCCGTCCTGCGTGCCCCAGCCCCATTCGGGATAGACGGTCCAGAGGGGAATGTGGGCGAAGACGACGACGGGCGTGCTTGAGGCGAGCCCGGCCACGTCGCGCTCCAGCCAGTCGAGCTGGTCGGCCCCGAGATTGCCGAGGCCGCCGGCCTTCAGGTCGACGACGTTGACGAGGCCGATGAAGTGGACGCCCTGCCGGTCGAAGCTGTACCAGCCGGCCCCGCGCGACCCCTTGCCGTAGCGGTCGAGGTAAGACCGTCCACGCTCGTCGTCGAGCAGGTCGTGCTCGCCGGGCACGAAGAACAGGGGCAGGCCGGTCTCGCGGAGGATCTGGTCGGCATCGTCGAATTCGCGATCCTTCGAGAGATGGCTGATGTCGCCTGTGTGGATGATGAAGGCAGGCTTCTCCGGCAGCTGCCGGATCCGGGCCACCGCCTCCCGCAGCGTGCCCAGGGCGTCCGGATTGGCGGGCTTGTTGAAGCCCACATGGCTGTCGCTGATCTGCAGGAAGGTGAAGGGCGCCGCGGGCTTGTCGGCGGCCAGCGCCCGGGTCAGTCCGACCGCGCTCGGCAGACCGCCCTCGAGCGACCAGAGCAGGCCGGTGCCCGCCCAGATCATGCATTCGAGCGCCCCGCGGCGGCTCGTCCTCCCCGGCTCGTCCGGGCTCTCGTGATCCGGCATCGCTTCGGCTCCGCAGGCACGGGACGTCGAAGTCCCTGCGGATCCTGATCACGGGCGGGCACCGATTATTCCCGGGCTCATGAGATTTGCCGCAGGGGCGGCGGATCGATCTCCTCCCCCGACACCCATCCGCACCGCGTCCGGGCTCTGCAGCGGCGGGAATAAACCGGCCGCAGGGGCGGTCTGGCTGGTTGGAGAGGCCCTGAGCCTCCCGATCCATGCCAGCAGCGCCGAAGCGTCGAGACGCGCTTCAGGCGGCCGACGGGTCCGCAGGCCGGGGCTCGCCAGCCGGATGGCGGTCGGCTGGCTGCGCGTCAGGAGAACGCCATGCACGCGAACCGATCCAAGCCTGCCCGGAGCACGCTGTCCGTGATGACGGCCGCGATGCTGCTCCTGCCCGCGGCCTCAGCCCCCGTCACGGCTGCGCCGCGGTCCCTGCAACGCGCCGGCGCCGTCACGAGAGACGCCGCACCCGGCCTGTCCGGCCCGAGGTGGACGGGCAGCCTCCAGGCGGCGGGCGAGCCCGCCCGCTCGGCGCGCCCCCTGAGGAGCAGCACGCTCGGCAATGCCGAATTCCCGGAGCGTGACCCCATCGCACAGAACCTGGGCAGCACGGCGGGTGGCGGGTCCAACTGAGGGGACCGATACCTGACCCGAAACCCGCGCGGCCTCGATAGCCGTTCGGCCCCGGACCGCGCGGCCACGGACCGCGCAGTCTCGTGGCTCGCGGTCCGAACCGATAGGCGCCGCGCTCTCGGCATCGAGCCTGCGGACGTCGCGGCAGCCCGGGGGTCGGGTCCCGGACGCACCCGGATCTGTGATCGGCCTCACAGACCCCTGCGCCCTCCTCGGGCATCTCGCCGCCCCTGGCACTTCGCCGCCCCTGGTAGGGAGATCACACGATGCTCACGGCAATCCTGCGCACGTTTCACCTCTGGCGCGAGCGGCGAAGAGCGGATCAGGAGCTTGCCGCCCTCGATGATCGCCTGCTCGAAGACATCGGCCTCAGCCGGCATGACGTGCCTCGAGATCGCGATCGCTTCTGGTCGTGAGGCGTCGCCCTGTGGCGGTCCGTTCCGCCGGAACCGGGCATCCCTCGCTCCGAAGGGGCGCCGCGGCCCGCCTCGCCGATCGTCGGGGTCGGGGTACCGGACGGCTGCCGGGCCTGGCCGCTCCTCGCCACCGGGAGGATGCGGTGCTCGACGCTCCGTGACCGGGCGGGCGCAGGCGAGGCCGGCGGGCGATCCGGGCTGAGGCTCCCCTCGAAGGATGGCCCCCGTACGCTCGATGGCCGGGCGCCCGCGGCCATGCTCTTATCCCGCCGTCGCCCCTTCGACGAGGATCCGGGAGGCCGGGATGCGGCCAGGTCTGCGTGCCGATGCGGTGGCCGGGGAGATCGAGCTGCCAACCGGCACTCCCGCGCGCCCCCTGGAAAGCGATCTCGTCGCCGCGCTGATGCGCCGGCACGAGGTCGCGGCGGAGCGCCTGATCGGGTGGCTCCGGGTGGCGATCGGGCTCTGCGTGTTCGTGACGGTGATCGTCGCCGATCACGTGATGCTGCGGTGGACGGGCGTGTCCCTCGACCTGTTCATGCGCAACGCCTGGATCGCCGCCCTCGGCTTCCTCTCGGTCGGTGCGGTCAGCATCGGTCTCGCCGTGCCGCAGCGCTGGCGCCACGGGTACTCCTACCTGTTCATGGTGCTCGATGTCGGGCTCGTCCTCGTCATCGCCTACCTCGCCCTCGCGGAGCGCGGCCTGCCCGGCAACGCGCTGCCCTCGGCGCCGATCACTTGGTCGGTGCCCGTGGTTCTCGCGGTCGGCGCCCTGCGCTACGACGTCAAGGTGCAGCTCGGCGCCATCGCGCTCCTGGCGCTCGGACTGGTCGGGATCGCGGGCGCGCTCGACCACAGCCTGATGCTCGACCCGGCCTCGCAGAACGTGCCGGCTTGGCCCGGCCTGTTCTCGATGCCGGTCAACGTGATGCGGTTCGCGCTGCTGCTGCTCGCCGGGGCGGCGACCGCCTTCGGCATCGTCCGCTCGCGCCGCCTCCTGTCCTCGGCCGTCAAGGATGCGGTCGGCCGCGCCAGCCTCGCGCGCTTCCTGCCCGCCGAGATCGCGCCCCGGGTCGCGGCCGGTGACCTCGGCTTGCGCCGCGGGCGCCGACAGAGGGCCGTCATCGTCTTCGTCGACATCCGGGACTCGACCGGGATGGCCGAGGGCATGGACCCGGAGCGCCTGTCGCAGTTCTTCACGGCCTTCCGGACCCGCATCCTCGGCTGCGTGCGAAAGCACCACGGCATCGTCGATAAGTTCATCGGCGACGGGGCGCTGATCCTGTTCGGCGTCCCGGACGAGGGCAGCGACGATGCGGGCCGCGCCCTCACCTTCGCGCACGACCTCGTCCGGATCGTCGAGGCCTGGAACGCGACGCACGAGATGCCGCATCCGGTGCGGATCGGCATCGGCATCCATGTCGGCGAGGTCTTCTGCGGCATCGTCGGCGACGAGGAGCGGATGGAATTCACGGTCCTGGGCGATGCGGTCAACGTCGCCTCGCGCCTGGAACAGGCGACCAAGCGCTACGGCGCCATGATCCTGGCCTCGGGGGCGGCCGTCGAGGGCACGCCGGAGCGGGCCGCATGGCGGGAGATCGGGCGGGAGCCCTTCGCCGGGCGCAGGGAGCTGGTCACGATCTTCGCCCCCGCGGAGGGAGGCCCCGGCTGAGCCCACGCTCCTTGCCGAGGTCCGCCCGCAGGCGTGGACCGCGCCCGTCCGGCGCCGTCCGCGCGGCGGGATCGCCCGGCTCTCCGGATCCCGCGATCGCCCGTCGGGCTCCGGTCCTCCCGACCGTGATGCAGGGGTCGAATCCGGCCGCGAGCGCGGCGGAGGCGGTGAACAGGACCAGGGAGGTCTCCCGCCCGGACCAGTCCGATGCGGCGAGGAACCTGATCAGCGCCCGGTCGAGCACGCCCGAATCCTCCACGACGAGGATCGGCGGCAGCGTGAGCGCGGCCCGCGCGATCTCGATCCGCGCACGCTGATCGTCCGTCAGAAGCTGACCGCGGTTGCCGACATCGACGTCGAGGCCGCGCCGCTCGATCCACTCCTCCAGATCGAAGCGGCGGACCGCCGCCAGCACGTGCTCGCGCATGTCGGCCTCCGCATGCATGCGCCGCGTGCTGATGCGTCCGAACAGGAGGTTCTCGAGGATCGAGATGCGCGGGTTGATCCGATCCGGATCGTAGGGTTCGATCCCGTTGCCGTCGATTCCGCCGAGCGCGGCCTGGACGAGGCCCCGCGCCCGCACGATCCGGACCTGGAGCGCCGAATCGAGAAGGCCGAAGCGCTGGCGGGTCTCGACGTAGCGGAGCGTCAGCGCGAGGAAGGCCGCCCTGTCCTCCGGTTCGAGCCCGCCATCCGCGTCGATCCGGGCGAGCTGGCGGACGTAGTCGGGCAGCGCGTCGGGCGTGATCAGCGAGAACCGCCGGAAGAGGGTGTGCCCCTGCGGCAGGTCGCGGAAGATCTCGACGAGGTTGCGGGCGATCGCCACGCCCATCCCGACCAGCCCGTCCCCGAGCCCCGCCCTGCCGAGCGCCTCGACGAAGGCCGGCTCGGCCGCGAGACGCTCCATCAGCCCGGGCTCGCGCGGCACCCCGAAGAGCAGGTTCTCGGCGACCGTGGCCTCGTCGTTGTAGCGGTCCGCGGCGAAGGGCACGACGAGGCCGCCGCGCTTGGCGCCGTCGAGGAGCGCCTGCAGGTGCCGGCGCGCGGCGATCAGGCGCGTGCCGATCGTGGGGTCGGGCATGTCCCGGCAGATCGTCGAGAGACCGAACCGGTACAGGTCGCGCTCCATCCCGAGGCCGGCCAGCAGCGCCAGGATCCGCCGGTCGAGCCCCTCCGCGCCCGAGACGCCGAGCCGGGCGTAGTCGATCCAGTTCTGCTCGATCGTCTCCACGGGGTTTCCGGTCCGCAGGGCCTCGGCGTGCCTGTCCGCGTCCGTCGGGACGGGTCCGGTCGGGATCCGGTGCAGCCCGTAGACGACGTTGTCCCGGATCGAGCCGGGAAACAGGTTCGGGCTCCGGCCCGCATAGCCGATCAGTCGGCTGCGGACCGACTGGGGCAGCCCGACGAGGTCGTGCCCGCCGAGCCGGATCGCCCCGCTCTGGGGCGGGTCGAGGCCGACGAGCGCGCGGGCCAGCACATGGGCGAGTTCGCCGTCCTCCACCACGAAGCCGACCCGCGCCGGCAGGGGGACGGTCGCGTCGGCGATCGCGACGAGCTCGCCGTCATGGGGGCTCCTCAGGGCGACGCCCTCCCATTCCAGCGTGCGGGCCGCCGGGACGGCCGCGCCCTCGGCATCCTCCGCCTCCGCCCGGCGGAGCCGGTGGGCCGCGAAATGCGCGGCCACGGTCTCGTACTTCACCTCGACGTCGAGGCGCTGCTGATCCCAGTCGATGAGTTCCTTCAGCGGCGGCGGCAGGTCGCGATAGGCCGCCAGGACGGCGACGAGCTGGCCGATATCGAGCTGTCCGTGGAGGGCGAACATGCCGCCGACGGCGTAGAACAGGAACGGCGTCACCTGCGCCAGCAGGTTGTTGAGATACTTGATCGCGAATTTGCGCCGGTAGATCCGCAATCGAAGGCTGTAGAGCCGGTGCAGGCGGCCGCCGAATTCCGCCCGCTCCCAGCGCCCCGCATCGTTCACCGTCACGGCGTCGAGCCCCTCGAGGACCTCGCCGACATGGCCCGCCAGCTCCCGCGACCGGAGTTGCCGCTCGCGGCTCAGCCGCAGGATCGTCCGCCGCAGGCGCGGGATGACGATGAACTGGACGGCGACGATGGCGGCCGCGACGAGGCCGAGCCACACGTTCTGCAGGAGGATGAAGGTCAGGGCGGTGGCCGCCTGCGTGCCGAGGAAGACCGGGCTGATGATGGCGTCGCCGATGAAGGCGCCGATCGGCTCGACCTCGTCGCGGATGATCGTCGCCGTCTCCGAGGCCTTCACCTCGCGCTGCGCCTCCGGCGTGAAGCGCAGCATCAGCGCGAACAGCTGGAACCGCAGGCGGCGGAGCATGCGCTCGCCGAGCACGCCCTTCGAGAGGTTGATCCAGAACTTGAAGGCGCCGTTGATCAGGACGAGCGCAAGGAACAGGGCGGAGAGGCCGATCAGCAGTTCCATCCGCTCGAGCTGGAAGCCCTCGAACAGCGTGGTGGCGCCGCCGCCGGCCCAGAGCGGCCAGTGGATCGTCAGGTCGAGGAAGGGGGCCGTCCGGCGACCCCCGCCGAAGGCCTTGCCGGTGATCGCGTCGTTGACGATTCGCCGCGGCAGGTCGAGGGACGCGAAGTAGAACGGTAAGGAAACGAACACAACGGCGCAGATGGCGAGCTGATCGCGCTTCGAATGCGCCCAGATGTACTGGAACAGGGTCGGCTGCAGGTCACGCATCGGGTTCGGGGCTCGCCCCTCCGCTCGGCTGGACTTGACAAACATGGAACATCTAGAAGTTGTCATGCTTGGCCGCTTCATGCGAGGGGCCAGGCATCGGCCGTCCAGACCGATCCGCCGCCAGAGGAAGAGTGTTCGAGATGGAACGCTTCCGGTGAGGGACGCCCCCGCCTCGGCCCCGCGCGTGCTGATCTACAGCCACGACACGTTCGGGCTCGGGCATCTGCGCCGGTCGCGCGCCATCGCCCACGCCATCGTCGCGGCGGAGCGCGGGGCGCGCGTGGTGATCGTCTCGGGGTCGCCCTTCGTCGACCGGTTCGGCTTCGCCGACCGCGTCTCCGCGGTGCGGCTCCCGGTCGTCACCAAGCGCGTCGACGGCATCTACGCTCCCTTCGAGCCGGGCAGCGCCCTCGACGACCGGATCGCGGAGCGCGCGGCGATCGTCGCGGCGACGGCGGAGGCGTTCCGGCCCGACCTGACGATCGTCGACAAGGAGCCGACGGGCCTGCACGGCGAGTTCCTGCCGACGCTCGAGCGCCTGTCCGTCCAAGGCGGCAAGTGCGTGCTCGGCCTGCGCGACATCCTCGACGACGGCGAGCGCCTCGCACCCGAATGGGCGCGCAAGGGGGCGGTCGAGGCCATCGAGCGCTACTACGACGAGATCTGGGTCTACGGCGTGCCGCGCATCCACGAGCCGCTGCGCGCGCTCCCCCTCGGCCCCGCGACCAGGTTGGTCTACCTCGGCTATCTGCGCCGCGAGGTCCCGGACTGGCCGCCCGGCCGCTCCGAGCCGGCGCTCGCGGGCGCCCCCTTCCTCCTCGTCACCCCCGGCGGCGGCGGCGACGGTGCCGGACTGATCGACTGGGTGATCTCGGCCTACGAGACCGATCCGGGCCTGCCGCTCCCGGCCATCGTGGCCTTCGGGCCCTTTCTCGATGCGGACACCCGCACGGCCTTCCTGGCGCGGATCGACCGGCAGCCCGGCCGCCTCTCGGCGATCACCTTCGACAGCGAGATCGAGCACCTGATGAGCCGGGCCGCCGGCATCGTGGCGATGGGCGGCTACAACACGTTCTGCGAGATCCTCTCCTTCGACAGGCGGGCCCTGCTGGTCCCGCGCACGGAGCCGCGGCGCGAGCAGGAGATCCGCGCCGTCGCCGCCGAGGCGCTCGGCCTCGCGCGCGTGCTCCATGGGGGGCCGGATGCGGGGCGGGGCCGCGGCGCCGCGCGCATGGCCGCCGCGCTCCGGGGACTCCCGGACCAGCCGGTGCCGTCGCGCTTCGTCGAGCCGGGCCTCCTCGACGGGCTCGGCGGCGTGGTCGAGCGCCTGCGCGCGCTCCTCGCCGATCCGGCCGCCGGCCCGTCGCCGGGGCCGCCCTTCGTGGAAAGCCGCGCCGAACCCTGCCTCGGATGCGCCCATCCATGAGCGCCCGCGACGCCGACGCCCCGCCGGGAACCGGCGCGCGGATCGCGATCGTGCTGAAGGGCTATCCGCGGCTGTCCGAGACCTTCATCGCGCAGGAGATCCTGGCCCTGGAAAGGCGCGGCCTCGGCCTGGAGATCTGGTCTCTCCGGCGCCCCACGGAGGGTGAGCGGCACCCGATGCACGCGGCGATACGGGCGCCCGTCACCTATCTGCCCGAATACCTGCACCGGGCGCCCGTGCGGGTGCTGCGCGGCCTGATCGCGGCCGCGCGGCGTCCGGCCTTCGGCAGGCTGCTGCGCACCGTCGCGCGGGATCTCGTGCGGGACCCTACGCCCTCGCGCCTGCGCCGGCTCGGGCAGGCGCTCGTCCTCGCCCGCGAAGTGCCGGATGCGGCGACCCACCTGCATGCCCACTTCCTGCACGCCCCGGCGAGCGTCGCCCGCTACGCGGCTCTGCTGACAGGGCGTGCCTGGAGCGTCTCGGCCCACGCGAAGGACATCTGGACGACGCGGGCCTGGGACCTGTCCGAGAAGCTCGCCGATTGCGCATGGGCCGTCGCCTGCACGCGCGACGGCCTCGCCCGCCTGAACGCTCTCGCGCCACCCGGCCGGGTGGCGCTCGCCTATCACGGCCTCGATCTCGCGCGCTTTCCCGAACCCTGCCCGCGGCGCCCGCCCCGCGACGGGTCCGGCCCCGGACATTGCGTTCGGCTGCTCTGCGTCGGACGGCTCGTCGCCAAGAAGGGACAGGACGACCTGATCGCGGCTCTCGCCCGCCTGCCCGCCGCGCTGAACTGGCATCTCGACCTGATCGGGGACGGGGAGCGGCGCGGGCCACTCGAGACCCTAGCCAGGTCGCAGGGCCTTCGCGGGCGCGTCACGTTCCACGGCGCGCAGGCGCAGCCGCGCGTGATCGCGGCGATGCGCGAGGCGGACCTGTTCGTGCTGCCGACCAAGGCCGCCGCCTCCGGCGACCGCGACGGCCTGCCGAACGTCCTGATGGAGGCGGCGAGCCAGGACCTGCCCATCCTCGCCACCGCCTTCGCGGGGACGCCGGAATTCGTGACCGACGGGACGCACGGGGTCCTGGTGCCGCCGGGCGATCCGGCGGCCCTGGCCGATGCGATCCTGGCGCTTGCCCGCGATCCGGGACGGCGCCGACGCCTCGCCGCGGCGGCGGGCGCGCGGCTGAGGGCGGAGTTCACGCACGAGGCCGGCATCGACCTGATCGGCGCGCGCCTCGCGGCCTCGGCCGGCCTGGTCCCGGCGCCGGCCCGCCGCATCCCCGGTCCCCACGCGGCGGGCTGCCCATGCGCGTCCTGATCGCCGTCACGCACCTCCTCGGGGCGGGCCATCTGACCCGCGCGGCGGCGCTGGCGCGCGCCTGCGCTGCGGCCGGCCATGAGGCCGTGCTCGTCAGCGGCGGGCGCCCGGCGCCCCTCGTGCGCCTCGGCGGCGTCCGGCTCGTGGCGCTGCCGCCGGTCCATGTCGAGGGCACCGATTTCCGCCGCCTGCTCGGACCCGACGGCGGGGAGGCCAGCCCCGGCCTGATGGCGCGGCGGCGGGCGATGCTCCTCGAGACCCTCGACAGGGCGCGGCCGGACGTCGTCGTGACGGAGCTGTTCCCGTTCGGCCGGCGCGCGATGGCCGGGGAATTCCTGAGTCTCGTCGAGGCTGCGCGCGCGCGGCGCCCGCGCCCCCTCGTCCTCGCCTCGATTCGCGACATCCTGGTCGCGCCCGGGAAGCCGGGCCGGATCGCGCAGACGCAGGCCCGCCTTCGGGATCTCTACGACGCCGTGCTCGTCCACGGCGACCCGAGCCTCGTCCCGCTCGGAGCATCCTGGCCGGTCGATCCCCACCTCGCCGAGCGCCTGCACGCGACGGGCTACATCGACGAGGGGACACCGGTGCCGGCCCCGGCCCGACGCACGGGCATCCTGGTCGCGGCCGGGTCGAGCGCCGCGGGGCTCGGCCTGTTCCGGGCCGCGGCCGAGGCTGCGCACCGCGCGCCGGATCTCGGCTGGCGGATCCTCGTCGGGCACGGCGTGCCGGATGCGGCACTCTCCCAGATCGGCCGCGACCTGCCGGACGGGGTCGTCGACCGGGCACGCCCGGACTACCGTGCGTTGCTGGCGGGCGCCTCCCTGTCGGTCAGCCAGTGCGGCTACAACACAGCGGTCGATCTTCTCGCCACGCGCACGCCCGCCGTGCTCGTCCCCTTCGAGGCGGGGGGCGAGACCGAGCAGCGCCTGCGCGCCGAGCGCCTCGCCCCGCGGGGCCTCGCACGCGTCCTCCCGGAAGCGGACCTCGATGCCGACGCGCTGCTCCGCAGCGTGCGCGAGGCCCTCTCGGCCCCGGCCCTCTCCCCGCACGGCATCGATCTCGACGGCGGTCCGCGCTCGGTGGCGATCATGGAGGACCTGTTCGCGGCGCGAACGGCGGGTCCGCCTGCGGCGAACGTGCCCGGCACGCGGCGCGTGGGCGACCCGGTCTCGGCCGCGCTCGCCCGCCTCCGCGCGGGGCTCGATGCCGCGGCCCGCGAGGGCGCGCGGGTTCCGGTCTGGTGGCGGGACGACGACGCGGTCGCGGCGACGCCCGCCTTCGACCGGCTGCTCGCCCTCTCCGAGCAGGCGGGCCTGCCGGTGCTGATCGCGGCCATTCCGGGCCGGGTCGAGCCCTCGCTCGCGAGACGCGTCGATCGCGCGCCGGGGGCCTGCCTCGCCGTCCACGGCCTCGTCCACGCCGATCACGCGCCGCCGAGGAGCCGCCCCGCGGAGTTCGGCCCGCACCGGTCCCTGCCCGTCCTGATCGCGGAGGCGGAGGAGGCGCTGCGGCTTGCGCGATCGCGGCTTCCGGCCGACCAGCTGCTGCCGGTCTTCGTGCCGCCCTGGAACCGGCTGGACGGACATCTCGCCGCGGCCCTGCCGGATCTCGGATACGAGGCGCTCTCGGCCGCGCCCGGTGCGGCCGGGGAGGTCCCCGGCCTCCTGCGCCACGACCCGCAGATCGATCCGATCGACTGGCGTGGCACCCGCAGCCTCGTCGACCCGCACCGCCTCGTCGATCGCCTGCTCGCCATCCTGACGGAGGCGCCGGAGACGCCGATCGGGCTCCTCACGCACCACGGCGCCCACGACGCCGCGCTCTGGGATTTCCTCGAACGCCTCCTCGACTTCCTCGCCCGGCATTCGGCCGTGCGCTTCGCC